>NZ_CP076103.1:601473-902209 GCF_018732085.1 Lysobacter capsici | reverse complement strand
GATAAATCCTGAGTTCGTTTGATTGCGTCGCGCGTTGGCTTGCGCGCTTACAGCGACGATGTTCCGCGGCGAACGTTGTGCGGTTCGAATCTTTAGAACGCCACCACCGCTTCGTACCGGACACGTTAAAAGTGCTATTTTTCAGCTGTTTTCCAACAAGACCACAAGGCAATACCCGCCCGCTGCGGGCCCGTGAGAGACCCGCATCGTCTTTGCCGAAGGGACGGCTACCGTCGCGACCGATCCATCGATCGCGAACGTTTGTGTTGCATCGCACGGCAAGCGCCGCTGGCGCAAGATCGCGCCGTTGCGATTCGCAACGCGGCCGGTGGCGGCGTTCGCTCAGCTCGCAACCGGTCGCGGTACGGTCAAGGTCGGACGTTCATGGCTTGGGCAATCCCCAGTCCGCGGCGTCCGCCGATACGTGTTGCGTTTGCTGTTGCTCCTGGCCGCGTTCGGCGTAGGCGCGGATCTGACTGCGCAGGCTCAAGCCGGCGTCGGCTTGCTCGTCGCCGCTACGCAGCGACACATCCACGTCGAATGCTTCGCTCGTCTCGTGGCTGGCCGTGTGCCGGGTCGGCGCGGCGGCGGTGATCGCGTAGCGCAACTCCAGCCAGCCGCGTTCGCCGCTCAAGGCCTTGCGCACGCGCGCGGCCTGATCGGCGTCGAGCATGATGTTGAACGCGGCGTGGTACGGCGGCGTGCCCGACGAACGGGTCTTGCCCAGCAGCACATACGCGCCCTGCCCGTCGCCAAGCATCAGGCTGACCTCGCCGACCTCGACCGGCGCCGGCAGCAGATTCAACTGCGCCACCGGCACGCCGGCGCGCGCGGCCAGATCGGCGCGCACCGCATCGAGCGTCGCGGTCGCCACGCCCCACATGCCGGTGCAGGCGAACATCGTCATCGGCCCGGCGTTGATCAAGGTGAACTGGATGCGTCCGTCGGCGCCGGTGGCGAGCGTCGGCGCCGCGGCGCGGTAGTACCAGGTCGTCGCGTCGGCGCCCTGCGCGACCAATACCCCGCGAAGATTTTCGTAACCGTCGCCGGTATCGGCGGCGGCGTTCTCGTTCGAGCTCATGTCCCTGCTCCGTTGTTCGTCCTTGAGGCATCGCTGCTGCGCAGTCGCAGCGGCGTATCGGGTTGCAGCACCTCCGACCACGGCGACTGCGCGGTCCAGCGCCAGCGATAGCCGGAGCGGAACGGCGACAGCGCAAGCCAGGTCCAATGCGTGCGTGGGGTGGTGCGGGTGAATTTCAGCAGGCGGCGTCGTGCCGGCTGCTCGGTGCCGTCTTCCGGTGCTATTTCGATCACAAGCTGCGCCGCGGCGTCGTCGAATTCGCAGCTCAGCTCCAGTTCGCGCGAGCCGCTGCCTTCGAAACTGAAAGCGTCCAGACGCAGACTGTCGGCGTCGACCGGCGCCATCGTGCAGCTGCGGCCGTCCTGGCGCGAACGTGCGCTGGCGCGCAGTTGCGCGTCCTGGACATCGGCCGGAATCGCGAACGCCAGGCTCGGCGACACATCGTCGAGCACGCCGCGCACCGACCACGCCCGGCCCTTGCGCGTGCCCACGCATTCGACCTCGACATCGGCCTGGGCCAGGAACGCCGGTTCGGCTTCGACCGGCACGAATCGCAAACCGAAATCCTCCGCGTCGATCAGCAGATGCTCGCGCTCGGATTTGCGCACCGGCCCCTTGATCGATTCGGCGCGGCCGTCGCTGAGCACGACCGCGGTGGTCTGCCATTGATAGCTCAGCGCCTCCTTGGGACTCAGGCGCAGATCGACGCTGATCGGGCGATCCGACGCGGCCAGCGGTGTGCTGGTCTTGATCGTGAACATGCGCGCCGGCGGCTTGGCCGGCAGTTGCAGTTCGACCTGGGTCGAGACCACGCCGATGCGCCGCTGCGGCAGGTTCGGCCGCACCGTCACCGTGCGCCAGCCGCTGGCCAGCGCGCGCACGTCGTGACGGCGCACCACGGTGTCGTGCAGTTCGCCAGCCGGCAGCGTGCGCAGCGGACCGAGCGGATCGGCTTCGATCGCGAACAGACGCGGGGTCAGCAGCGGTTCGGCGAGATTCCACTGCACCGTGCCGCTGCGCATCGCCGCTTCGTCGAACACCAGGCGCACGCCGGTCGGCGCATCGGCCGCGGACGGCTGCGGCGTGGCGAAGCGCGCGACGATGCGATCGAGCACCGCATCGGCCAGCGGCTGCTTGAGGATGTCGCCGGAGGTCGCGGCCAGGCCCAGACCCAGGGTCTGCGGCGCGTCGATCAACCGTTGCCGCAGCAGTGCGTGATCGACGGTGGCCGCGCCGTTGCCGAGCGACTTGATCGCCGTCAGCAACGCGGCCGGATCGAAGCTCATCGTCAGCGGCAGGCGATCGGCGACGCCGCGCACGCGCAGCCAGGCTTGCGCACCGATCGCGAGCAGGCCGCGCTGCAGGGCGGCGACGAACAGATCGGTCGCCGCGCTGTCCATGCGCAGCGCCAGGCCCATCGAGCCCAGGCTCGCCGCGTCCAGCGGCAGCAATTCGCCGAGCGATGCAGGCAAGTCCAGGGCCTGCACCGCGTTCAAGCGCAGCCAGCCGCCTTCGACCGGCAGCGGCGACAGGGCTACGTTCTGCGCGGCGTCGAACGCGGCCTGGCGCGCGGCGTCGAGGCCGAACTGCGCGGCGAGCGCCAGCGACAGGATCGAGTAACGCTCCAATCCGGCGCTGCCGCGGTCCTGCTGGAAGATGTCCAGGCGCAGCGGCGGGGATTCGTCGAGCGTCTGCGCCGCCAGCTGGGTCGGCGGCAACACGAATGCGCCGGGGCGATCGTAGGCGGCATAGGCGACGCGTTCGCCGATCTGCATCGGCGCGCGCCAATCGGGATGGCCGGAAAAGGACATGGCTCAGACCGCGGTCACGAACAGCACGCCCGAATCGTCGCGGCGCCACGGCGTCGTCGGCGATTTCTGCCCGGACTTGAACACCACCGTCTGGCGGTATTCGTAGAACCCTTCGCTGTCCTTGCGCAACAGGATGTCCATCAGCGGCACCGGCACGTCGATGTCGACGCTCTGGTTGGCCGCGCCGAGCACCACCCGACGGTTGCCGCGGAACTCGACGATGATGTTGAGGATCTCGCCGCCCGACGAACCGGTGGCGATGTTCTGCAGCACTTCCGGCGCGGTCATCACCGTCACCGCGCGCACGGTTTCCTGGTCGATCGTGTCGTCCAGGGTGTATTTGAGGATCGCCTCGCCGTCGGGGATGCTGCGCACCGAGGCGGTGTTGAAGATCGCATCGGCCGGCGCGCTGCCGCTCAAGGTGTCGGTGGGCTGCACGGTGAACTGCAGGCTCTGCTCGGGTTCGACCTCGACCGGCTGGCTCAGGTCCAGGCCGTCGATGCGGCCGACCACCAGGCCTTCGCCGCGGGTGATCCAGGTCGGCAGTTGAGTGATGCGCAGCTTGCTTTCGGTCGCGTTGAGCAGCTTGACCACGACCGCGCCGGTCTGCGGATCGGGCGTCTCGATCGACTGGAACAACTCGCCTTCCATGTCGGCGAAGTTGAGCTTGACCGGCACCATCACGTTCTCGTTGATGCCGGTGGTCACCACCACGCTGCCCTGCAGCAGGTTGGAATTGGACGCGGCCATCAGCACGCCGAACACGTCCTGGAAATCCTTGAACTCGAAGCGCTCGTTGACGGTGAAGCCGTTGTCCCAGTCGATCGTCGCGGCCACGGTTTCCGAACGCACCGCGCCGTTGCGCAGCACCGCCATCTGCAGGCTCGACTTGGCGCGCAGCAGGCGCAGTTCGAATTCGCGATTGGGATTGGCCGCGCTCGCCGGCACCTTGTCGGCCAGCTCGCGGCGCGCGGCGAGCAGGCGCTCGCCGTCGGTGACCGGACGCACTTCGCAGGTCAGGTCGACCATCACCTGCTCGGCGTTGTCGCCCTGGTCGACCTGGAACACCAGCGACGGCGCATGCGGCGCCTCGCTGCGGCGCGCGAGCTTGAACGCGTCGGGCAGGTAGAAGATGCGGGCCGGATCGTTCAAGTCCTGGAAATACGCGTGACTGCGGCCGCTGCCGGCCGGATAGCGCAGCGCATGCACGACCCAGCGGCTGGCCTGCGGACCGTTGGCGCTGCCGGCCGGGTACAGGTACGGATGCAGTTGCGGTTCGAAGAACAACGCGACCGCCCAGTCCTGCACCTGGTTGGAGATTTCGTAGCGCGTTTCCGCCGCGGGCAGCGGCGGGGGCGGCGGTACGTCGTCGGGCATCGGCTCGGGCTGGACGATGATCGGGGTGCCGTCGAAGCGGCGCGCCTTGATCGTCGAGATCGCAATGCGCGGCGAGATCGGTGGCGGCTTGATGCCGACCGCGCGCATCGGCGCCACCGACGCCGTCATCTTGGCGGCGATGCCCGGGTCGAACGCGGCAGGTTTCGATACCATGCTCGCGTCGACCACCGCCGCGCGCGACATCAGCTGCGCGCTTTCCAGCGGCGCGCGCGCGAGCTGCATCTGGCCCTTGACCATCATCAGCTGACGCTTGGGCACGTCGGGCGACGCGCTACCCGCCGGCAACGGCACCGCGACGGTGAAACCGCGCGACAGCACCAGCTTGCACTGCGCGTCGTTGCTCATGAACGCGCGCAGCAGGCCGTCGCGATCGGCCAGGCTCAGCTGCAGCATCACCACGCAGCCGGTCGCGTCCTTCTGCACTTCGCCGGCGGGCAGGCGCTGTTCGATCGCGGTGCCGGGCACGCGATAGGTCACCGATGCGCTGCGCGTGACCTCGAGCATCTGCGCGGTGCGCGCGGCATCGGCGATCTCCGGCGCGGGATAGGTTTCCAGGCCCAGGCTCACCGCCCACAGGCCGTTCTGGCCTTCGGCGACGGTGACCTCATAGCGACCGTTGGCGTTGCGCAGGCGATAGCGCGGCAGCCAGTAACGTTGCTGCGGGTTGCTCGGACTCTCAAACAGGCAGCGGTCGTCGGGGGTCTGGGTCGGGCTGATCGGATGCTGCGATTCGGCGCGGCCGAAGCCGCCGCCGGTCTTGATCGGAAACAGGTCCGGACGCAGGTCGTTCAAGCGCGGGCGCAGGGTGCGGCCTTCCAGCTGCGCGACGATCGCCGGCTGCGCGCGCAGGATCGCCGGATTCACCCGCACCGCGCCGGGAATGAACGGCGGCGCGACGCGCACGGCCGGCGCGGGCGCGGCCACTGGCGGGGCGACCGGCGGGGCGACCACGACCGCAGGCGCGACCGGCGGCGGCACCACGATCCCGCCGGGCAGCTTGATCGGCTGCGCGGCCGGCGCCGGGCGGATGCCGGCGAGGACCTGGTTGATATTGAGCAGTCGACCCAGCGGCATGCGTTTCTCCTTGAAAGTTCAGCGCGGCGCGCTGTTCGGCCGAACGCAGCGGCGCCCGGTCCGGTCCTTGGTGTGGATCGATGCGCTGTCCGCGCCGATCACCCCCGAGTAAACGAGCGTGCAACGCGGGGCAGGACATTTCAGGAATGAAACGTTTTTGCTCGCCGGGCCGTGGCGAGCGCGGGGGCGAGGTCGTGGCCGGATGCGAGGGTGCGGCGCGAAGGCCGGTGCGCTTGCGGCGCCGATCGTCCCGCTGCGGGGGCGGGTTCGGCAAAGATCAGTGTGGGATCAACGCAGGATCAATGCGGGCTCAGCGTGCGCGCGACTCGCCGCCGGCCAGCCATGCCTGCGCCGCCGCGAGCACCGGATCGGCCCCGCTGCCGTCGCCGCCCGGCACCGTCACATCCGGCTCGATCTTGCCGCCGAACAGCCTGCCGCTGCGATCGGCGAACGTGGCCGTGGTCAGCAGCAGGGTGCCGCCATCGGGCAAGGCGATGGTTTCGTTGGAGGTCGAACGGCCGTCGCTGGGCTGGCCGAACGAACGCGTGCGCGCGCGGCCGCTGAACGCGATCGCCACCGCCTCGCCGGAACTGCTGGTGCCCGGCCCGATCAATACCGCGACCCTGGCCGCGCTCAAATCTGGTTGCGGCCAGGTCGCCGCGTTCGGCATGACCTGCTCCAGCCGCCACGGCCGCAGCGGCTGGCCGGGCGCCGGCACATTGCCGCCGATCCCGCCGGCGCCGAGCAGCGGCCGCAGGCCGGCCAGCATCGGCCACATCGTGCCGCCGCTGTTGCCGCGCAGATCGACGATCCAACCCGCGGACGCGTTCGGCGCGAGCGCGCCGATGCGTTCGACGATCCCGCGCGCGAACGCGTCGCGGTCGGCGTCGCGGCCGCCGGAGAAGCCCGGCACGGCCACGTAGCCGATCGCGCCGGCGAGCGGCTTGACCACCGGTTCGAAGGTTCGCTTCGCGCTGCCGGCGTTGTCACGCGCGGCCTGCGGCGGCATCAAGAAACTGTGGCCGTCGCCAAGCGCGCCGATCAATTCGCGCAGCAACGGATAGGCCGCCGAGGCGCCGCTGTCGGCGGTGAGCCGCGCGCGCAATTCCGCGTCGGTCCTGCCCCAGTCGATGCGGTCGCGATGCAATGCGCGGGCCTTGATCGCCTCGATCGCGACGTCGAACACCTCGCGCGCGCCGACGCTGCGGCCCTCATCGATCAGGCGCAGATCGGTCGCGGTCGCCTGTCCACCTTCGAGCAGTACCACGCCGAACAAAAGCTGCTCGGTCGCATCGGGCAGGTCCAACACCAGTTCGCGCGCGGCCGACGCGTGTTCGCCCGCGACCGGATCGCGCTGCGAGTTGGCAAACGCCAGCACTTTCTTGTCGGCGCCATCGGCGCGAATCCACAGCATGGCGCCCTTGGGCGCGGTATCGACCGTCAACCGCGCCGACAACCGCAGCCGACGCCCGCGCAACGCCGCGGCATCGATACGCATCGAAGCGCTGCCGGATTCGCCGGGCTTGGCCTGCGCCGGCCCGGTCAAGCGCACGCTCGCGCCTTTCGCATCGCTGGGATCGCCGTCGCCCTGCCCTTGGTAGGCGCCGCTGGCGCTGTGGATTTTCCACACGATCGATGCCGCTGCGGGCAGGGACGTCGCGGCCGGCGGAGTTTGCGCGGCCCGATCGGGAGTTCGCTGTTTCGCGGCGACGGATTCGGCCGCCTCGGCCGGCGCAAACGCACACCCGGCCGCCCACAACATTCCGATCATCCAATGCAGCCGCATGTGCGCTCCGAGTCCGATTCGTTCCTTGCGCACGGATCGTACAGCGCCGATTCGATCAAGCGAATACGCGGCGTGAATGATGTTGAAAGCAATCGGCTGGCGTCGGCGGGTCGCGCGACACCACCGTGGATGCAGTCGCGATCGATGGCTTGCATCGTGCGAAGGGCGACGACAGTTGCGAGATTTCATTCGAACCGGGCGAACCCACCAGCCGAACGCGTTACCCGGAGCGGGCCTTGTCTAGACTTTCTTCGCCCGGTGAATCATCGCCCCGAGCGGCGGCATCACGAAATCGTTGCGGATCGGCCCGGTCAGTTGTTCGAGCTGGTCCGACAACGCCTCCTGGATCGAACGCAGGCTGCCGCGACTGATGCCGAGTTCCTGCACGAACAGACTCGGCATGTCTTCGACCACCGACGGCAGGTAAGCCGCGTCCTTGATGCCGATCCGGTTCAACAACCGGACCAGCTCCGGCGGTGCGTGCAACACCTCGTCGACGACCCTGACCCCAAGGTCGTCGGAGGTGGTGTGCAGCAGGCTGTCGCTGACGATTTTCATGCGGCCTATCCTACCCCCAAGGCAGATGACAAGCTGAACCGGGTTTAGAGCGCAGCGTACTCCAACAGATAGCGATCGACATAGCTCGCCGAGACCTGTCCATAGCCCGGCTCCGGTCCGTGGACCCCAGGCGCCGGCAGGTTGGCGCCCCAGCGCTCGGACCAGCTGTTGCGCAGGATGAAATAGCCGCCGGCCGGCTCGTCCGGGTCGGCCGCGAAGCCGGTCAGGCAGACCGCGTGCGCGCCGTCCATGACCGCGGTCGGCGGCGGGTCCAGCACCTGTCCCAGGTTCACCGCGATCGAGGCGTCCCAGTTGCTGCGGCCGCGGCCCATCGGGTCGACGAACACCGGCAGGCTGACCGCCACCGCCCGCCCCTGCTGCAACAGCTCCAGGACCGGGACGGCCGCGGCGACCGGCGCGTCGACATGCACGCCGGCGCGGATCGAGCGGGTCAATGCATCGTCCAGCATCGCGGCGGACGGCAGGCCGGGACCGCCGTGGCTGATGTTGCCCGGATCGAAACGCTGCTCGTACTCCCACAACGCCTCCTCGGCGATGCCGTGCGAGGCGAGCACCGCCAGCGCGAACCGCAGCCAGGTGCCGTCCTGGTTCGGCAGGCCGTCGTTGCCGTGGGTCTTGATCGCCCAGTACAGGAACTGCTCCGACAGATCGAGGCGTTCACCGCGACGGCAAGCTTCCAGTTCGACCAGGGCCGCCACCGCGAACGCGACACAGGTGCCGCGGTTGCCCTGGTAGCGCACCGGCCACGGCAGGCCGGCGCGCACGTCCAGCGGCGCGATCTGGCTGACCTGCGCATACGCAACGCCCGGCGCCGCGGTGTCGTCGCCATCGAGCGGCACCGCTTCGCCGATCTGCCACGGCGAATTCGCCGGCGGTCGCGCACCGCGCCGGAATCGGCTGTCGTCGCGCCGCGGCTCCAGCTCGATCGCGGCCAGCGCGGCATTCATTCGCGTGTAGGCGCCGCCGAACGAACGGCTCAGGGCGAAGCTGACCCGCGGCGCGTCGACCAAGCCGTTCGCCGCGAGCCCGGGAAAGTCACGCAACAGGCTGAGAACGCGCCCGGTGTCGCGCGCACCGGCCTGCTCCAAGGTCGCCAGGCTGCGCCCGTCGATGCCTTGTTGCTGCAGCGCGGCGAGCACGCCGGTGTAGGTGCGCGATCGCAGCAGGGTCGACTCGAATTCCATTTCGTACTCCTTCCTGGGTGACTCGAACGAACAGGCGACGGATCGAGCGACGCGAAGGCGCTCGGCGGCGATGACGGACGATGCAGTTTCGGCGGGCGCGATCGCACACGCCGACATTCGAACCAGACGAGCCGACCACGCCGGGCATTCGCCGGTGCCGCGATCGCGGTGTGATCACCACGCATCCGCCGCTGCGCGGATTTTTGCAGAAACGACCGGGCAAAAGCCGCCGCGCGCGCCGCAGCGAACGCAATCCGCGATGGGCGTCACCTATGCGGCGGGTTGCGGCTGCAGTCGCCGATGGCCGAGTAGCCGCCAGGGCCGTCAGTCGTCCGACTGTCGCTCGCAGCGAGCCGGCGAGCGTCCGCCGGTTGCCGGTCGCCGGATCGACCGGCCGAACCCTCAGTCCCGCGCAACAGTTGCGATGTATGCGCAGAACATGTCCGCCATCGCATCCGAGTAAACCTTGATCTGCGCGGCCGTCGGCGCGGTGGTCGAGAATTGCTTTCCGACCGCGCTGAGCGTGGTGATGATCAGATCTGCGGCGAGCTTGCGCTTCGCCGACGATGTATCGGGCAAGACTTCGCGCATGAATTTCTGAAAAGTGTTTTCGCCGCGGGCGCGCGCCGAATGCGCCTCGGGCGCATCGCGATACAGCGGCGCGGCGTCGTTGAGCGCGCCGCGCATCTGCGCCTCGTCGCATTCCGAACGCACGAAGGCATGCACCAGCGCGCGCAATCGCACGAGCGGCGGTTGCGCGGCATCCTCGAGAATCAGGCGCAGCAGGTCGGTGGTCTGCTTCCATTCGTCCGTTTGCAGGCGGAACAAGATCGCGGCCTTGTTGGGGAAGTATTGATACAGCGAGCCGATGCTCACGCCGGCGCGCTCGGCGACCCGCGCGGTGGTGAAACGGGCCGCGCCCTCCTCGGCCAAAACGCGAGCCGCCGCTTCGAGCACCGCCGCGACCAGGCCAGCCGAGCGGCTCTGTTTCGGCTGTTTTCGCGAGGAAATCCTGGGAGTTGATCGTTCGGTCATGGCGCTGGAACGCTCGCTTTGAAATGCGAATAGTGAATGAGATGGATCAATCGTATTCTATCAACACGACGAATTAGTCGCATTTTTCAAGACGCGTCGCAAGGCGCTCAGCCACGATCCGAGAACCCCCATGACCACATTGACCGCTTCCCCTCTGGCGCCGTTGCTGGCGCAGTTGTTCGACCAGGCCGATGCCGTGACCAGCACGGCCTTCAGCGGCATTTCGCGCGACGAACGCGAACGCCTGATGCGCAGCAAGACCGAATACCTGGATTTGTACGGACGCCTGAAAGACCTGTGGCTTCCGGTCTCGCGCGAAACCGGCGCCTTGCTGTACATGCTCGCGCGCAGCACTCACGCCAGGACCATCGTCGAGTTCGGCACCTCGTTCGGCATCTCGACCCTGCACCTCGCCGCGGCGCTGCGCGACAACGGCGGCGGACGCGTGATCACCAGCGAATTCGAACCGTCCAAGGTCGCCAAGGCGCGCGAGCATTTCGACGCCAGCGCACTGGGCGACCTGATCGAGATTCGCGCGGGCGATGCGCTGCAAACGCTGAGCCGCGACCTGCCGCCGTCGATCGACCTGCTGTTGCTCGATGGCGCCAAGTCCCTGTACTCGGACATCCTCGATCTGATCGAACCGCATCTCGCGCCGGGCGCGATGATCGTCGCCGACAACGCCGACTATTGCCCGGACTACCTACAGCGCGTGCGCGCGCCCGGCAGCGGCTATCTGTCGGTTCCGTTCGCCGACGACGTCGAGCTGTCGATGCGGCTTGGCTGATCCTTTCGTTTTGGAGATCGCAATGCACGTATTCGTAACCGGAGCCACTGGCTGGGTCGGCTCGGCGGTGGTCGATGAACTGATCGGCGCGGGACACCAGGTGACCGGCCTGGTCCGCAGCCAAGACAAGGCTGCCGCGCTCGCGGCGAGCGGAGTTCATGCCGTTCTAGGCACGCTCGCCGACATCGATGTTTTGCAACGCGCTGCGGAAGCGGCCGACGCCGTCGTCCACACTGCGTTCGATCACGACTTCTCCCGCTTCGCGGAAAACTGCGAGCAGGACCGGCGCGTGATCGAGGCATTGGGCGCATCGCTGCAAGGGTCGGCGCGGCCGTTGCTGGTGACCTCGGGGTTGCTGGGACTGCCGCCCGGCGCGCACGAAACCGATCTGCCGAACTCGGGTTCGCCGAGAAAATCCGAGAGCGCCGCGCGCGCACTGGCCGAACAAGGCGTGCGCGCCGCGACCGTTCGCCTCGCCCCATCGGTGCACGGCCTCGGCGATCACGGCTTCGTTCCGATTCTGGTCCGCATGGCGAAACAGACCGGCGTGTCGGCGTACCTGGGCGACGGCGGCAATCACTGGTCCGGCGTGTATCGCCATGATGCGGCGCGCGTGTACCGCTTGGCGCTCGAGAGCGGCGTGACCTCGCCGGTCTATCACGCCGTCGCCGACGAAGCCGTTGCGTTCAAGGCGATCGCGGAAACGATCGGCAAGCGCCTGGGCCTGCCCGTGGAGTCGCGCGACCGCGAGCATTTCGGCTGGTTCGCCATGATGGCCGGCGCAGACATGTCGGTATCGAGCGCCTACACCCGCGAAGCGCTGGATTGGACCCCGCAAGGCCCCAGCCTGCTCGCCGATATCGATCAGCCGGGCTATTACGCCGGCTGATCGCTGAGCAGCAACAGCCATGCCAGCACGCCGCTGTGTTTTTACCGCAGCGGCAATCAAACGAAAGGGCTCCGAAGAGCCCTTTCGTCATGAGCACCATGTCGAGCACGCAATGGACGAGCCGACGTGTTGTACGCGCCATCGGTGCGGGCCCCCACCCGCACCGAGGTGCTGGACGCAACTATCGGTCAGCTCGAAGCGCCGATAGTCGCGACCGGCGCCCGCGTCATTCCACCGTTACCGCCTTGGCCAGATTGCGCGGCTTGTCGACATCGGTGCCGCGCGCCAACGCCGCGTGGTACGCCAGCAATTGCACCGGGATCGCATGCACCACCGGCGATAGCACGCCGACGTGGCGCGGGGTGCGGATCACGTGCACCGCCTCGGATTCGCCGAAGTGGCTGTCGAGGTCGGCGAACACGAACATCTCGCCGCCGCGCGCGCGCACTTCCTGGATGTTGGACTTCACCTTTTCCAGCAGGCTGTCCTTCGGCGCGATCACCACCACCGGCATGGCCGCGTCGACCAGCGCCAGCGGGCCGTGCTTGAGTTCGCCGGCCGGATAGGCCTCGGCGTGGATATAGGAGATTTCCTTGAGCTTGAGCGCGCCTTCCAGCGCGATCGGGTAATGCACGCCGCGGCCGAGGAACAGCGCGTGCTGCTTGGGCGCGAAGCGATCGGCCCAGCCGATGATCTGCGGCTCCAGGTTCAAGGCGTGCTGCACGCTGCCGGGCAGGTGGCGCAGCGCGTCGATGAACTCGGCTTCCTTTTCCGGCGACAGCTTGCCGTGCAGCTTGGCCAGGGTCGCGGTCAGGGTGAACAACGCCACCAGCTGGGTGGTGAAGGCCTTGGTCGAGGCCACGCCGATCTCGGCGCCGGCGCGGGTGTAGTAGACCAACTGGCTCGCGCGCGGGATCGCGCTCTCGGGCACGTTGCAGATCGACAAGGTCTTGTCGTGGCCGAGCGACTTGGCGTATTTCAGCGCTTCCATCGTGTCGAGGGTTTCGCCGGACTGCGAAATCGTCACGATCAACTGCTTCGGGTTGGCGACCGCGGCGCGGTAGCGGTATTCGCTGGCGATCTCGACCTGGCACGGCAGGCCGGCGATGGCTTCGATCCAGTAACGCGCGGTCAGGCCGGCGTAGTAACTGGTGCCGCAGGCCAGGATCTGCACGCCCTCGACGCCGGCGAACACCGATTCGGCCTTGTCGCCGAACAGCGACGCCGAGAACGCGCCGTTGTCCATCACCGCTTCGATGGTGTCGGCAATCGCGCGCGGCTGTTCGTGGATTTCCTTCTGCATGAAGTGGCGGTACGGGCCGAGTTCCAGCGACGCCAGCGACACGTCCGAGACGTGGACCTCGCGGCTGATCGGCTTGCCGTGCTGATCGAACACGCGCACCTGTTCGCGGGTGACCTCGGCGGTGTCGCCTTCTTCCAGGAAGATCACCCGGCGCGTGGCCTGCAGGATCGCCGACACGTCGCTGGCGACGAAGTTCTCGCCCTCGCCCAGGCCGACCAGCAGCGGACAGCCCATGCGCGCGGCGATCAGGCGGTTGGGTTCGCGCTTGCTGACCACGGCGATCGCATACGCGCCGACCAGTTCGCGCACCGCGGACTGCACCGCGGCCAGCAGGTCCATGCCCTGCTTTTGATGGTGGTGGATCAGGTGGGCGATGACTTCGGTATCGGTCTGCGATTCGAAGGCGTAACCGGCCGCGCGCAGGCGCTCGCGCTGCTCTTCGTGATTCTCGATGATGCCGTTGTGGACCACCGCCAGCTCGCCGAAGCTGATGTGCGGATGCGCATTGGCTTCGGTGACGCCGCCGTGGGTGGCCCAGCGGGTGTGACCGATGCCCACCTGTGCGCGGAAGCCTTCGGCCTGCGCGGCGCCCTCCATTTCGCTGACCCGTCCGGTGCGGCGCACGCGGCGCAGTTGCGCGCCGTCGAACACGGCGATGCCGGCCGAGTCGTAGCCGCGATATTCCAGGCGCTTGAGGCCATCGATCAGGACCGGTACCACATCGCGATCCGCGATCGCTCCGACGATTCCGCACATGCTGGGGCTGCTCCTACAGGGGGGAACCCCAATTCTATCCGGGCCTCGTTGCCGGCACGTCCGGCGGACATCGCGTCCGTCCGGACGGACACCCGGACGGCGGTGTCCGCCCTTGAAAATCAATAACTTAAAGTTGGCACGGGTTGTGCTTGGGTATAGGCAAGCACCCACTGTCGAGTCCACCGTCCATGAGCATCCGCGACACCGCCGCCCAAGATCACCGCGTCGCCGAAGCCACCGTGCAGGGCCGCAATCGCCGGCGCTGGGTGCTCGGCGCCGGCGCCGGCGTGATCGCCCTTGGCGCGGGCGCGTGGCTGCTGTCGGGCTGGAGCGCGGGCAGCCAGTCGATCGGCGCCGACCGCCTGCGCATCGCCCAGGTCACCCGCGGCGACCTGGTCCGCGACATCGCCGCCGACGGCCGCGTCATCGCCGCCAACAGCCCGGTCCTGTACGCCATCGCCGGCGGTTCGGTCGATCTGAAGGTCGTCGCCGGCGACGTGGTCAAGAAGGGCCAGGTGCTGGCCGAGATCGACAGCCCCGAGTTGCGCAGCAAGCTCGCCCAGGAGCAGGCCACCCTGGCCAGCCTGGAAGCCGAGGCCAGCCGCGCCGAACTCGACGGCGAACTGGCGCGCTCCACCGCGCGCAAGGAACTCGACCAGGCGCAGATCGAACGCGTCGCCGCGCAGCGCGACCTGGAACGCTATCAGCGCGCCTTCGAAGGCGGCGCGATGGCCGCGGTCGACGTGGCCAAGGCGCAGGACGAATTGAAGAAGGCCGACATCGGCCTGAACCAGGCCCGCGGCGACATCGATCGCCAGGGCCGCAGCGCCAACCTGGACACGCGCAACAAGCGCCTGCTCGCCGATCGCCAGCGCGCGATCGCGGTCGAAGCGCAGCGCCAGGTCGAAGCGCTGACCCTGCGCGCGCCGTTCGACGGCCAGGTCGGGCAGGTCCAGGTCGCCCAGCGCGCCAACGTGGCGATCAACGATCCGGTGCTCAGCGTGGTCGACCTGGGCGTGTTCGAAGTCGAGATCAAGGTGCCCGAAAGCTTCGCCCGCGATCTGGCCATCGGCATCCCGGCGCAGATCACCAGCGGCAACGGCCAGCCGTTCGCGGCGCAGATTTCCGCGGTCTCGCCCGAAGTGGTCAACGGCGAAGTGGTCAGCCGCCTGCGCTTCAAGGACAAGCAGCCGCCGGGCCTGCGCCAGAGCCAGCGCCTGAGCGCGCGCATCGTGCTCGACACCCGCCGCAACGCGCTGATGGTCGAGCGCGGCCCGTTCCTGGAACAGTCCGGCGGCACCAGCGCCTATGTCGTCGCCAACGGCGTCGCCACCCGGCGCGCGATCCGCACCGGCGTGAGCAGCCTGAGCAACGTGGAAATCCTCGAGGGTCTGCAGCCGGGAGATCGCATCGTCGTCTCCGGCAGCGACCAGTTCGCCAACGCCGAAACCATCCGTATCTCTGGAGAATGATCATGAACGCAGCCAACCACAGCACCGACACCCGCACCGACCGCAACGACGCTTTCAACCCGCAGTGGAGCTCGCAGGAACTGGCCGACGCGGTGCCGCTGCGCCTGCACCAGCTGATCGATTTCGATCAGGTCCGCGACGCCGGCGACGCGCGCAGCGCCAATGCCGAAACCGCGGTGCGGCGCGCGCCGCGCATCCAACGCTACCTGGCGGCCTGCGCGCTGCCGATGTTCGTGGTGCGTTGAGGGGTGACCGACACCCTGCGGTTCCCGCTTCTGCTTTAGCTCGTCATTCCCGCGAAGGCGGGAATCCAGGGCTTAACCGAGGTATGACTCTGAAGTCTCTGGATTCCCGCCTTCGCGGGAATGACGAGCGAAAAGCAAAGCGGCCGCGACAAAACCAAAACACTCATTACCCGCACCACTACAAGTTCAAGGAACCCACCCTCATGCTCGACATGCGCCAGGTCACCAAGGTCTACCGCACCGAACTCGTCGAAACCCACGCGCTGCGCTCGCTGGACCTGCATGTGCGCGACGGCGAATTCGTCGCGGTGACCGGGCCTTCGGGTTCGGGCAAGACCACCTTCCTCAACATCGCCGGCCTGCTGGAAACCTTTACCGGCGGCGAGTACAAGCTCGACGGCGAAGACGTGCGCGGCCTGTCCGACGATGCGCGCTCGCGCCTGCGCAACCAGAAGATCGGCTTCATCTTCCAAAGCTTCAACCTGATCCCCGACCTCAACTTGTTCGACAACTGCGACGTGCCGCTGCGCTACCGGCGCATGCCGGCGGCCGAGCGCAGGCAGCGCATCGAGCAGGCGCTGACCCAGGTCGGCCTTGGCTCGCGCATGAAGCACTACCCGGCCGAACTGTCCGGCGGCCAGCAGCAGCGCGCGGCGATCGCGCGCGCACTGGCGGGCACCCCGCGCCTGCTGCTCGCCGACGAACCGACCGGCAACCTCGATTCGCAGATGGCGCGCGGGGTGATGGAACTGCTGGAGGAGATCAACGCCGCCGGCACCACCATCATCATGGTCACCCACGACCCGGAACTGGCCGCGCGCGCGCAGCGCAACGTGCATATCGTCGACGGCATGGCCACCGACCTGACCGCCGAGCCCAGCCTGGTCCGCGCGCCCACGCCGATGAGCACCGCCATGGACGAGGCACCATCCGCCGGTGTCGTCGACACCACCCACGCCTGAGGTCGCGAGCATGTCCGGCAACAGCCAGTTCGCTTATTACTTGCAGCTCGCCTTGCGCAGCTTCAAGCGCAACACCGTGCTGACCGCGCTGATGGTGCTCGCCATCGCGCTCGGCATCGGCGCGGCGATGACCACCCTGACCGTGTTCTACGTGCTCTCCGGCGATCCGCTGCCGGGCAAGAGCCATCAAGTGTTTCACCCGCGCCTGGACGCGCGCGCGATGAACAATTACACCCCCGGCGACGAACCGCAGGACGACATGAGCCGCCTGGACGCCGAAACGCTGTTGCGCGAAGCGCGCGGCGACCGCCAGGCGATGATGTCCTCGGGCAACATCGCGATCGAGCCGCGCCGCGACAACCTGCCGCCGTTCCGCCAGGACTCGCGCCTGACCTCGGCCGATTTCTTCCCGATGTTCCAGGTGCCGTTCAAGTACGGCGCCGCCTGGAGCCGCGAGGACGACGAACGCCGCGCGCGGGTGGCGGTGATCGGCACCAAGCTCAACGACCGCCTGTTCGGCGGCGGCAACAGCGTCGGCAAGTCGATCTGGCTGGACCGGGCCGAATTCCGCGTGGTCGGGGTGATCGACGAGTGGCATCCGCAGCCCAGTTTCTACGATCTGACCTCGGGCGAACGCGGCTTCGGCGAACCGGAGGAAGTGTTCGTGCCGTTCACCGCCTCGCGCGATGTGCGCATGAACCCGCAAGGCAACATCGATTGCTGGGGCGACAACAACCTCGACAAGGAAGGCAACCGCAGCGTCAACGCCAAGTGCGCCTGGCTGCAGTACTGGGTCGAACTGGGCACGCCGGAAAAGGTCGCCGCGTACAAGCAATATCTGGAGAACTACAGCGCCCAGCAGCGCGCCGCCGGCCGCTTCGAACGTCCG
Source organism: Lysobacter capsici (assembly GCF_018732085.1). NCBI lineage: Bacteria > Pseudomonadati > Pseudomonadota > Gammaproteobacteria > Lysobacterales > Lysobacteraceae > Lysobacter > Lysobacter capsici. The sequence continues at coordinate 884,958 of NZ_CP076103.1, read as the reverse complement.
ACCGCGCCCAAGCTCGACAACGTGATGCAGTGGCTGGACTTCAAGCGCGCGGTGCCCGGCGACGTGCGCCTGCAGGTGTGGCTGGCGTTCGGCTTCCTGCTGGTGTGCCTGCTCAACACGGTCGGCCTGCTGCTGGCCAAGTTCCTGCGCCGCTCCGGCGAAATCGGCGTGCGCCGCGCGCTCGGCGCGACCCGCGGCGCGATCTTCGCCCAGTGCCTGGTCGAGGCCGGCACGATCGGCCTGGCCGGCGGCCTGCTCGGCCTCGTGCTCGCCCAACTCGGCCTGTGGGCGGTGCGGCAACAGCCGGTCAGTTACGCCGCGCTGGCCCGATTGGACCCGACCATGCTGTTGACCACCTTCGCCCTGGCCGTCGTCGCCAGCGTACTGGCCGGGCTATTGCCCGCCTGGCGTGCCTGTCAGGTCACGCCCGCCATCCAGCTCAAGAGCCAGTGAGGCCACGCATGGACATCCGCCCCATCCTGACCACGTTGCGCCGGCACAAGACCGCCGCCGCCCTGATCGTGTTCGAAGTCGCGCTGACCTGCGCGATCATCTGCAACGCCGTGTTCCTGATCCAGAGCCGCATCGCGCGCATGAACAGCCCCAGCGGCATGGTCGAGAACGAACTGCTGCGCGTGGGAGTGCGCGGCATCAACGAACAAGGCGACAACGAAGCGCTGACCCGTTCGGACCTCGCGTTGCTGCGTTCGCTGCCGGGGGTCAAGTCGGTGAGCATCGCCAACCAGGTGCGTTACGGCGATTCGTCCTGGAACAGCGGCGTCAACCTCACCTCGGACCAGAAGATCGCGAGCGCCAGCGTGTCCACCTACCTGGGCGATGCGCAATTCGTGAAGACCCTGGGGCTGAAGCTGGTCGCCGGTCGCGACTTCAATGCCGACGAGATGATCAGTTACGCCAAGTTGCGCGAGCCCGGCGCGAACGTCGCGGTGCCGTCGGCGATCATCACCCGCGCCCTGGCCGACAAGCTCTACCCCGGCCAGGACCCGGTCGGCAAGGTGTTCTATTCCTGGGGCGATGAACCCACCCGCGTGGTCGGCGTGGTCGAACACCTGCTGCGTCCCAACGACTGGATCAAGCCGGGTATGGGCGATTTCTCGGTGATCTTCCCGATCGAGATGGGCTACGACGCCGGCATCTATCTGCTGCGAGTGGACCCCGCGCAGCGCGATCAGGTGCTCAAGAGCGCCGGCGAGGCGCTGGTCAAGAACGGGCCGGTGCGCATCCTCAGCGCGAGGAACGCGCGGGTCGAGGACATGGCCGACAAGTTCTACCAGACCGATCGCTCGATGATCTGGCTGCTCAGCGCGGTGTGCATCGCCCTGTTGATCGTCACCGCGCTCGGCATCATCGGCCTGGCCAGTTTCTGGGTCCAGCAACGCACCCGCCAGATCGGCGTGCGCCGCGCGCTGGGCGCGACCCGCGGCCAGATCCTGCGTTACTTCCAGACCGAGAACTTCCTGCTGACCAGCATCGGCATCGTGCTCGGCATGGCGATGGCGTTCGCGATCAATCTGGCCTTGATGAAGTACTACGAGTTGCCGCGCCTGCCCGCGCTGTATCTGCCCTTGGGCGCGCTGTGCCTGTGGGCGCTGGGCCAGATCGCGGTGTACGGCCCGGCCAAGCGCGCGGCGATGGTGCCGCCGGCGCTGGCGACGCGATCGGCCTGAATCTCCGCTTCGCGCGTTACTAACGTCACCTCTCGCGGCTCGCAAATGTCAGCAGCCCGCGAGGGGTGACTCAGGCAAGCTGCGCCACCGATGCCGCGCTCGCCGTATCCATGACCTTATGCCCCGTCCGGCTTCGCGCCGGACGGGATCGGGGCAACACGCCCTCGTTTTGCCCCCAAACGCCACACGGAGCCCCTTCATGAGCCCTTCGTCCGCCCACCGCGTTGAGCGCCGTTCGCTGTCGCGCACGGCATTGTCGACCGTCCTGTCCGCCGCGCTGTTCGGCGCCACGCTGCTGTCGGCCGCGCAGGCCGCGCCCGCCACCGCGACCGCAGACGCAGACGCAGACGCAGACGCCACCATCGCTGACGCCGCGCAGGCCAGTGATGTCGCCGCGCGCCTGAAAGCCTTCAACGCGCTGATCGACGAGCAGTGGGAAAGCCTGATGCGCGAGCAGCCCGAACAGGCCAGCTTCTTCGGCGACTACCGCTACAACGCCGCCTGGGGCGATTTCTCGCTGGCCGGCGCGGCCAAACACAACCGCGATACGAAGGAATTGCTCGCCCGCTTCAAGGCGGTCGACACCCGCGGCTTTCCTGAAAGCGACCTGCTCAACCACCGGCTGATGCTGCTGTGGCTCGAGGACGATCTGCGCGGCTATGCGCTCAAGTTCCATGAAATGCCGCTGGACCAGTTCAACGGCACGCATCTGTTCCTGACCATCATGGTCAAGTCGTTCCCGTTCAACGACACCCAGCAGTACGACGATTACCTCAAGCGCCTGCACGAGATCCCGCGCATCCTGGAGCAGGTCACGCAAGTCGCCCGCCAGGGCGCCAAGGACGGGCTGATGCAGCCCTCGTACCTGCTGGAGAAGGTCGCCGCGCAATGCAACGGCATCGCCGACAGCGCCGGCGAGGACAACGTGTTCGCCGGCTCGCTGAAGAAGTTCCCCGACAGCGTGCCGGCGGCCGAACGCGAGCGCCTGCGCAAGCAGATCCTCGCCGCGGTCAACGACGAAGTGCGCCCGGCCTATCGCCGCCTGGCCGAGTTCGTCAGCAAGGAGTACGCGCCCAAGGGCCGCAAGGAATACGGCGTGTGGGCGGTGCCCAACGGCGAGGCGCTGTACCGGTTCTCGATCGAACAGTTCACCTCGCTGGACGTGCCGCCCGAGCAGATCCACCAGCTCGGCCTGAGCGAAGTGGCGCGGATCGAAAAGGCCCAGACCGAAATCGCCAAGCGCCTGGGCTACGCCGACCTCAAGACCATGCGCAGCGCGGTCGCCGCCGATCCCAAACGCCACGCCAGCTCGCGCGAGCAGATCCTGCAGTTGTACCGCGACTATCTGGCGCAGATGGACAAGCGCCTGCCCGAACTGTTCGGCAAGCTGCCGACCACCAAGGTGCAGGTGCAGTCGGTCGAGGCGTGGCGCGAGAAGGAAGCCTCGGCCGCGCAGTACATGCCCGGCACGCCGGACGGCAAGCGCCCGGGCCTGATCACGGTCAACACCGGCGAGCCGGAAAAGCGCCTGCTGACCCGGATCGAAGCGGTCGCCTATCACGAAGGCGTGCCCGGCCATCATCTGCAATTGTCGATCGCGCGCGACCTGCCGGCGCTGCCGAAATTCCGCACCCTGACCGGCCAGACCGCCTTCATGGAAGGCTGGGGCCTGTATTCGGAAGAACTCGGCAAGGAGATCGGTTTCTACCAGGACCCGTACAGCGATTTCGGCCGCCTGTCCGAGGAACTGATTCGCGCCAACCGCCTGGTGCTCGACACCGGCGTGCATCACAAGCGCTGGAGCCGCGAGCAGATGGTGCAGTGGATGCGCGATCACTCCGACATGGAAGAACCCAACATCCAGTCCGAAGCCGATCGCTACATCGCCTGGCCCGGACAGGCGCTGGCCTACAAGATGGGGCAGTTGAAGATCCGCGAACTGCGCGCGCGCGCCGAAGCCAGACTCGGCAAACAGTTCGACATCCGCGCGTTCCACGACCAGGTCCTCGGCGGCGGCGCATTGCCCTTGAACGAACTGGAGCTGCGCATCGATCGCTGGATCGCCTCGGTGCCGGCGCAGGCCGACAGCAAAAAATAATCGCAACACGAAACCGCGCTTAGCTCCCTCTCCCGCCCCGCGGGAGAGGGCCGGGGTGAGGGCCGCAAGCCGCGCAACCCCAGCAAACACGCCACACACCACGCAGTGCGCGATCCACGCGCAATTCACCGCCCCCTGCCCCCGCTGGCATACTCACCGCACTCGGCCGCCGTCACTGCGGCCACTCCACACGGAACCCAGATGCGCACGGTCCTGGTCATCGACGACAACCCGGCGGTCGGCACCGCGCTGGACCTGCTGTTCGGCTTGCGCGAGATCCAGGTGATCGCCGTGCAGTCGCCCGAAGCCGGACTGGACACGCTGGCGCGCGAAGACATCGGCCTGGTCCTGCAGGACATGAACTTCACCGCCGACACCACCTCCGGCGAAGAAGGCGTGGCGCTGTTCCGCGCGATCCGCGCGCGCCACCCGGACCTGCCGATCATCCTGCTGACCGCGTGGACCCACCTGGACATCGCCGTCGACCTGGCCAAGGCCGGCGCCGCCGATTACCTGGCCAAGCCCTGGGACGATCAGAAACTGCTGGCCAGCGTCGAGAACCTGCTCGAACTGGGCGCGAGCACGCGGGAGGTCTCGCGCCTGCACGAGCAACGCCGCAAGCTGCATCGCGACCTGGAAGCGCGTTACGACCTGCGCGGGCTGGTGTTCGGTTCCGAACAACTCGCGCGCGTGGTCGAACTGGCCGGCCACGTCGCCCGCGCAGACGTGCCGGTGCTGATCACCGGCCCCAACGGCGCCGGCAAGGAAAAGATCGCCGAGATCGTGCAAGCCAACTCTTCGGTCAAGTCCGGCCCGTTCGTGACCTTGAACTGCGGCGCGCTGCCGACGGAGTTGATCGAAGCCGAGTTGTTCGGCGCCGACGCCGGCGCCTACACCGGCGCCAACAAGATGCGCGAGGGCAAGTTCGAAGCCGCCGACGGCGGCACCTTGTTTCTCGACGAAATCGGCAACCTGCCGCCGACCGGACAGATGAAGCTGCTGCGGGTGCTGGAAACCGGACGCTTCGAACGCCTGGGCTCGAACCGCGAACGCCAGGTCAAGGTGCGGGTGATCAGCGCGACCAACGCCGATCTGCCGGCGATGATCCGCGACGGCCGTTTCCGCGAGGATTTGTACTACCGGCTCAACACCATCCAGATCGACATCCCGCCGCTGGCCGAGCGCCGCGACGACGTGCTGCCGCTGGCCCGGCATTTCCTCCAGGACAATCCGCTCGCCGCCGGCAAGCGCCTGAGCGAGGACGCCGAGCGCGCGCTGTTGCAGCACGCCTGGCCCGGCAACGTGCGCGAACTGCGCAACACCCTGCAGCGCGCGGCCCTGCTGGCGCGCGGCGACAGCATCGGCGTGACCGACCTCGGCCTGCCCGCGGCCGCCGCGCAGCCGGCGATCGCGATCGGCGGCGACGAACTCGACCGCGCCACCATCGAAGCCGCGCTGGAACGCGCCGGCGGCGTCCTGGCCCAGGCCGCGAGCGAACTGGGCCTGTCACGTCAGGCGCTGTACCGACGTCTTGAAAGACTCGGCATCAAGCGCGACTGAGGACATGAGCATGCGCCGTCCCCCATTGAGTCTGGTGTTCAGCGCGATCGCGCTGGTGTACCTCGCGGTCGGCGCCGCGGCGACGCTGTGGCTGTCGCAGTGGATCGGCAATCGCTGGCTGGTGCTGGCGATCGTGCTCGCGGTGCTGGCGCCGTTGCTGGTCTATCACGTGCGGCGCGCGTTCGCGCCGATGAATTCTTTGTTCCGCGCCCTCGCCGGCTCGGTCGCCAGCTACCGCGACGGCGATTACTCGATCAGCTTCCACTGGGACGGCAAGGGCGACCTGGGCGAACTGGTCGCCAGCCACAACCGCCTGGGCGACACCTTGCGCGAGCAGCGCCTGAGCCTGGTCCAGCGCGAACTGCTGCTCGACACCATGGTCCAGAACACGCCGGTGGCGATGCTGCTGGTCGATCCCTCGCGCCGGATCATCCACGGCAACCTCGCCGCGCGCAAAGCCCTGGGCGAAGGCAAGCGCCTGGAAGGCCAGGATTTCGCCGCCCTGCTCGCGCGCGCGCCGGTGCCGATGCAGGAAGCCTTCGATCGCGGCGGCGACGGCATGTTCACCGTCGGCGATATCGAAAACGAGGAGATCTATCACCTCTCGCGCCGGGTGTTCCGCCTCAACGGCCGCGCCCACGAACTGGTGCTGCTGCGCCAGCTCACCGCCGAGCTGCGCCGGCAGGAAGTGCAGACCTGGAAGAAAGTGATCCGGGTCATCAGCCACGAACTCAACAACTCGCTGGCGCCGATCGCCTCGCTTGCGCACTCCGGCGCCGAGTTGCTGCGTCGCGGCCAGTACGATCGCCTGCCGACCGCGCTGGCCACCATCGAAGACCGCGCGCGCCATCTGGAAGGGTTCATCCGCGATTACGCGCGTTTCGCCAAACTGCCGGCGCCGCGGCTGGAGCCGATCGAATGGTCGCGCTTCGTGGAGCAACTGCGCAGCCAGGTCGACTTCGCCTTCGACGGCATCCAGGGCGACGCGATCGCGCGCGTCGACGTGGCCCAGCTCGAGCAATGCCTGATCAACCTGCTCAAGAACGCGCACGAGTCGGGCTCGGCGCCCGAGGAAGTACGCCTGCAGCTGCGCCGGGTGCAGGACGCCTGGCGCATCGACATCCTCGACCGCGGCACCGGCATGAACGACTCGGTGCTGTCCAACGCGCTGCTGCCGTTCTACTCGACCAAGCGCAACGGCACCGGCCTGGGCCTGGCGCTCGCGCGCGAGATCGCCGAGGCCCACGGCGGCCGCATCGCGCTGTTGAATCGCGAAGGCGGCGGCCTGTGCGTGTCGATGGTGTTGCCCGACTGAGTCGGGCCGTCCGCGTTGCGTGATTCGCCGCTGCGCACGATCCGGATAGACGCCGCCGCGAGCGACGCGGATCATCGCCTGCATGCACTCGTCGGTGAGGCTTTTTTCAGGTGCGCAGCGTTCAAGCGCGAACGCTGCGGGTAACCAGGCTCAAACCGATCTGGACTTGGCCGCGGCAGCCTTGCGCTTGGCGAGCTTCGCGCGCTCGACCGCCTGCGCGCCGTGCGCCGACAGGATCGCGCCGATCAACCCCGGGAAACGCTGCTCGACGTCCGCGCAGCGGGTGGTGTTGTGCATTTCCACCCCGCGCCGCTCGCTGCGGATCAGCCCGGCCTCGCGCAGCGCGCGGAAATGCAGCGACAGGGTCGACTTGGGAATGCTGCGGTCGCTGACCTGGAGGAAATTGGAACAGTTCATCGCGCAGGCCGCGCCGGCCATCTGCGCGTAGATCGCCGCGCGCACGGGGTCCGACAGCGCATGGAGGATGCCCTCCACGGTGATGTCCTCGATCGCTGGATGCACCAGGGGTTTCATGCGGCCATCTTAAAGGCCCTTGACTTCAAGTTCCATAGTTCATATGTTCTGAACTACTGGAATTAACCTCCGCTTCATCCCCCAAAACAGGACTTCATCGATCATGAGCAACAAACTCGCAGGCAAAGTCGCGCTGGTCACCGGCGCATCCAAGGGCATCGGCGCGGCCATCGCCAAGGCGCTCGCCGCGCAGGGCGCGTCGGTCGCGGTGAACTACGCCAGCAGCAAGGCCGGCGCCGACGCGGTGGTCGCGGCCATCGAAGCGGCCGGCGGCAAGGCCGTCGCGGTCCAGGGCGACGTGTCCAAGAGCGCCGACGCCCAGGCCATCGTCGACGCCACGGTCAAGCAGTTCGGCCGCCTCGACGTGCTGGTCAACAACTCCGGCGTCTACGCGTTCGGCCCGCTGGCCGAGATCACCGAAGAACACTTCCACCAGCAGTTCAACGTCAACGTGCTCGGCCTGTTGCTGACCACCCAGGCCGCGTCCAAGCATCTGGGCGAAGGCGCCAGCATCATCAACATCGGTTCGGTGGTCAGCCGCATCACCCCGCCCGACAGCGCGGTCTACACCGGCACCAAGGGCGCGGTCGACGCGATCACCGGCGTGCTGTCGCGCGAACTCGGCCCGCGCAAGATCCGGGTCAACTCGCTCAACCCCGGCATGATCGAAACCGAAGGCACCCACTCGGCCGGCTTCATCGGTTCGGATTTCCAGGCCTGGGCGGTCTCGCAGACGCCGCTGGGCCGCATCGGCCAGCCCGACGACATCGCCTCGATCGCGGTGTTCCTGGCCTCGGACGATTCGTACTGGCTGACCGGCGAGCAGTTGCTGGCCGGCGGCGGTACGCGCTGAGCCCGGGCGAACGACGACGCGTCGCCGCGAACGCGGCGAATGATCGAAGCAAACGCACAACGCCACGGCTCCGGCCGTGGCGTTGTGCGTTGTGTCGTACGTAAAAAGAACGTCTTGTCGCATCGCGGCGCGCGGATGGCTGCGACGATGGCTTTCATCGACAGTGCTTCGTTCGCGATCTGTTCGAAGTTGCCCACGCGATCACATCGAGACGCAAGCGTGACGACGATGCTTGGCGACGGTAGGGGAGTGGCCCTCGCATTCGTTTCTGGATATGACGACCACGAACCCCAATCGGCACGGTCCGTGTGCACCCGTCAAATCGAATGCAGTTTCCAAACAATGGAACAGGAGATTCGCCAATGCTTAGCAAATCTACGCTTTTCGCAGCTGGTTTAATGGCTTTTGTCGCGAGTTCCGCCGCCGACGCGCGCAATGTCGTATTCCTGAATAATCCATCGCCGCAAAACGTGAGCGACGTCGGGCGCTTCATCGTCAAGGGCACCGGCAAGCCGTTCTTTTCCGACCTCGTTCTGTTCGCCGCCAACATCAACGGCAGCAGCCCCAACACGCCGGTGCTGTACTACAACTCGCAGATGAGCACGATCCTGGACAACAACATCGCGATCGTCAGGGCGTTGCAGCAGAAGGGAATCAAGGTCCAGATCTCGTACCTGGGCAATCACCAGAACGCGGGCTGGTCGTGCAACATGAGCGCCAGCGCGGCGAGCCAGCTCGGCAACGCGATGGTGGCCGAAGTGGTGCGCTACGGTCTCAACGGCATCAATGTCGACGACGAGTATTCCACCTGTTCGGGCAACGCGAGTGCGTTCTATTCCGTGCTCAGCGCGATCCGAAGCAATTCGGGCTTTTCCGGAAAGACCCTGAGCAAGGCGCTGTGGTCGGACTCGCAGTATTTTTCCGCGCCCTACAACGCGGCGACCAAGCTGACCGAAGGCTATGAGATGACGTACGGCGGCAGCGTCAGCTATCTCACGCCGTATGTCGGTTACGGCATGCTCAAGAGCAACTTGTTCCTCGGCATCTCGCCGGAGTTCAGCTCGGCCTCGCAAGCGCGCACGATCGCGGCGAACGTCGCCAGCGGCGGCTATCAAGGCGTGATGATCTGGGCGCCCAACGCCTTCCTCAGCACCAGCGCCGCGGCCAGCTACTACACCCAGATCATCAAGGCGCAAGCCGGCAGCACCGCGTCGGTGGAATACGTTCCGTGATTTCGATCGTAGCGGCGCGCGCCCGGTGCGCGCGTCGATAGGCAATCGCCCTGGTTCATGGCGGCCCGATGCATGACTCGCCGCGACACGGGCGAGGTTCTACCCGAGTTTGGGAAGCACAACCGGCTTCCCAAACTCTCTCCGGCGAACGGCCATGACGCGGCGACGCGCCCCACCGTCGATCAGTCCTGCGGCTTTTTCTTCACCGGCCGCTTCCAGCCTTCCACCGTCGACTGACGCGCGCGGCCGATGCTCAGCTCGCCCGCCGGCGCCGGCCGGGTGATCACCGAACCGGCCGCGATGGTCGCGTCCTTGCCGATCGTGACCGGCGCGACCAGCGACGAGTTCGAGCCGATGAAGGCGCCGTCCTCGATCGTGGTGGTCGACTTGTTCACGCCGTCGTAGTTGCAGGTGATGGTGCCCGCGCCGACGTTGACGCCGGCGCCGATCACCGCATCGCCCAGGTAGGTCAGGTGATTGGCCTTGCTGCCCACGCCGATGCGGGCGTTCTTGGTCTCGACGAAATTGCCGACATGCGCGCCGTCGGCGAGCACCGTGCCCGGACGCAGACGCGAATACGGGCCGATCACCGCCGCGCCCTCGACCACCACGCCGTCGAGATCGCAATGCGCGCGCACCAGCGTGCCGGCGGCGAGCGTGACGTCGCGGAGCCGGCAGAACGGGCCGATCTGCACGCCGTCGCCGAGTTCGACCCGGCCTTCGAGCACCACGTCGACATCGATCTCCACGTCCCGGCCGACGCTGAGCGTGCCGCGCAGATCGAAACGCGACGGATCGGCCAGGCGCGCGCCCTGCACGCAGACCTCGCGCGCGGCGCGCAATTGGTAGGCGCGTTCGAGCTGGGCGAGCTGCCACGGATCGTTGGCGCCTTCGACTTCGACCGGATCGGCGACATGCACCATCTCGGCCGGGCTGTACTCGGCCGCGGCCGCGGCGAATACGTCGGTGAGGTAGTACTCGCCCTGCGCGTTGTCGTTGCCCAGGCGATCGAGCCAGCGCCGCAGCGGTTCGCCGTCGGCGACCAGGATGCCGGTGTTGACGGTGCGGATCTCGCGCTGTTCCTCGTCGGCGTCCTTGTGCTCGACGATGCGGCCGACCCGGCCTTCCGGGTCGCGGACGATGCGGCCGTAACCGGTCGGGTCGTCCATGTCGGCCACCAGCACCGCCAGCCGGCCCGGGGCGGCCAGCAGCCGCCGCAGGGTGTCGGCGGTGATCAGCGGCACGTCGCCGTACAGCACCAGCACGCGCGCATCCTGCGGCACGCCCGGCATCGCCTGCTGCACGGCGTGGCCGGTGCCCAGGCGCTGTTCCTGCTCGGCCCAGTGCAGGTCGGCCTGGCCGTCGAACGCGGCGCGGACCTGCTCGCCGCCGTGGCCGTAGACCACGTGGATGCCGGCCGGGCCCAGCGCCCGCGCGGTTTCGATCGCGTGCGCCAGCATCGGCCGGCCGGCGATCTTCTGCAGCACCTTGGCCGTCGCCGACTTCATGCGCTTGCCCTCGCCAGCGGCGAGAATCACGATGTGCAGCTGGTTCATCGACTCATGAGCCATGGTTGAAATCTTCCTTACATTCGGTTGCTTGACGCGGGCCCCCCGTCGAGGACGAATCTTAGCAACTCGCCGTTCAAGGACCCTGTATGCCCACCGACCGCGCTGCCTGGCGAACCTCCGCACTGGTAGCCCTGTGTTTTACCGTGATCGCGGTCGTGGTGCTGCGCCAGGACGCGAACTGGGACCTGCGCAACTACCACCTGTATACGCCGCTGGCCTGGATGGAAGGACGGCTGGACAGCGATATCGCGGCGGCGCAGATGCAGACCTGGCACAACCCCATCGTCGACCTGCCGTTCGCGCTGATGGTCCGTGCCGGCGTCGGCGGGGTGCCGATCACCGTGTGGCTGGCGATTCCGAGCCTGCTCGCGCTGTTCTTCGGCCTGCGCCTGCTCGACACGCTGATGCCGGCGCAGCGCAGCCGCGCCCGCACCTGGGTCGCCGGGTTCGTCGCCATCACCGGCGCGGCGGTGTATCCGGGCACGGCGGCGACCTTCAACGACCATATCGTCGCCGCGTTCGTGTTGGCCGCGTTGTACTGGCTGGCCGCCTCGCAGCAACGGCGCGGGCCGTTCGCGATCTGGCTGCCGATCGGCCTGCTGGCCGGCGCGGCGGCCGGGTTCAAGCTCACCGCCGCGACCTATTGCCTGGGTTTCATCGCCGCGGCGTTGTGCGCCGGCCCGGTACGGCAACTGCCCGCGCGCATCGGCGCGCTGGCGCTCGGCGGCGGCATCGGCGCGGCGCTGTGCTGGGGACCGTGGGGTTGGTACCTGTGGCAGCACCACGGCAACCCGTTGTTCCCCTACTTCAACCATTGGTTCCATTCGCCCGACTACGCGCCCGACGCCTTGCGCGACCTGCGCTACCTGCCCCACGGCACGCTGCAGTATTTGAACGCCCCGTTCCGGCTGCTGCGCCGCAGCCGCGATTTCTCGGAAATGCTGTTGGCCGATCCGCGCGTGCTCCTGGGCTTGATCGCGCTCGCGATCTGGGTGTGGCGAGGCCGCGCGCGCGGCGCGGCGGCGACGCCGGTGCAAGTACCCGCCGCGAGCGGCTCGCACGACGCGAACGACGATGCGCCCATCCGCTTCGCCCTGCGCTGGCCGTTGCTCGCCTTCGTGCTGGTCAGCTACTTCGGGTGGCTGGCGATGTACAGCATCTACCGCTATCTGCTGCCGCTGGAACTGTTGTTCTCGGTGTTGATCGTCGGCGTGGTGTCGATCCTGTTCGCCGGCCGCCGGCCCCGCACCGCCCTGCTGGTCGCGATGGTGCTGGTGATCGCGCCGACCAAGCATCCGAACTGGGGCCGCGATCCGTTCCGTTCGCCGATGATCGAAGTGAGCTATCCGGCGCTACCCAAGAACAGCGTGGTGGTGACCAGCACCGAAAACCCGATCGCGCACGCGGTCGCGTTCCTGCCGCGCGAGGTGCCGGCGCTGGCGATCCGCAACAACTTCATGGACCCGCAGCGCTGCACGCGCCTGCAAGAACGCGTCGAACGCACCATCGCCACCCATGTCGGCCCGCTGTGGCTGCTGCGCCCGGTGCGCGTGGACCATCCCGCCGCCGAACGCATGGCCTTGTACGGGCTGACGGTCGGCGGCGCCTGCCTGCCGGTGCGCGACAGCCTGGCCGAGGTCGAGCTATGTCCGCTGGCGCGTGCGCCGTTCGCGCCGATCTGCGTCAAGGCGGCGCCATGAGCGCGGCCATGAGCCCACTGGATCGCGCCTTGCTCGCGCTCGACGGCCTGTCGATCGGCGACGCGTTCGGGCAGTGCTTCTTCCAGGAGCCGGCGTTGTCGGACCCATGGCTCGCGCAGTGCATCGTGCCGCCCGGACCATGGCCGTATACCGACGACACCCAGATGTCGCTGTCGATCGTCGCGGTGCTCGCCGACGGCGGCGCCATCGATCAGCAACGCCTTGCGATGCGCATGGCACAGCACTACGAATACGACCGAGCGTATGGGCCATCGATGCACCGCGTGCTCGAACGCATCGGCAACGGCGAGCCATGGCGCGAGGTCGCCGGATCCTCGTTCGGCGGCCAGGGCTCGCACGGCAACGGCGCGGCGATGCGGGCCGCGCCGATCGGCGGCTATTTTTCCGATGATCTGGACGCGGTCGTCGCCCAGGCGCATGCGTCGGCCGAAGTTACACATGCCCATCCCGAAGGCATCGCCGGCGCGGTGGCGGTCGCGTTGGCCGCGGCCTGGGCCTGGCGTTATCGCGGCGAAGGCCAACGTCCCGAGCACGCGTCGTTTCTCGCGTCGATCCTGCAATCCCTGCCGCCCAGCGAAGTGCGTTCGAAGCTGGTCCGCGCGCAGTCGCTGTCGCGGGTCGCCTCGCTGGACCATGCCGTCGCTCTGCTGGGAAACGGCAGTCAGATGTCGGCGCAGGACACCGTGCCTTACGCCTTGTGGTGTTGCGGGCAGTCGCTGGAAAACTACCAAGACGCGTTGTGGCTGGCGGTCCAGGCCGGCGGCGATCGCGACACGCTGTGCGCGATCGTCGGCGGCGTGGTGGCGTTGTTCGTTGGTCGCGAGGGCATCCCGGCTCACTGGCGCGAACGTCGCGAAGCCTTGCCGGATGGATTCGCGTTCATCGATACCTGAGCGCGCGAGCGTTGGACGCGATCATGCGACGGCGACCCGCGTACGCCCGGCCGAGCGCGTCGCTCAATCCGACTTGTACCGCACCACCTGATCGGTGATCAGCCGCAGGATTTCGTTGCTGCGCCGGTTCACCGTGTCGAGGATCAGGCCGGTCGCGAGCAGGATGAAGGCGGTCAGCGCGAGCGCGGCGGCCAGCACCGCGGTCGAGGGATGGGTCACCGCGCCGGTCTGGCTGAATTCGTGGACCACGAACGCGCCGAAGCCAAGGCTGGCCAATGCGGCAATCAGCGCGGCGACACCGAAGAATCGCAGCGGCCGCAAGTCCTTGAACAGAAATCCGATCGTGCGCAGCACCCGGAAGCCGTCGCGAAACGTATTGAGCTTGGACACGCTGCCTTCCGGACGCACGCCGTAGGGCACGGTGCGCTCGCTGAGCACGAAGGCGTTGGCCATCGCGAACACGGTCATCTCGGTTTCGATCTCGAAGCCGCGCGACAACACCGGCATCGATTTGACGAAGCGGCGCGAAAACGCGCGGTAGCCCGACAACACGTCGCGCACCGGCTGGCCGAACAGGCTGCCGATGCTCCAGCGCACCAGGCGATTGCCGAAGCCGTGAAAGCGCCGGAACGAACCCGAATCGTGCGATTCCAGGCGAGTGCCGACGACCATGTCGGCATGCCCGTTGACGATGTCCTCGAGCAGCAGCAGCGCGTGATCGGCCGGGTAGGTGTCGTCGCCGTCGACCATCAGGTACACGTCGGCGTCGACTTCGCGGAACATCGTCCGCACCACGTTGCCCTTGCCCTTAGCCGGCACCCGATGCACCTGCGCGCCGGCGGCGCGCGCGATCGCGGCGGTGTCGTCGGTGCTGGCGTTGTCGAACACCCAGATCTGCGCGTCCGGCAGGACCCGGCGGAAGTCGGCGACCACCTTGGCCACCGTCCGGGCTTCGTTGTAACAGGGGATCAGAACCGCGCTGCGCAAACCGCCGCTCCGTCGTGCCGGTGGGTGATGGGCGCGATGGTACAGCCTGGCTTGGCTAGAATGCGCGGATGACCGCACTCCCCCCTGTCCGGCCGCGCCGTCCCTGCTTGGTTCGCCCGGAGGTCCACGCGTGAGCCTGGGCCGGCAAGGCCGCAACTACCTGTTGTTCGGCGCGCTGCAGTACTTCCTCGACTGGGGCGTGATGGTCGGGCTCAGCCATCTGGGCATGCCGGTGGAAGCGGCCAACCTCGCCGGCCGCATCTGCGGCGCGCTGCTCGGTTTCTGGCTCAATGGCCGCTTCACCTTCGCCGGCGACGACACCCGGGTCGGGCGCCGGCAGTTCGCGCGATTCGCGATCATGTGGATCTGCACGACCATTCTGAGCACCTGGGCGATCAGCACGGTCGATGCCTATGCCGGCCTGCAATGGACCTGGGCGGCCAAGCCGGTGATCGAGGTGATACTCGGCGGGATCGGGTTCGTGATGTCGCGGCATTGGGTGTATCGGCGCTGAGAGCTCGGTGACGTTTGCGCCGTGGTTGGGGCATCGGCGCCGAGAACCGGGCTGCGTTTGCGCTGCGGCTTGGTCGTACAAAAGTCGGCGCGCGAGCACGAGCGCGAATCCGGATCTACACCGCAAAGCAGAGAATTCGCCCCCTTTGAAAAAGGGGGCTGGCGCCTGCGTTGCAGCTTGGGTGGTTGATCGCGAATGCGCCGGGGGATTTGCTTTTGCTTGTGTCGAATCAGTGCGATTGGCGGCAAGAGCAAATCCCCCCTGCCCCCTTTTTCAAAGGGGGGAGCAGCTCAAACGCGCTGCTGCTACCCATCGCACCGACGCCAAGCCGAAAACGAAAAACGCCGGCCCCAGGCCGGCGTTTTCGTAAGCGGCGTGCAACGGCCGGCTTAGTGCTGCATGTTCTTGCGCAGACGCTCCAGCGCCTGCAGCTGCGCCATCGCTTCGGCCAGCTTGCTCTGGGCTTCGGCGATGTCCATCTGCGGGCCGCGGTTGGCCAGCGCGCGCTCGGCTTCTTCCTTGGCGGCGCGCACGGCGGCTTCGTCGATGTCCTGGGCGCGGATCGCGGTGTCGGCCAGCACGGTGACGACCTGCGGCTGCACTTCAAGAATCCCGCCGGACACGGCGAAATCCAGGTGCTCGCCGTTGGGCAGGGTCACCACGACCTTGCCCGGCTTCAGGCGCGTGATCAACGGTGCATGGCGCGGCGCGATGCCGAGTTCGCCGATCTCGCCGGTGGCGACGAGCAGCGTCGCCTCGCCGTGGAAGATTTCTTCCTCGGCGCTGACGATGTCGCAACGGAACGTGGTGGCCATATCTCTCTCGCTTTGCTCGTTCGACGGGAATCGGGAATGGGGAATGGGGAATCGCCTAAAGCCGCAATGGCCGACATTCCGCTCTTACGATTCCCGATTCTCGACTCCCAATTCCCAAGACGCCGTCAGGCGTCTTAGCCCACGCCCATCTTCTTGGCCTTCTCGACCGCTTCCTCGATGCCGCCGACCATGTAGAACGCCTGCTCCGGCAGGTGGTCGTATTCGCCGTCGCAGATGCCCTTGAAGCCGCGGATCGTGTCCTTGAGCGACACGTACTTGCCCGGGGCGCCGGTGAACACTTCGGCGACGTGGAACGGCTGCGAGAAGAAACGCTCGATCTTGCGCGCGCGCGACACGGCCTGCTTGTCTTCTTCCGACAGCTCGTCCATGCCGAGGATCGCGATGATGTCCTTGAGCTCCTTGTACTTCTGCAAGGTGGCCTGGACGCGGCGCGCGGTGTCGTAGTGCTCGGCGCCGATCACGTTCGGGTCGAGCTGACGCGAGGTCGAGTCGAGCGGATCGACCGCCGGGTAGATACCCAGCGAGGCGATGTTGCGGCTCAGCACGACGGTGGCGTCGAGGTGGGCGAAGGTGGTCGCGGGCGACGGGTCGGTCAAGTCGTCGGCGGGCACGTACACGGCCTGGATCGAGGTGATCGAGCCGGTCTTGGTCGAGGTGATGCGCTCTTGCAGAACGCCCATTTCCTCGGCCAGGGTCGGCTGGTAACCCACCGCCGACGGCATGCGGCCGAGCAGCGCCGACACTTCGGTGCCGGCCAGGGTGTAGCGGTAGATGTTGTCGACGAAGAACAGCACGTCGCGGCCCTTGCCGTCGGCGTCCTTTTCGTCGCGGAAGTACTCGGCCATGGTCAGGCCGGTCAGCGCGACGCGCAGGCGGTTGCCCGGCGGCTCGTTCATCTGGCCGTACACCATCGCGACCTTCGAGTCCTTCAGGCTCTCGAGCTGGATGACGCCGGCTTCGGCCATCTCGTGGTAGAAGTCGTTGCCTTCGCGGGTGCGCTCGCCGACGCCGGCGAACACCGACAGACCGGCGTGTTCGGTGGCGATGTTGTTGATCAGCTCGAGCATGTTGACCGTCTTGCCCACGCCGGCGCCGCCGAACAGGCCGACCTTGCCGCCCTTGGCGAACGGGCACATCAGGTCGATGACCTTGATGCCGGTTTCCAGCAGCTCGTTGCCCGAGGACTGGTCGGCGTAATCGGGCGCCGCGCGGTGGATTTCCCAATGCTCGGTGGCTTCGACCGGACCGGCTTCGTCGATCGGCTCGCCGAGCACGTTCATGATGCGGCCCAGGGTGCCCGCGCCGACCGGCACCGACACGCCCTTGCCGGTGTTGATCGCCACCAGGTTGCGCTTGAGGCCGTCGGTGGAACCGAGCGCGATCGCGCGCACGATGCCGTCGCCCAGCTGCTGCTGCACTTCGAGGGTGATGGCGGTGTTCTCGACCTTCAACGCGTCGTACACGCGCGGAACCGACTCGCGTGCGAACTCGACGTCGACGACCGCACCGATGATCTGAACGATCTTGCCCTGGCTCATGGTTGTAACTCCAGCTAACTTGTTTGATTCGTTTGTCGGGAATGGGGAATTGGGAGTCGGGAATGGGAAGTCAAAAGCCTGGGCTTTCGTCGATTCCCTATTCTCGATTCCCCATTCCCGGCTTAAACCGCCGCGGCGCCGCCGACGATTTCGGAGATTTCCTGGGTGATCGCAGCCTGACGGGCCTTGTTGTAGACCAGGTTCAAGGTGCCGATCAGCTTGCTGGCGTTGTCGCTCGCCGACTTCATCGCGACCATGCGCGCGGCATGCTCGGAGGCCACGTTCTCCAGCACCGCCTGGTACACCAGCGACTCGATGTAGCGGGTCAGCACGTGATTGAGCACGGTCTCCGCATCGGGTTCGTAGATGTAGTCCCAGTCGTGCTTGGCGACCTGGGTTTCCGGCGCCGGCAGCGGCAGCAGCTGATCGAACGCCGCGCGCTGGGTCATGGTGTTGACGAAGTCGTTGTAGCAAAGGAACACGCGATCGATGTTGCCGCCGCTGTACGCGTCGAGCATCACCTTGATCACGCCGACCAGTTGCTCCAGGTGCGGCTTGTCGCCCAGATGGGTGACCGAGGCCAGCATGTTGACCTTGACCCGGCGGAAGTACACCGAGGCCTTCTGGCCGATGGTGACCACGTCGACCTCGACGCCCTGCTCCTGCCACTTGCGCATTTCGCCCAGCAGCTTGCGGAACAGGTTGTTGTTGAGGCCACCGGCCAGACCGCGGTCGGACGACACGATCACATAACCGACGCGCTTGGGATCCTTGCGCTCGATCATGTACGGATGCTGGTAGTCGGAATTGGCCTGGGCCAGATGACCGATCACCTGCTTGATGACCCGCGCGTACGGGCGCGAGGTCTTCATCCGATCCTGCGCCTTGCGGATCTTGGAAGCCGAGACCATTTCGAGCGCGCGCGTCACCTTGCGGGTGTTCTGCACGCTCTTGATCTTGGTTTTGATTTCTCTGCCGCCGGCCATTTACTCGCTCCGCTCGTGGGAATGGGGAATCGTGAATCGGGAATCGGAGGAGCCGGCGCGGGTTTCCCCGATTCCCGACTCCCTATTCCCGACTCCCGGCCTTACCAGGTCCCGGTCTGCTTGAACTCTTCGATGCCCTTCTTGAAGGCGCCTTCGATGTCGTCGTTCCAATTGCCGGTGGCGTTGATCTGGTCGACCAGCTCGCCGGCGGTATTGGTGAAGTGCGCGTGCAGCGCTTCTTCGAACGCACCGATCTTGTTCACCGGCACGTCGTCCATGAAGCCCTTGTCGACCGCATAGATCGACAGCGACTGCAGGGCGATCGACATCGGCGCGTACTGCTTTTGCTTCATCAGCTCGGTGACGCGCTGACCGCGCTCGAGCTGCTTGCGGGTGGCTTCGTCGAGGTCGGAAGCGAACTGCGCGAACGCAGCCAGCTCGCGGTACTGGGCCAGGGCGATACGGATGCCGCCGGACAGCTTCTTGACGATCTTGGTCTGGGCCGCGCCACCGACGCGCGACACCGAGATACCGGCGTTCACGGCCGGACGGATGCCGGCGTTGAACAGGTCGGTTTCCAGGAAGATCTGGCCGTCGGTGATCGAGATCACGTTGGTCGGCACGAACGCCGAAACGTCGCCGGCCTGGGTTTCGATGATCGGCAGCGCGGTCAGCGAACCGGTCTTGCCCTTCACTTCGCCGTTGGTGAACTTCTCGACGTACTCGGTCGACACGCGCGCGGCGCGCTCGAGCAGGCGGCTGTGCAGGTAGAACACGTCGCCCGGGTAGGCTTCGCGGCCCGGCGGGCGCTTGAGCAGCAGCGAGATCTGGCGGTAGGCCACGGCCTGCTTGGACAGATCGTCGTACACGATCAGCGCGTCTTCGCCGCGGTCGAGGAAGTACTCGCCCATGGTGCAGCCCGAGTAGGCGCTGATGTACTGCATCGCGGCCGATTCCGACGCGGTCGCGGCGACCACGATGGTGTGGGCGAGCGCGCCGTTTTCTTCCAGCTTGCGCACGACGTTGGCGACCGAGCTGGCCTTCTGGCCGATCGCGACGTACACGCACTTAATGCCGGTGCCCTTCTGGTTGATGATCGCGTCGATCGCCAGCGCGGTCTTGCCGGTCTGACGGTCGCCGATGATCAGCTCGCGCTGGCCGCGGCCGATCGGGATCATCGCGTCGACGGTCTTGTAGCCGGTCTGCACCGGCTGGTCGACCGACTTGCGCCAGATCACGCCCGGGGCGACGCGCTCCACCGGAGCGGTCATCGCCGCGCCGATCGGACCCTTGCCGTCGATCGGCTCGCCGAGCGCGTTGACCACGCGGCCGAGCAGTTCGCGACCGACCGGCACTTCCAGGATGCGTGCGGTGGTCTTGGCGATGTCGCCTTCGCGCAGATGCTCGTAATCGCCCAGGACCACGGCGCCGACCGAGTCGCGCTCCAGGTTCAGCGCGAGCGCGAAGGTGTTGTTCGGCAGTTCGATCATTTCGCCCTGCATCACGTCAGCCAGGCCGTGGATGCGCACGATGCCGTCGGACACCGAGGTGACGGTGCCTTCGTTGCGCGCTTCGGCGGCCAGCTTGACCTTCTCGATGCGGGTCTTGATCAGTTCACTGATTTCGGACGGGTTGAGCTGGGTGCTTGCCATTGTCGTTTCCTTGGTCCTGCATCGCGATGGGGCGACGCGCGGGCTTTCTTTTGGTTGGGAATCGGGAATCGGGAGTCGGGAGTCGGAAGAGCTGGCTTCGACGATTCCCTATTCCCAATTCCCCATTCCCGGCTTTAACCGGCCAATGCCGTCTGCAGGCGCGCGAGCTTGCCCTTGAGCGAGCCGTCGATCACCACGTCGCCCGCGTCGATCACCGCGCCGCCGATCAGCGATGCGTCCACGGCCGTTTCGATGTCGACCTGACGGCCGAAGCGCTTGGTCAGCGCGGCCTTGATCGCATCGAGTTCGGCCGCCGGCAGATCGCTGGCGGAGGTGACCTTGGCCTTGACCACGCGGTCGGCCTCGGCGCGCAGCTGTTCGAACAGCCCGGAGATTTCCGGCAGCAGCGCCAGGCGGCGGTTGTCGGCCAGCAGCGCGAGGAAGCGCTGCACCGACTCGTCCGCACCGTCGATCGCGATCAGGGCGATCGCGTCGGCGGCGCTGAGCTGCGGATGACCGAGCAGCGCGGACACCTGCGGATCGGCGGCGACGCGCGCCGAGAAGGCGAGCGCGTCGGACCATTGCGCGGAACGGCCGGCATCGCGCGCCAGCGAAAACGCGGCGCGTGCATACGGTCGGGCGAGGGTGAGGTTCTGGCTCATCGCGTTGGGCTATCCGATCAGATTTCTGCGGCAAGCTCGTCGAGCAGCGCCTTGTGGGCGTTGGCGTCGATTTCGCGCTTGAGCAGTTTTTCGGCGCCGCTCACGGCCAGCGCGGACACCTGCTTGCGCAGTTCCTCGCGAGCGCGGTCGGCAGCGGCGGCGATCTCGGCGTCGGCCAGCGCTTTCAGGCGCGTGCCTTCGACCATCGCATCGGTCTTGGCCTGGTCGACGATCTGGTTGGCGCGCTGATGGGCCTGGTCGATGACCTCGTTGGCCTTGGTACGGGCTTCGCGCACGACCTCGTCCGCCTGCGCTTGCGCCTGCTGGATGAGAACTTCGGCGCCTTCGGCGTTCGCCAGACCTTCGGCGATCTTCTTCTGGCGCGCTTCGATCGCTGCGTTCAGCGGCGGCCAAATGAACTTCATCGTGAACCAAACGAGGATCGCGAAGGAGAGCATCTGACCGAAGAAAGTCATGTTGGGATTCATGACGGGTCCTCGACGTTACTTACGTTGGACCAACCGAGGCCGGTCCGGGTTGCCTGGCCCGCGCCTGGGGCGCGGGCCGACGCGGATCAGCCAGCGGTCTGCAGGACGCTGATCAGCGGGTTGGCGAACGCGAAGAACAGAGCAACGGCGAGGCCGATGATGAACGCGGCGTCGATCAGGCCGGCGAGCAGGAACATACGGCCCTGCAGCATCGGCACGAGTTCGGGCTGACGCGCGGCGGATTCGAGGAACTTCGAGCCCATGAGCGCGATGCCCAGGCAAGCGCCCAGCGCGCCGAGACCGATGATGATGCCGATCGCGATCGCGGTCAGACCCTGAACGTTGGCGATGTACTCCATGGTGCTTCTCCTGGTAGAGGTAGTGCTAAGCGGTGAAGGGAAAACGATAGATAAAGCTGGAATTAGGGATGCAGCGGGTGACGCGGCTTGAATCAATGGCTTTCGCGGGCGCCTGCGATGTAGACGACCGTGAGGATCATGAAGATGAAGGCCTGCAACAGGATGATCAGGATGTGGAAGATCGCCCAGGCGGCGTTGGCGAGCACGCCAGGCACGAAGGTGTAGATGCTTCCCATCAGACCGGCGATGAGCATGAACACCAGCTCGCCGCCGTACATGTTGCCGAACAGTCGCATCGCGAGCGAAACCGGCTTGACCAGCCACTCGATGATGTTCATGACCAGATTGACCGGCACCAGCACGATCTTCATCACGCCGTGCGCGTGGAACGGCGCGGTGACCAGTTCCTTGCCGAAGCCGCCGGCGCCCTTGGCCGAGATCGCGTGGCCGATCAGGATGAAGAACACCGAGGCCGAGATCGCGAAGGTGGTGTTGAGATCGGCGGTCGGAACTGCGCGGAAATAGGTGTGGTGCGCGACTTCCGCGCCCTGGGTGACATGCACCAGCCAGCCGAACAGGTCGAGCGGCAGCAGGTCCATCGTGTTCATGAACACGACCCACATGAAGATGGTCAGCGCCAGCGGCGTCACCGTGCGGCGGTCGCCGTGGAAGGTGTCCTTGACCTGGCCGTCGATGAACTCGAGGATGATCTCGACGAACGCCTGGCCCTTGCTGGGAACGCCCGCGGTCGCCTTGCGCGCCGCCAGGCCGAACCACAGGATGAACAGCAAACCGAGCACCAAGGCGACGATCCACGAGTCGAAGTTGAACTTCGACAACGCTTCGCTGCCAAAGACCTCACTGGTGTTGTGGGTCAAATGGTGCTTGATGTATTCGTTCAGGCCGCCCGAACCGGTCTGTTCACTCACGAAAGACACCTTCATCGTTGTTTCAAAAGATTAGCCAGTACGAAAGCCAGCGTCGCCGCGAGCAAACCCACCAGCATGGGGAGTGGAGGCAGACGCCACCAGGCCAGTCCCAGCCCGAATACCGTCAATACCGCCACCCACTTGAATATGACGCCGGCCAACAACCGTCCTACAGCCATCCCGGCCGGTTGCACGCCTCCCCCCAGTGCCATCCTGGCCGCCACGAGGCTGCCAGCTACCGCCGCGCCGCCGCCGACCGCAGCCGCGAGCGCGAAGGACGCGCCCTTGGAGTAGAAGGCCAGCGCGACCAGCGCCGTCGCGCCGGCTTGCCAGGCAATCGCGCGCGACGCCAGCCGGCGGCCTGCGGACAATGGATCGTGCACGCGGGTCTCGTCGGTCTGGGGTTGGCGCAAAGCGCCCGGTAGAGCCGCAAAAGTATAGAGTGCGGGCGACTTTGCGGCAACCGGCGACAGTCACGGCCCTGCCATGGGGCGATCGGGAGCGGGCGGCCGGGTCGGCGACGGGGGGCTTCATGGCCGCAACTATGCGGCGCGGCGCGCTTGCGCTGAATTACCTGTCACGTAACGCACGCCGTGCCGACACGGCCGTCGATAGCCACGAGCTATCGGAACCGTCGGATCATTCGATTTGATTCCCCACTGACGAAGCGTATTGTTGAGAACAATTCTCATCAAGGCCGCCGCCATGAGCAAGACCCTCAGCTTCGCCTGCGTGCATTTCTCGGTCGCCTTCCTGGTCGGTTACCTGATGACCGGCAGCATCTGGGTCGGCGGGGCGCTGGCCCTGGTCGAACCGGCCTGCAACACCGTGGCCTTCCATCTGCACGAGAAATTCTGGAAGCGCATCGAGACCCGCCGCGCCGCGCAGGCCGTCGCGAACGCGCCTTTGACGACCTGATCGAAAATCTTTGACGCACGGCGGAACCTTTCACGAAAGCACCGGTCAGTATCTGGGAACGCCCGCCGCCACTCTCTCCTCGTCAATGGCAAAGCTGCGGTGGGCACCCCGAAGCCCCGGCATGACCCGCCGGGGCTTCGCCTTTTTGTGATTCGCGTCACCAATTGATCGGCACGGCTTTGCCGAATCGGTCGCTCCCGTTTTTTTCACGATTACTCCACCGCGAGGACGGCATTCATGTACGCACCAGTACACGAATGTGCTGCTTTCCCCCCGCCTTTACGGAGTACACCTGTGATTTCCAGACTGCTTCCCTTGACGCTAGCGCTGGCCGCCGCGAGCGCCGCCTACGCCCTGCCCGCGCACGCAGAAGACGATCGATTCACGGTACGACTGGGTGCGATGTCGGTCGACACCAGCGGCGAATTGACCGCCGGCACCACCTTCCAGGGCCGACCCTACGAGTTCAGCCAGGACTTCGATTTCGGCAGCAAGGAAACCGTGCCGCGCATCGAAGGCCAGTTCCACTTCGGCGAACGCCATCGCCTGCTGTTCAACTACTTCGGCTACGACAAGAGCAAGACCGCGACGCTGAGCGAAGACGTTTCCTTCGACGACACCACCATCCCGGCCGGCAGCTTCGCCCGCGCCAAGGCCAAGTTCGAACTGGCCAGCGTGATGTACGACTACGCCGTGGTCGAGACCGACACGCTGAGCTGGGGCCTGCAGATCGGCGTGGAGTACGCCAAGATCGAAGGCAAGCTGCGCGCGCAGGCCGGCACCGCCAACTACAGCGACAGCCAGAGCGAAGACGGCTTCGCGCCGGTCGTCGGCACGCGCCTGCAGTTCTCGCCGGGCGAGAAGTGGCGCTTCATCGTGCAGGGCCAGTACCTGGACGCGGGCTGGGGCGACTTCGGCGACTACGAAGGCAACATCAGCCGCGCCAATGCCTTGGTCGAGTACCGCTTCACTCCGGCGGTCGGCGCCTTCGTCGGCTACGACTGGTTCAAGATCGACGCCAAGCGCAACGGCGGCGATGCGTCGGTTGGACTAGACCAGCGCTTCAAGGGTCCGATGGCGGGTGTGACGTTCTCGTTCTGAGGATGCCGCTGCGATTCATGTCGCGATAACGAAAACGCCGCCTGCGAGGGCGGCGTTTTTGTTGGAACAGATTGATCGCGTAGCTTCGTCGCGGCTGATCGAGGAGCGTCGGGCCTGAAGGCCCTCCCACAAAAGACCTCGCGGCAGGCCGGTCAAGGCAACACATCGAGGCACCACCCCCAAGATCAGACATTCAAGCGAGGGCGCGTAATTGGCCGCGCCGTGCCGAGGTCTTTTGTGGGAGGGGCTTCAGCCCCGACGCCCTTCTACCCGATCGCATTGCGGCTCCATCGCATCCGATCGACAAACGCTGCGGCGATGCATGCCACGGCAACGAAAACGCCGCTGGAAACGGCGACGCTTCCGTTCGGGCATGGCGGTTTCTACGAGTTCAACATCGCATCGAAAGGCTGCGACAAACCGATCCCTACTGCGCCATTCTCATGACGGCCATGCGCATCACCACCTCGCGATCGAGCAGCGGATTCCATGCCGACAGGTAGCCCACGCCCTTGAGTTGATGCGCGATGCTCCAGACCAGATTCTCGTCCAACCCAGGATCGCGCTCCAGGCACAGATAAAGCCGCGCAACGCAATCCAGGGCGTCGCCACCGGGCGGGATCCGCACTTCGCCGTGCGAGGACCAGAAGACGACGCACATCGCCTGATGCCAGAACCGTCGCAGTCCGGAACTCGCAAGAACCCGCATCGCCTCGGCCAGCACCGGCTCCCAATTGGTGGGCTGAACCAGTTCTTCGACGGCTTCGTAAAGCTCGAAATTATCCGGGTCCGCCAACTCAGCCTCGAACAGCGGCAGCAAGCGAGTCATTCCAGACTCCCGCCGACCGGGCACCCAACGCCGCGCGCCCATCGAGGACGCGCGATGCCGGATTGCGCCTCAGGCTTTCTTCTTCGGAATATACAAATCGGTGATCGTCCCATCGAACACCTCCGCCGCCATGCCGACCGACTCGCTCAAAGTCGGATGCGGATGGATGGTGTGGCCGATGTCGGCGACTTCGCAACCCATCTCGATCGCCAGGCCCACTTCGGAAATCAGATCGCCCGCGTGCACGCCGACGATGCCGCCGCCGACGATGCGGTGGGTGGCTTCGTCGAAGATCAGCTTGGTGAAGCCCTCGGTGCGGCCGATGCCGATCGCGCGGCCGCTGGCGGCCCACGGGAACTTGCCGACGCCGACCTTCAGGCCCTTGGCCTTGGCTTCGGTTTCGGTGACGCCGACCCAGGCGATTTCCGGATCGGTGTAGGCTACCGACGGGATCACCCGCGCGACCCACTCCTTCTTCTCGCCCGCGGCCACTTCGGCGGCGAGCTTGCCTTCGTGAGTGGCCTTGTGCGCGAGCATCGGATTGCCGACCAGATCGCCGATGGCGAAGATGTGCGGCACGTTGGTGCGCATCTGCCGGTCGACCGGAATGAAGCCGCGATCGGTGACGCCGACGCCGGCCTTGTCGGCGCCGATCTTGCCGCCGTTGGGCGAACGGCCGACCGCGACCAGCACGCGGTCGTAGACCTGCGCCTCGGGGGCTTTTTCGCCTTCGAAGGAGACCTTGATGCCTTCCTTAAGCACTTCGGTGCCGGCGGCCTTGGTCTTGAGATGCACCGCAACGCCCCGCTTCTTGAGGCGATCGGCGAGCGGCTTGACCAGATCCGGATCGGCGCCGGGCATCAGCTGGTCGAGGAACTCGACCACGGTGACTTCGCTGCCGAGCGCGCGGTACACGGTGGCCATTTCCAGGCCGATGATGCCGCCGCCGACGACCAGCAACTTCTTCGGGATATCGGCCAGTTCCAGCGCGTCGGTCGAGTCCATGACGCGCTTGTCGTCCCACGGGAAGTTCGGCAGCTTCACCGCCTGCGAGCCGGCGGCGATGATGCATTGCTCGAAGCGGATCAGCTGGGTGCCGCCCTCGCCCGTCACTTCCAGTTCGTTCGGCGAAATGAAGGCGCCGGTGCCGGCGACCACGCGCACCTTGCGCTGCTTGGCCATGCCGGCCAGGCCCTTGGTCAGCTGGCCGACGACTTTTTCCTTGTACTTGCGCAGCACGTCCAGATCGATGGTCGGCTGGCCGAAGCTGACGCCGTAATCGCTGGCGTGCTGGGCTTCGTCGATGACCGCGGCGGCATGCAGCAGCGCCTTGGACGGGATGCAGCCGACGTTGAGGCAGACGCCGCCGAGGCTCGCGTAACGCTCGACCAGCACCGTGTCCAGGCCGAGGTCGGCGGCGCGGAACGCGGCGGTGTAGCCGCCGGGGCCGGAGCCGAGCACGAGCATGCGGCATTCGACATCGGCCTTGCGGCCGCTCGCGCTGGCGGCGGTGGGTGCGGGCGTCGCGGGCGCACTCGTCGCCGCGCTCGCAGTGGCTTCGCTACTTCCCCCGCTGGCGGGGGAAGGCGGGGATGGGGGCGCGCCGGCCGACTTGCCCTCACCCGCCGCGCGGGGCGCGGCGACCTCTCCCGCGGGCGGGAGAGGTGCTTTGGTGTCGCTGGCGGCGGCGGCTTCGCCCGCGGCTTCCAGGATCGCGATCACCGCGCCCTCGGCTACCTTGTCGCCAATCTTGACGCTGATCGACTTGACCACGCCGTCGGCCGAGGACGGGACTTCCATCGTCGCCTTGTCCGATTCCAGTGTGACCAGGCCCTGGTCCTTCTTGACCGTATCGCCGACCGCGACCAGCAGCTCGATGACGGGCACGCCGTCGTAATCGCCGATATCGGGAACCTTTACTTCGATGCTGTTGGCCATGACGCCGTGTCCTCCGGTTCTGATCTGTTTCTGGCGAACGCGCCGGGCGCATCCGTCGTGGGGGCGCGCGGCGGAGCCGTGCGTTGCGCGTGCGTCGTGGCGACGCGCGCGTTCGATGCGGGGCCGCCGCGCGCGGGCATGCGCGCGACAGCCGGGACGATCATCCGCCGGCCGAAGCGCTGCCGGCCTGGGCCAGCTGGGCGTCGAGTTCGTCCAGCGATTCGCCCAGCGCGCGCCAACGGCGCTCGCGCTTGGACACGCTTTCGTTGGCGGCCTCGGTCATCAGCCCGGCCTGTTTCATCAGGGTTTCGCCGACGCCGCAATCCGGGCGCAGCCCGCTGACGCGGATGCCGTCGACCAGGAACAGCAGCTGATCCTTGTCGTGGAACTCGGCCGGCTTGTCGTCCGGCGCCATCGTCGTCAGCGCGCGTTTCCAGGCGCCGACCACGCGCGCCGCCAGTGCTTGCGGGATCGGCGCTTCTTCCTTGTCGACTTCCTGCTCCACGCGCAATTGCAGGGCGCCGCCGCTGCGCGAGGAACTCCAGCTCTGCACGCGCTCATTGGGCACGGCGTGACGCACGGTCCAGTCGCCCTCGCCTTCGCCGGCGATCAGCATCAGGCCGCTTTCCACGCCGCGCTGCGGCAGGTAGGTCAGGCTCAGTCGCGGCGCGGCCTTGGCCGCGAGCAACTGCTCCACCGCCGAGCCGTGGTTTTCGGTGGCCGGCGGCCAGCCGCGACCGAGCGCGAACGTGCAGCCGTCGGCGGCCTGCGCGAGCGGCGCGGCCAGCAACAAGGCCAGAGCGAACAGTGCGCATCGGCGCGAAGCGGAATCGGAACGTGCGAAGGGCATGCGGCTCATTGCAGCGGGCGATCCTGTGTGGGCGGCTGGCGTCGGGGGCTTTACTGGCAGGAAAAAACGCAACGTGGCGATCGGGAGCGTTTCGCGCATTGCCGCCGGCACCGGCGGCAATGCGCGGGTCATCGCGGCGGCCAACCGGCCGCGCGACGACCCCGTACCGCGCTTACAGCAGCACGCGCCGCATGTCGGCCAGCAACTGCGCCAGATGCGCGGTGAAACGCGCGGCGGCGGCGCCGTCGATGACGCGGTGATCGTAGGACAGCGACAACGGCAGGATCAGGCGCGGCGCGAACTGCTTGCCGTCCCACACCGGCTTGGTCGCCGACTTGGACACGCCGAGGATCGCCACTTCCGGCGCATTGACGATCGGGGTGAACGCGGTGCCGCCGATGCCGCCGAGCGAGCTGATCGAGAAGCAGCCGCCGCTCATGTCGGCCGGGCCGAGCTTGCCGTCGCGCGCCTTGGCCGCCAGTTCGCCGGTTTCCTTCGCGATCTGCAGCACGCCCTTCTTGTCGCAGTCGCGCACCACCGGCACGACCAGGCCGTTCGGGGTGTCGGCGGCGAAGCCGATGTGGAAGTACTTCTTCAGCGTCAGGTTTTCGCCGCTCGCGTCGAGCGAGGCGTTGAAGTTCGGGAACTTCTGCAGCGCCGACACCGAGGCCTTCATCAGGAACGCGAGCATGGTCAGCTTGAGGCCGGCCTTTTCGTTTTCCTTGTTGAGCGCCACGCGCAGCGCTTCCAGGTCGGTGATGTCTGCATCGTCGTGCTGGGTGACGTGCGGGATCATCGCCCAGTTGCGCGCCAAGTTGGCGCCGGAGAGCTTCTGGATGCGGGTGAGCGGCTTGACTTCGGTCTCGCCGAACTTGCTGAAATCGACCTTCGGCCACGGCAGCAGGTTGAGGCCGCCGCCCAGGCTCGGCGCCGCGCCGGCGCCGGCACTGGCCGCGCCACCGCCGCCGCCCTGCATGACGCCCTTGACGAAGGCCTGCACGTTTTCCTTGCTGATCCGGCCGCCGCGCTCGCTGCCGGTGACGCGGGACAGGTCGACGCCGAGTTCGCGCGCGAACAGGCGCACCGCCGGGCTGGCGTACGGCACCTTGTCGGGCATCAGCTCTTCGGCGGTGAAGGCGACCGGCGGGGTGCGCGGCGGTAGCGCTTCGGGGTCGGTGCCGGCGTTGGCGGCGATCGGGGCGGGAGCCGCGGGGGCGTCTTGCTTGGCCGGGGCTTCGGGCTTGGGGGCTTCCTGCTTCGCGGGGGCGGGGGCTTCGGCCTTGGTCGCTGCGGCGGGCGCGGCGGGTTTGGCGGGCTCTTCGGCTTTCGCCGGCGTTGCCTTTGCGTCCCCTTCGAGGGGTTCGATCAACGCCACCACGCTGCCTTCGGCCAGTTGATCGCCGATCTTGACCTTGAGTTCGCGAATCACGCCCGCGAACGGCGCGGGCACTTCCATGGTGGCCTTGTCGGATTCCAGCGTGACCAGTCCCTGGTCCTGGGTCACCGTGTCGCCGACCGCGACCAGCAGTTCGATGACGGGTACGCCGTCGTAGTCGCCGATGTCGGGGACGCGTGCTTCCTTCAGATCAGCCATGTTCGTGGGGCTCCGCAATGCGCGAAAACCCTATTGTGGCGGTTGCGGCCGGTCACGCCAACCGCACGGCGGCCCATGCAGTACTAAAGACCTAAGCGGCAATGCCGGCGGCCTCGCGGCGATCAACGTACGCTCAGGTACTGCGATGGCGGTCGCGGCCCGCGAGGGCGGGCCGCTGTGGCGCAAGGGGCGGGCCGATTCGCTCAGGCCCGCGACTCAGGGCTTGGCCGTGCTGCCCGACTTGTTGTCCTTGACCTCGACCCGCAGCAACTCCAGCGGCCGGCCGTCGTAGCGGTAGCTCAGCGCATTGTCGATCGCGTCCAGCTCGACCATCTGCCGGCACAGCTTGTCGGCGCGGCGGCCCAGGGCGTCGGCGCGCGGCTGCACCGCGGCCTCGATCTTGGCGTCGAGAATGTCCAGGCGCTTGAGCCGCTCGGCGTCGCCGCTGAGCGCGGCGGTGACCGCGCCGCCGACCAGTTCGCCGACCAGGATCGGCACGTTCTCGCCGAGCGCATCGGCGATGCCGTCGCCGAGCACCTTGCCGCTGAAGTGGGTCGGGGTGACCACGTTGCTCAGGCGCTTGTCGAGGTCCTTGCGCATCGTGTCGATGCGGCCGCGAGTGCGGTCGGGATGGTTGCCCAGCACCGCGGCCACCTCGCCGAGCGCGGTGAAGGCGATGTCGGCGGCTTCGCGGCCGATGTGCTGGGCCTCGGGCATCGCCGCGCGCGCGCCCTTCTCGAATTCGGCGAGGCGGCGCGCGTCGTCGCGGCTCAGCTCGACCCAGCGGTCGTCGACGAACAACCGGCCCTGGCGCATCACGATCGCCTTGGGCGTGCCGTCCTCGCGGGTCAGGATCAGGCTGCGCTCGTTGAGGGTCAGGTCGAAGGCGCTGTCGATCTCGCAGCTGGCGTCGACGTGGACGTTGGCGGCGAAGACCGGGCCGCTGGCCAATGCGGTGGTGGCCATGGCGGCGATCAGTACGGGGCGGGACAGGCGCATCGTCGGTTCCTGGACGGTTCAATGGCGACCACAGTGCGGTCGCGGCGCCCGGATTTCGTGTGCCGATGGATGGCGTGACCTTTGTCATGGCGGCTGACCGTGCGCAATCGGGCGGTTGGCCGGGCGTTGGACGGCCCCGATCGATCGCCGCGCGCGCATCGCTTGCGCAACCGCCGCGCAACAGCGGCTCGAACATGCCGCAAACACGACGATCGACGTTTCGGCAGTGGAACGCATCGATGATGCAATCGGTGTAAACGCGGTTTTCCCGCGATTTCCATCAATGGCAGGAAGATCGACTTCGCGCATCGCGTCGATGTTTCGATCCGTCGTCCACTTCTATTGCATCAGTACCTCTTCCGACAAAATTTTTCGTGATGCCAGAATATCGCTTGTTTTACTGGATTTTTCTCTACTTATTCGCAAAACGAATTTCTCTCGGTCGTTCATAAACCATCGCCGCATGAACAAATTTCGCTCGATTCGTTCGTTTCAACACTTGTTCATTTCATTCATTTTCCCCTTGAAAACACGGGTCTAGCACGTGTCGCGCGTGAAAAGTTCCTTCACGCGCATTCGCGCGGCAAGTTCGGTTCATGCATGCGTTGTTACCTTGCGCTCCGCCTCCCCCAAGGCGTCGTGCAACACCACAACAACAGGAGTCCACTCCATGATCCGCATTTCTCATTTGACCCTCGCCCTGCTGGGCACCCTGGCCTTCGCCCCGGCCGCCTTCGCTCAGGATGCCTCCACCGACAGCGCCAGCGGCAAGCGCTTCGCCGTCGTCGGCGGCTACTCGCTCAGCGAGCCGACCAAGAATCCGCAGATCGGCGGCGTGCGCACCAACGTGGACGGCGGCGGTGCCCCGACCCTGAGCGCCAGCTGGTACATCAACGACAACATCGCCATCGAAGCGTGGGGCGCGGCCGACAAGCTCGGTCAGCGCGTCAACACCGGCGGCGGCAAGATCGGCAGCGTCGATTCGCAGCCGGTCGCGCTGAGCGGCCAGTACCACTTCCGCGGCGCCGACACGATCGTGCGTCCGTTCGTGGGCCTGGGCTACTACGAAGCCAACTACAGCAACGAATCGCTGAGCAGCGGCAACCGTCTGGGCATCGACAACGCCAAGGGCGCGATGGCGACCGCCGGCGTCGATCTCAACATCAACCCGACCTGGTTCGCCCGCGCCGACGTGCGCTACATGCAGGGCAAGCCGGACGTGAAGCTCGACGGCGTCAAGGTCGGCGAAGCCGAGCTGAACCCGGTGACCATCGGTATCGGTCTGGGCGCGCGCTTCTAAGCACTGCGCTCCACGACCCATGCAACGACGACGGGCCCCTCGCGGGGCCCGTTTTTTTGCGCGCGTTTTTTCGCGTGATCGGCGAATCCGATCAGACGAACTTGATCAGATAGAAGGCCGCGCCGCCGGGATCGCAGACCCGCGCGATGCGACCGACGCCCGGCGCATCGAACGGCGGAAACGCGATGCTGCCGCCCAGCCTGAGCGCGCGCGCGGCGCAGGCGTCGACATCGGCCACCTGCAGGTAGATCGACCAGTGCGGCGCGACCTCGCCCCAGTCGGGCGTCATCTGCAACAACCCGCCGAGCATGCGCTGCTGATCGACGAATACGCGGTACCCGGCCGGCGTCGCCGGATGCGCCTGCATGCGCCAGCCGAACAGGCGCTGGTAATAGGCTTCGGCGCGACCGATATCGCGGGTGGCCAGTTCCGCCCAGCACACCGCGTTGTCGACCCCGATCGCGTCCACGCCGGGATGCGCGCGCTGCTGGGCGAGCGAGAACACCACGCCCTCGGGATCGGCGCATACCGCCATGCGCACGTGCTCCATCAGTTCGAACGGCGCGGCGAGCATGCGCCCGCCGAGCGCGACCGCGCGCGCGGTGACCGCGTTGCAGTCGGCGACGCGGAAGTACACGCCCCAGTGCGAGGTGGCGTTGCCGTCGGGACCGGGCGCGGCGCCCGGCACCAGCGGGTAGCTGCCGGCGACATCGCGGCCGGCGAGCTTGAAGATGGTGTAGGCGCTGCCGGCCGGCATCGGCGTGCGTTCGATGGTCCAACCGAACAAGGCGCTGTAGAAAGCGTCGGCCGCGGGCTGATCGTCGGTCGCCAGTTCGAACCAGCACGGCGCGCCGGGCGCATGGACGAGTGCGGTCATACGGCGTTTTCCCCCTGGACTACGGACTGCTGACTTCGGACCACGCCTCGACACTACGCGCAGGCGACCCGATCGTCATGGCGCGCTGCGGCGAAATTTGAATCCAATGAATGCGGCGGCGTCGGGGGTGACGTTCTTGGTGCGGGGATGCGAGCGGCGGGGCGCCCTCACCCGTCGCGCAGCGCGCGCCGACCTCTCCCGCGGGCGGGAGAGGTGCCGGGGTTGTCGCGCTGATGCCCGTGGCTAGGGATGTTCAGCTTCGGCGTGAACGCTCTCGCGGCGCATCAGGTACAGGCCGCTGGCGACGATGATCGCCGCGCCGATCCAGGTCACCGAATCGGGCAGCACGCCCCACACGCTCAGGTCGAGCATCACGCCCCAGATCAGCGCGGTGTATTCCAGCGGCGCGATCAGCGAGGCTTCGCCCAGGCGGAAGGCTTCGGTGACCGCGTATTGGCCGATCGAACCGGCGATGCCCAGGCCGAGGATCAGCCACAGGTCCTCGCGGAGCAGCGGCACCCAGCCCGACCAGGCCAGCGCGCCGGCGCCGAAGGTGATCATCACCATCAGCCACACCATCATCGACTGGGTGCTGTCGGTGCGCGCGAGCAGGCGCACGGTGATCGCGCTGACCGCGTAGCCGAACGCCGCGGCGAGCACGGCCAAGGCCGCCAGGCTGAGCATGCCCTGGCCGCTGGGACGCAGCAGCACCAGCACGCCGAGCATGCCGATGCTGATCGCGATCCAGCGCCGCGGCCCGACCCGCTCGCCCAGAATCGGCCCCGACAGCGCGGTGATCAGCAGCGGCGCGATGAAGAAGATCGAATACGTCGTCGACAGCGGCAGGCGATTCACGCCGTAGACGAAGCTGGCCATCATGCCGATGCCGAGCACGCCGCGCAGCAGATGCAACGGCCAGCGCACCCGCAGCAACGGCCGCCAACCGGCGCTCGCCAGCGCCCAGGTCAGCACGAACGGCAACGACGACAGGCCGCGCAGGGTCGCGACCTGGAACGGCGGATAGTGATCCGACAACAGCTTCAGCAGCGCGTCCATCAACGAGAACATCAGCACCGCGACCAGCATGGTGACGATCGCGCGGCCGCGGTGCGGGTGGGCCGCGCTCATGGCGCGCGCGCCGCGCTGCGAACCGCAACGTGGCTACGGAAGACGATGCGGCGGGAATGGGACGGAAAGGTCATGGCGGCGCTGCGAACTGGACCATTCATCATGCCGCGCCGCGCCCGGCGCGTCATCTGCGCAGCGTCACCCGTTCGCGGTGAGCGCGACCCGACGCAGGCGGCGGCGCAGGCCCAGGGTGTAGAGCTGGTAGTAGCCCAGCAACAAGCCGCCGACCGCGAACAGGCTGCCCTGCCGCGGCAACCACACGCCGTGCCCGCTCCAGCCCTGCGCGCCTTGCCACAGGCCGTAGACGATGCGCGCGGCGACGATCAGGGTCAGGCCGAGGATCAGCCAGCGGTTGGGGGTGTAGTACAGGCCCTTGGGTTCGTGTTCGAAGCGGGTCAGGGCCAGGCCGAGCGCGCCGAGCAACAGACCCGCGAGCAGGCCGCCGGCGGCGTACAGCGGCGCATCGTCGATCCAGTGCCCGACCAGCCAGGCGCTGAAGAAGAAGATCAGCAGCGACAGCAACGACAGCGCCGCGGCCAGATGCACCACCCACGGCAGGGCGCGACGCCGCGCCTTGCCGTAACGGTAGCGCTGGATCAGGCCGATCGGCAGCAGCAGCGCCCACAGCAGGACCAAGGCCAGCAGGGCGAGGGGGATGAGGAGCAACAGAGGCATGGACGCAGCTTAGCGAGTGCGTGCGATGGTGGTGGCAAGGGCGGGAATGGGGAATCGGGAATCGGGAATGGGGAGTCGGGAGTCGGGAATGGGGAGTCGGGAGTCGGGAGTCGGCAACTGCGACGCCCGCCGGCTCATTCGCACGGCGTCCTGTTTTTTGCCCGTCATCCCCGCGAAGGCGGGGATCCAGGGCTTCATCGCGACATGACTCTGAAGTCTCTGGATATTCGGCTGCGCCGAAGTAAAGCGGAGCCCGCCTTCCCGACATTCGAGTGTTTCTGCTCTTGCTCGTCATCCCCGCGAAGGCGGGGATCCAGGGCTTCATCGCGGCAGGACTGCGAAGTCTCTGGACATTCGGCTGCGCCGAAGTAAAGCGGAGCCCGCCTTCGCGACAGTTGAGTGCTTCTGCTCTTGCCCGTCATCCCCGCGAAGGCGGGGATCCAGGGCTTCACCGCGGCAGGACTGCGAAGTCTCTGGATATTCGGCTGCGCCGAAGTAAAGCGGAGCCCGCCTACGCGGGAATGACGATCGGAGACAACGGCGCGAAACCAGGACGAGCGACGTGCTCAACGCGCGTGGGTTACTGCAAACCCCACAGCAGCCCGCCGCCCATCACGACGGATCAAGCCGCCTCGTTCAAGCTCGCGATATCGATCACGAAGCGATACCGCACATCGCCCTTGATCATGCGCTCGTAGGCCTCGTTGATCTGGGCGATGTCGATCAGCTCGATGTCCGAGGCGACCCCGTGTTCGGCGCAGAAATCCAGCATTTCCTGGGTTTCGCGGATGCCGCCGATCAGCGAGCCGCCGAGCTTGCGCCGCTGCATGATCAATGCGCCGGCCGCGACCGTCGACGGGGTTTCCGGAATCCCGAGCAGGACCATGGTGCCGTCGAACTTCAACAGGCCCAGGTAAGCGTTGTAGTCGTGATCGCCGGACACCGAGTCGATGATGAAATCGAACGAGCGCGCCAGAGTCTTGAACGTGGCCTCATCGCGGGTCGCCGCGAACGCATGCGCGCCCAGCGCCAGCGCGGCCTCGCGCTTGGATTCCGAAGTGCTCAGCACGGTCACCCGCGCGCCCATCGCCACCGCCAGCTTGACCGCCATGTGGCCCAGGCCGCCCAGGCCGACCACCGCGACTTCGTCGCCGGCCTTGACCCCGTAATGCTTCAACGGCGAATACGTGGTGATGCCCGCGCACAGCAGCGGCGCGGCGCGGTCGAGCGGGATCGCGGCCGGGATGCGCAGCACATAGGCCTGGTCGACGGTGATCCGGGTCGAGTAACCGCCCTGGGTCGCGATGCCGGTGCCGCGTTCGCGCGAGTTGTAAGTGCCGGTCATGCCCTGGTCGCAGTACTGCTCCTCGCCGGCATGGCACTGCGGGCATTCGCGACAGGAATCGACGAAACAGCCGACCCCGACCGCGTCGCCGAGCTGGAAACCGAGCACGTTGGCGCCGACCTGGGCGACCCGGCCGACGATCTCGTGGCCCGGCACCATCGGGAAGCGCGAGCCGCCCCACTCGTCGCGGGCCTGGTGGATGTCGGAATGGCAGACCCCGCAGTAGAGGATGTCGATCAGCACATCGTCCGGGCCGGGTTCGCGGCGTTCGATCGAAAACGGGGCCAGGGGCGAACGCGCGTCTTGGGCGGCGTAGGCGGCGGTCTTGAGCATGGGGGCGGGTCCAGGTGGCGTGGAAGCGCTCGATTCTATCGAGGCGGCGTTCCGCCGCCGTCAATTCGCCGGCGTTTCGGGCTCGCGTCGCTGCAACGCTGCGTATCGCCACGGCGCTTGCGCTACCCTTTGCGCCGTTCCCCCTTCACTGCGAGTGCGCCATGCCTTCCTTCGACGTCGTGTCCGAAGTCGACACCCACGAACTCACCAACGCGGTCGACCAGGCCAACCGCGAACTGACCACCCGCTTCGATTTCAAGAACGTCGAGGCCAAGTTCGAGCTCGACGACAAGGCGATCAGCCAGTCCGCGCCGAGCGAATTCCAGCTCGAGCAGATGACCCAGATCCTGCGCGCCCGCCTGGCCGCCCGCGGCATCGACGCGCGCTGCCTGGAATTCGGCGACGTCGACACCAACCTGGCCGGCGCGCGGCAGAAGATCACCGTGCAGCAGGGCATCGAGCAGAAGCTGGCCAAGAAGATCGCCGCGGCGATCAAGGACGCCAAGCTCAAGGTCGACACCCAGATCAACGGCGACAAGCTGCGCGTCAACGGCAAGAAGCGCGACGACCTGCAGACCGCGATCGCCCTGCTCAAGGGCCTGGAATTCGAGCGGCCGTTGCAGTTCGACAATTTTCGCGATTGATCCGCCCGACCCTCCGCTGCGCAGCGAGCCCGCGACCATGAGCGATACCGTGCCGAGTCAAGCTTCGCCAGGCGATCCCTCGTCGAACGAGGCCGAACCCATCGCCGCGACCCGGCGCTGGCTGGAGCGCGCGGTGATCGGCCTGAACCTGTGCCCGTTCGCCAAGGCGGTGCTGGCCAAGGGCCAGGTGCGCTTCGTGCTGAGCGATGCGCGCACGCCGCAGGCCTTGCTGGAAGAACTCGCCTCGGAGCTGGTGCTGCTGGAACAAAGCGACCCCGAGCGCATCGACACCACCTTGCTGATCCATCCGCAGGTGCTGCAGGACTTCTTCGACTTCAACGATTTCCTCGACCTCGCCGACGGCGCGGTCGCGGCGTTGGACCTGGAAGGCGAGATCCAGGTCGCCAGCTTCCACCCCGACTATCAGTTCGCCGGTACCGGGTTCGATGAAGTCGGCAATTGCACCAACCGTTCGCCGTATCCGACCTTGCATCTGTTGCGCGAGGCGAGCGTGGAACGCGCGGTGGCGGCGTTTCCGGACCCGGATGTGATCGTGGAGCGCAATCTGGAGACGTTGCAGAAGCTTGGGCTTGAGGGGTGGCGGGCGTTGTTGGCTAAGTGAGTTGGCTTGGGTGAGTTGCGCGTACAAGCAACAGCAAATCCCCCCTGCCCCCCTTTTTCAAAGGGGGGGAATCCTTCGGGAGAGGGGTGTAGGGCTTGGCGATCTTCGCGTCGGTTCACAGCTACGCACCCGACCTACCTGCTTCCCCCCTTTGAAAAAGGGGGATCGAGGGGGATTTGCTTTTCGCCTCAAGCCCCGGACGCAGCCCGAATACCACCGCGAGCCTTCAAAACCGCCTCCAACATCCCCCGCACCTGCACCAACGACATTGCGATCCGATGCCCGAACCCGCGCAGCTCCGCGCTGGGCGCGACCAGATCCGGCACCTGGATCGGCGTCGCGCCGGCCGCCAGCGCGGCGCGCACGCCCGGTTCGGAATCCTCCAGCACCAGGCAATCGCGCGGATCGACCCCGAGCTGCCGCGCCGCCAACAGATAAATATCCGGCGCCGGCTTGGGATGCTCGACATCGCTGCCGGTCACGATCACCGCGAAACGATCGAGCAAGCCGCTCGCCTCGAGCTTCGCCAGCGCGCGCTTGCGCCGGGTCGAGGTCGCCACCGCCTTGGCGATGCCGTGCGCGTCGAGCAGATCCAGCAATTCGATCAAACCGTCCTTATGCGGCAGGCCCGCCGCGACCTGCGCGTCGTACAGACGATCGCCGGCGGCGCGCAGACGGGTCGCCGCGTCGTCGCCCAGGCGCTCGGACAGGATCGCGAAACTGGCGCGGTCGTGGACGCCGACCATCGACAGCCACAGCGCGTCGTCGGCCTGGATCGATTCGGCCAGCGCCGCCGCGCGCCAGGCGCCCAGCATGGCCCGCTCGCTGTCGAGCATCAGGCCGTCCATGTCGAACAGCACCGCGGCGGGAACGAAATCGATCGCGATCAATCCGCGCGAATCAACAGGATCGACCGAATCAGCCACGGAACAAGGTCTCCAGATCGGCCGCATCCAAGGTCCGCCACTGCCCCGCCGGCAAATCCTGCAACGACAGACCGCCGATGCGGCTGCGATGCAGCGCCTGCACGTGGTTGCCGACCGCGGCGAACATGCGCCGTACCTGGTGATAGCGGCCTTCGGTGAGGATCAGTCGCGCCTGGCGCGGCGCGATCGTCTCCAGGATCGCCGGCGCCAGCGGGGTCTGTTCGGATTCCAGTTCCAGCTCGCCGCTGGCGAAGATCGCCGCTTCGTCGCCGCGCAGGTCCTCGGCCAACTGCGCCTCGTAGACCTTGGCCAGGTTGGCCTTGGGCGACACGATCCGGTGCAGCAGGCCGCCGTCGTCGGTCAACAGCAACAGGCCGCTGGTGTCGCGATCCAGCCGCCCGACCGTCGACAGCAGCGGCGAACGCAGGCGGAACCGCGGCGGCAGCAGGTCGTAGACGATGCGGCCGGGGTCCTTGGTCGAACAGGTGTAGCCGGTCGGCTTGTGCAGCATCAACACCAGCCCGGCCGGCGGATCGAGCGGCTCGCCGTCGATGCGGATCGCGGCGTGCTCGACCTTGTCGTCGGCGTACAGCACTTCGCCGTCGGGATCGGTGATGCGGCCTTCGCGGAACATCGCGCTGACCTCCTTGCGGCTGCCGTAGCCCAGGTTGCCGATCAGCTTGACCAGCTTCATGCGCGCGCTCCGCCCTTGCCGCCCGGCTTGCCGGCGAACTTGCCGGTCGGCTTGCCGCTCGCGACGCCGGTCGCCGGGCCGGGAGGCTTGCCCGCGGCCTTGGCCTTGATCGCCTCGACCACCTTGAAGCCGCCTTGCTGGGCGACGGTGCGGACTTCGCCGAAGCGTTCGTCGAGCACCACCTCGTACGGCAGATGGCGATTGGCGACCAGCCACAGCCGGCCGCCGGGATTGAGCGCCTGCGCGGCCTCGGCGATGAAACGCCGACCGATGTCGGGGCGCTCCTCGCGGCCTTGCGCATGGAACGGCGGGTTGCTGACGATCACGTCGTAGCCGCGCCCGTCCAGGCCGGCGGTGACGTCGTGCCAGAAGAACTCCATCGGCACCGCGG
Source organism: Lysobacter capsici (assembly GCF_018732085.1). Classification (NCBI taxonomy): domain Bacteria; kingdom Pseudomonadati; phylum Pseudomonadota; class Gammaproteobacteria; order Lysobacterales; family Lysobacteraceae; genus Lysobacter; species Lysobacter capsici. The sequence continues at coordinate 845,378 of NZ_CP076103.1, read as the reverse complement.
TCGGCACGCGTTGCAGGTTGGTCCGCGCCAGCTGCAGCGCGCGCGCCTGCGCTTCGTACACGTCCAGCGCGGTGATGCGCGGGCAGCGCGCCAGCAGTTCGGCCGACAGATAGCCGTAACCGGCGCCCAGGTCGGCGGCGCGACCGGCCAGATCGGCCGGCAGGTGCTCGGCCAGCAGCGCCGAGGCGGGATCGACCCGGTCCCAGGCGAACACGCCGGGCCGGCTCAGGAACCGCCCGCCGAGAATCTCGCGCGGCCGGTCGCCGCCGGCCCAGGCGGCGGCCAGGGCCGGGTCGGCCGGGCCGTCCAGCGGCGCGGTCCAGAACACCCGGCATTTGCGCTTGGACAGGCTGCCGACCTTGCCGGCGATGCGGCCCAGGTCGTCCTCGCCCGAACGCGCGCCTTCGTCGTTGCTCAGGCAGGCGACCACGCGCCCGCCCGGCGCGGTGCGCGTCAGCGCCTGCGCGTACAGCGCGCGGGCCTCGTCGCGCTGGCGCGGCGGCAGCACCAGCACCAGCGGATAACGCCGGTCGGCCGGCAGCGAGTCGAGCTCGACCGTGTCCAGGCCGCCGCGATGCAGGGCGTCGATCGCGGGCTTGTAGTCCTGTTCGCACACCAGGCCCGGACGCGGGCTCTGGCGCAGGCCGACGCCGTCGCGCGCGCGCAGGAACAGCGCGCCGCCTTGCTCCGGCCACGACAGCACGCCGTCGGCGAAGGGTTGGAACAGGGTGTCGAGCGCGTCGTCGGAGGCGTCAACGCGCATGGGAGAGGGCATGGCGGAAGGGCTCGAAGGAGATCATCGCGCCGATTTTACGCGGCTGCGCGTTAGGGTGTGGGCATCGCAATGCCGGGAGTGTTCATCGTGCGCCTGCCTGTCGTGTTCGCGGCCGTGTTGATGCCGGCGGTGGCCTGGTGTTCCCAACGCGGCTACTTCGGTCCCGACAACGGCGCGATTTCCGATCGCTATCCCACCTTGCTGGTCGCGGCGGGCTATGCGTTCGCGATCTGGGGCGTGATCTTCCTGCTCGATCTGCTGTTCGCGCTGTGGCAGCTGCGCGCGCGATTGCGCGAGGACGACACGATGCAGCGGCTGCGCCCGGCCGCGGCGGCGGGTTTCACCCTGACCGCGCTGTGGATGCCGATCTTCTCCCAGCAATGGTTCTGGCTGGCGCTGGCGGTGATCTGGCTGGCGCTGGCCTGCATGGCCTGGAGCGCGGTGCTGCTGTCGCGCGATCCCACCCCGGTGCCCGGTCAGGCGTTGTGGGCCAAGTTCGCGATTTCGCTGCACGCCGGCTGGCTGTCGCTGGCGGCGTTCTTGAACACCGCGCAGGTCGTGGTCGCGTACCGATCGCGGCCGGTCGACGACATGCTCGGCTGGAGCCTGGCGCTGTTCGCCGCGGCGGCGCTGCTGGTGTTGCTGTTGAACGGGCGCATGCGCGGCAATCTGGGCTATGCGGCGGCCGCGCTGTGGGGATTGGCCGGGGTGTATCTCAAGCAATCCGAATCGGCTTTGAACGGTGCGCACACCGCGGCCTGGTGCGCGGCGGGGATCGCGGTGTTGGTGCTGGTGCAGACCTTATGGCTGCGGCTGCATCCACGTCATCGGGTGTTTTCCGGGCATCTGTCGCCGGGCGAGTGACGGGGCGGGCGGGCGCGGTTTCCTTCGCAATGGCGGCACGCACGCGGGAGATCGAAGCCGCTTGCCGCTGCGACAACATCGGCTTCATCGCCGCGGAACGTCGCAACGGCGACGATCGGATCTGGTCCAACCCCAAGGAGCGAATCACGATGCGAGCCCTTTTCATCGGCGGCACCGTCGACAACAGCGAACTCGATCTCGAAGGCGGCGAGCCGCCGCGCCATTACCCGCCGAATACCGGCAGCGGTCAGCCGCGTTACCGCCTGCACCATGTCGGTCTGCGCGAGGGCGCTACGGTGTATGCGGTGTACGCCGCGCCGGAGCTGGCCGACGGCGAGATCGAACGGGTGGCCGAGGAGCGCGGGTATGCGCGCAGGTTTCAGGCGGAGCCGCAGTTGGGGATTTGATAGTTCGTCGGCTCGCGGCCCTCACCCCAACCCCTCTCCCGCAAGCGGGAGAGGGGCTTTTAAATCCCTTCTCCCGCTCGCGGGAGAAGGTGGCCCGAAGGGCCGGATGAGGGCACGCGAACCTCAACGCAACATCCGCAGCCCACTCACCCCTGCAACTCACGCAACGTCACCGAAGGTGGCGCATCCAGCACCTTGCGCGTGGCGAACATGCCCGCCGCCAACGCCGCCAGCACACCCGCGCCGCCGCCAGCCGCGGCCATGCGCCAATCGAACTCCCACGGCAGGTCGAACACCTGCACCGCGACCACGCCGGCCAGCACCGACGCGGCAATCGCCGCAGTGAGCCCGGACAACAAACCGATCGCGGCGAATTCCGAGGCCTGCGCCAAGCGCAACTGCCGACGGCTGCCGCCGAGCACGCGCATCACCCCGCCTTCGAGCAGGCGTTCGTCCTGGCTGGCGCTCACCGCCGCCATCAACACCAGCACGCCGGCGACCAGCGAGAAATAGAACACCACCTCGACCACGGTCGAAACCTGATCGGCGGTACTGCGCACCTGCTTGAGCACCGCCTCGACATCGATCACCGACAGATTCGGGAAGCGCTCGACCAATTGCGAGGTGAAGCGGGTCTGCTGCGGCGGCACGCTGATCGCGGTGATGTAGCTGGCCGGATAGCCGTCCATCGATTCGGTGGAGGCGATCACGAAGAAATTCGGTTTGAAGCTCTCCCAATCGACCTTGCGCAGGCTGGTGATCCTGGCCTTGAAGCTTTGCCCGGCGATATCGAAACCAACCGTGTCGCCGAGCTTCCAGCCAAGGGTCTCGGCGAACCCTTCTTCGACCGACACTTCGGGCTGGGCGAGTTTTCGCGGCGCCCAGAACTGACCGTCGACCAGCTTGTTGTCCGAACGCAGCGTGTCGGCCACCGACAGATTGAACTCGCGCTCGGCCAGTTGCTTGGCGCGATCGCCGCGCTCGACGTAGCTCTCGCCGGTCACCGGCTTGCCGTTGTACGACACCAGGCGCGCGCGGATCATCGGGAACAAGGTCGGCGCGGGCAGTTTCTGCTCGGCGATGAAACCGCGCACGTCCTTGAGCTGATCGGGCTGCACGTTGATGATGAAACGGTTCGGCGCATCGGCGGCCAGCGCCAGTTGCCAGCGATCGAGCAGATCGGTGCGCACGAAGGTCACCAGCAACAAGGCCATCAAACCCAGACCCAGCGCCGAGACCTGGGCGATGCTGGTGCCGGCGCGACGGCTGACGTTGGCCAGACCGTAACGCAGGCTGCCGCGCAGGCGCGAACGCAGACGCCGCACCAGCACGATCATCAGCAAGGCCAGCAGCGCGAGCACCGCCAGGGTAGCGGTGATGCCGGCCAGCATGGTCAAGCCGAGCGTGACCGAACCGGCTTTCCACCACAGCAGTGCGCCCAGGCCGATCAGACCGGCCACGGCCACCAACCACGCGCTGGGCTCGGTCGGATCGAGATCCCGGCGCAGCACGCGCAGCGCCGGCACCCGGCGCAAGGCGAGCACCGGCGGCGCGCCGAACGCGAGCAGCACGACCAGACCGACGCCGAAGCCCTGCACCGCCGGCATCAAACCGGCGGCCGGAATCGACATCTTCAAGGACTGTTCCAGCCAGCCGCCGATCGCCCATTGCAGCCCGAACGCGAGCGCGACGCCGATCGCGCTCGCGATCAGACCGAGCAAGACCAGTTCGCCGACATGGATGCCGACCAGGGTGCGCTGACTCGCGCCGAGGCAACGCATGACCGCGGTGCCGGACAGATGCCGCTCGCTGTGACGGCGCGCGGCCATCGCCACCGCGACCGCGGCGAGCACCACCGACACCAGCGCGGCCAGGCCGAGGAAACGGCCGGCGCGATCGAGCGCCGAGCGCACTTCCGGGCGCGCATCGGCGATGGTTTCCAGACGCTGACCGCGACCGAGCGCGGGCTTGGCGTCGGCGACGAAACGTTCGACCGCATTGGCCGGACCGGCGACGACCATGCGATAGCGGATACGGCTGCCGGGCTGGATCAGGCCGGTCGCCGGCAGATCCGACAGATTGAGGAACACCTTCGGCGCGATGTTGAAGTAATCCAGCGACGCATCGGGTTCCTGTGTCACCAGCGCGGCCAGGCGCAGGCGCGCATCGCCCAGCGCGATCTCCTGCCCGACCTGCGCGCCGAGCGTGTCGGCACCGGCCTGGCTCATCCACACCGTGCGCGGCGCAGGCACGCCGGGCGCATCGCGTTCGGCCGCGCCCGCGCGATCGATGATGCGAAAGCTCCCGCGCAGCGGAAAGCCCGCGCCGAGCGCGCGCAGATCGCCGAGCTGCAAGCGCTCGCCGACCCGGATCATGGTCTGCAGTTCGGTCGCTTCGGCGTGGCGCAGTTGCGGCACCGACGCGGCCTCGCGCAGCTTGCCCTGGATCGGCTGATCGGCGCGGATCACCGCATCGCCGCCGAGCAAGCGATTGGCTTCGATCGCCAGCGCACGCTCGGCGCGATCGGTGACGAAACCGACCGCGGTCACCGCGAGCACCGCGAGGATCAGCGCCGCGAGCAGGATGCGGACGTCGCCGGCCTTGAGATCGCGGCGCAATTGCCGCCATGCCATCGAGAGAGTGCGGCCCATGCCTCAGCCCTGCACCAGGCGGCCGCTGTCGAGGCGGATGCGGCGATGGCAACGTTCGGCGAGATGTTCGTCGTGGGTCACCAGCACCAGCGTCGTGCCGGCGTCGGCGTTGAGTTCGAACAGCAGTTCGATGATCGCCTGACCGGTGTGAGTGTCGAGGTTGCCGGTGGGTTCGTCGGCGAACAGCAGCGACGGCCGGGTCACGAACGCGCGCGCCAGCGCGACGCGTTGTTGTTCGCCGCCCGACAGTTGGCGCGGGTAGTGATCTAGGCGTTGGCCCAGGCCCACCTTACTCAGGATCGCCTTCGCCGGCGCCTGCGCATCGCGATCGCCGCGCAGTTCCAGCGGCAGCATCACGTTTTCCAGCGCGGTCAGCGACGGCAGCAGTTGGAAGCTCTGGAACACGAAGCCGACTTTCTCGCTGCGCACGCGCGCGCGGCCGTCTTCGTCGAGCGCGGAGATGGTGTCGCCGTCGAGCTTGACCGTGCCGGTGCTCGGCGAATCCAGGCCCGCCATCAGCGACAGCAAGGTGCTCTTGCCCGAGCCCGAAGCGCCGACGATGGCGACGGTGTCGCCCTTGGCGATCGAAAAACCGACCCCATCGAGGATGACGAGCTCGCCCGACGGCAAGGGCACATGCTTGCCCAGGCCCTCGACTTCGAGCATCGCCACCCGCGATTTTGTGCGCAGCGCTTCAGCCTGCGGTTCATCGTGGTCTTTCACGATGCTGTCGGCCATGATCGAATCAGCCAGGTTGGAAGCTGCCATGATCGTCCTTCTGCTTGCCTCGCCGTAGTGTCGGGAGACGTTATTAAATGAATTTTAAGAGCTGGGATTTTAAGAGCCGGGATTTGCGCGACTCGACGCTGCAGCGCCGCGATGGCGCGGGCCACGCATCCGCATCGGCGATCCACGCAGGTTCGCCTGCTCATGCCCGCGGCCGCGCAATCGCGGCCACGAAACAAGGATATGCGGCATCGCGCGGCCCGGTTCAATGGGCCATCGGTCCTGGCCTGGGCGCGGCATTGCTCGCTTCGGCCCTGCTGCTGAGCGCTCTGGCCCCCTTGCAGGCGCAGCCCGCCGCGGCCTCGAAGGCCGCTGCCCGGCCCGCCGCGGCGGCGGCGACCAAGGCCGCGCGCACGGTGTTGTTCATGGGCGATTCGCTTTCGGCCGGTTACGGCCTGGCCGCGTCCGAAGGCTGGGTGTCGCTGACCGCCGAGCGCATCGCCAAGACCAAGCCGGGCTGGCGCGTGGTCAACGCCAGCATCAGCGGCGAAACCACCGCCGGCGGCGCCTCGCGCATCGCCGGCGAATTGCAGCGCAACCGGCCCGCGGTGGTGGTGATCGAACTGGGCGCAAACGACGGCCTGCGCGGCCTGCAACTGGCGCAGAGCCGGGCGAACCTGGAACGCATGATCCAGGCCGCCCAGGCGGCGAAGGCGCAGGTGCTGCTGGTCGGCATGCGCATGCCGCCTAACCTTGGCAAGGAGTACACGCAGGGCTTCGAGCGCAACTACCGCGAACTGTCGCAGAAGTACGCCACGCAGTTGCTGCCGTTCCTGCTCGAACCGGTGGCGATGGACCGCGCCGCGTTCCAGGCCGATAACCTGCATCCTATCGCCAGCGCGCAGCCCAAGCTGCGCGATCACGTGTGGACGAAGCTTGGGCCGATGTTGAAGTGAAGCTGGAGGGGTTGCCGGGTTGAGCGGCGGATTCGATCAGGCCAAGCTTCATGGCGATCTGAGCCGAAAGCGTCGGGGCTGAAGCCCCCCCCCCCACAAAAGCCGCCTGCAATCGCGACGACTTTTGTTATCGCAACGGCTTTTGCTGTTGCCCCCTTTGACAAAGGGGGCGAACGGCCGCGAAGCGGACGTGGGGGATTTGCTTTTGCTGTTGCTTCTAAAAGAAGCAACAGCAAAAGCAAATCCCCCCCTGCCCCCCCTTTTGCAAAGGGGGGAATGCTTCGGGATGCTTCAATGAGGTCGGCCGTAAATCGCGCTTCGGCTACCGGGCATAAGCTTGATGAGCTGCACGACTTGCGCACTTGCATCATCAGATGCCCGCACAACCATTCGATTCGCAGTTCAACCGCCTCAACCGCAGTCGCCGCAAACCGGATCGACTCGGCTGCAGCAACTCCGTGCCAGCGCCAGATAACCTCTCGCCACGAACCGCTCAGGCATTAGGCCGGGCCACCGCCGAGCGCGCGCGCAGGTTGGGCCGCTGCGCATCGCGCCCCAGGTAGGCCTTGCAGCGGAACTGATCGATGTCGTTGATGCGCAGGATGTTGCGCTTGCGGCTCACCAGACCGCTGCGATGCCAGGTCTGCAACTGCGCGTTCAATTTCGGCCGGCTGGCGTTGACCATGGCCGCGAGGATGCTCTGGGTCGGCGGCAGGGCGACTTCGAAATCGTCGCCGCGCTGACGCGATTGCGAACGCATCAACGACAGCAGATAACGCGCCAGGCGCGATTCCAGGCGATGCAGGCACATGGTCTCCAGGCTCTCCACCGCCTGGCGCAGGCGCACGCACAGCGAGGTGTGCGCGCGTTCGATCACCACCGGATCGGCGATCAGGCTGGCGAAATGCCGGCGCGACAGCAACAACACCCGGGTCGGGCTGTAGGCCACGGCGGTGAAGGTATGCGCATGGGTGTCGAGCAGCGGCATTTCGTCGACCGTCTCGCCGCTTTCGATGGTGTCGACGATCAGTTCCTGGCCGTCCGGGCCGTACAGCAGCTTGTAGATGCGGCCGTGCACGACGAAGGCGAGGAAGTCGCTGGAATCGTTCTTGAAGAACAGCGCATCGCCTTCTTCCAGATTCAATTCGGTGCAGTGGCGCGCGACGTGATCGAGCAACGTGGACGGCAGGCCGCGCAGCAGGCCGCAGCGGTCCAGGCCCCAACGGCGCCGGCGTACCGCGATGCTGTCGTCGAGTGTCAGGCACATAGCGGCGGCCACGTGCCGCGGCAGGCGGTGCAATGGGAGCGACCGATGCGGTCGCCGCGATCATGACGGCCGCGCCCGCGGCCGGTGGCACGTTCCATAACGCCCCCTGTGGACGTCTGCGTTCGGGGTCTGCGGCGAGTGCGACGTCCGGCAAGCGGAGCGTTCGTCTGCAGTTGTGGCGGCATTGCCACGATGCGCGTCTCGGCGGAGCCGGTACGATGCCGGCGCCTCGCGGCGGCCCGGCATCGGGTGCTGCGCGACTTACGGGCCGTACGGATTGGGAGGCGACTTGAACGACTTCAGCACGGTCATCAGGCTGGTCAGGTTGTCGGACACGCCGGTCTGGCCGATCTTTTCGGTGGCGCCCGCGGCGGCGGTGGTGTCGACGCTGTAGATCTGCATCACGCCCTGGTTGGTCGCGGCCAGCGCCAGCGTGTTCTGCTGCTGCTGCGAGGCGATCGAGTTCTCGAACAGGATGCCGGTGGAGTGCGCCGAAGCCTGGAAGATCGAACCCATCGCGAAGGCCGGACCTTCGGCGATGACCTTGACGTTGGACTGGGTGACGGCGTCGGTGATCTGGTTGTTGACGGCGGTGGGATATGCCATGGGGAAAATCCTCGTTTACGGTAATCGGGAAGCCTGCGGGCCCGGATGCGGGCTCGACTCAGGTCATGAGCGAGCCGGCATCCTCGACCCGGCCGATGCGGCCGGGTCTGGGCCGCGCGCGGCTCAGGGCTTGAACGCCTGCAGCACGGTCAGCAGGCTGGTGAGGTTGTCGGACACACCGGTCTGGGCGACCTTCTCGGTGGCGCCGGCCGCAGCGGTGGTGTCGAGGCTGTAGATCTGCATCACGCCCTGGTTGGCCGCGGCCTGCGCCAGCGTGTTCTGCTGCTGCTGCGCGGACACGGCGTTCTCGAACAGGATGCCGGTGGAGTGCGCCATCGACTGGTAGATCGAACCCATCGCAAAGGCCGGCGCTTCGCCGATGACCTTGACGTTGGACTGGGTGACGGCATCGGTGATCTGGTCATTGACAGCGGTAGGGAATGCCATGTGAAGCTCCTTGGAGTAGTGGGGTACGGCCGATGCCGTACCTAGCTGAAGAACGAGTCATCAATCGCGTTGTGAAGCCGATGCAGGCGCCTTGGCGGCATTGTTGTGGTTGTTGTTCTGATCGGGTTTTCCAGCGGTTTTGCCGCTGTTTTCCGTAGTGCCGCGCGACCCGTCCGAGGACGCGGAATCGGATTTCTTGGCCAGCAGTCCGCTGTCCTGCGCCGCGTCGATCACCGCCTGCAACTGGCTCGCGAGCGGGCCGAACTGTTGCTGGAAACAGGCATCGACTTCGCGCTTGATCAAGCCGGTCAGCTGGTCGGCGATCTGCGCGATCAGCGGATCGGTGCGCGGCGCCTGGCTGGCGCCGGCGGCGGTGCCGGCCGCCGGTTTGGGCGGGCGCAGGTCGTCGAGCGATTGCGCGCGCTCGACCGCGCCGAGCACCGCGGTTTCGGCGGCGCGCTCGGCGCGCGCATTGCCCAGCACGGTGGCCTGGGTGCGGCTGAGGTTCTGGTCGATCAGGTTCTGGATGCGTTGCCGGTCCAGGTCGATCACGCTGCCGGCCGGACGCCGCGCGGTGGCGCCGGCGGACGCCTGGGCCGCCTGGCTGGCCTGCATGCGCTGCTGCGCTTCGAGCATGGCGATCGCGCCGCGCACGCGGGCGCGCTCCTCGGCGCCCAGCTCGATCCCGAGCCAGTTGCGCGCGAACTCGGTCAGCTGCGCGTCCAGCGCGGTGGCGGCCGGGTCGGCGGCGGGCGCGGGTGCGGCCGCCGGCGTGGATGAGGACTCGGGCGTGGCTGCGGTGGCGGACATTCAGCGCCCCCCCAGCAGACGCGCCAGCGCCTGCAATACCTTCGGATCGGCCAGGCGCGCGATCAACTCCTCGAAGGTGCGGTCCAAGACCGGCGCGGTCGCCGCGTCCGGTTTCGCCGCGGACTCCGCGCCGCTCGGCGCCGCCGACTCGGGCGCTGGGGTCGGAGCCGCGGCCGGCGGGACCTGCACGGCCTGTGCGGCCGGCTGATCGAACAGACCTTCCAGTTCCTCGTGCAGCAAATAATGCAGGCTCTCGTCCATTGCGAACTCCGGTCTTACAAGGGATGCGATACGCAATGCGGTCGCCGATCAGGACGAAACGCTCTTGCTGCGGGTGACGGTGACCACCGAGGCCGGCGCCTTGTAGCCGGCGATCGTCGCGGTGGTCTGGCGCTTGCTGGTATCGGTCACCAGCGGCCCGACCGTGGTCTGCCAGTAGGCCGCCGAGATGCCGGTCACCAGGGCCTGCAACTGATCGCCGACACCGGGCGTGCTCTTTGCGGAGGTGTCGAACGGTGCGAGGTTGTAAGCCAGCAGCAGCACGCAGCGCAGGAATTCGTCCTGCACGTCGGTGTGCTCCACGCCCTGCGCATCGGACCCCAGCAGGTACGAGCGCCAGTTGATGAACACGTTGAGCACGCGCGCCAGCGCCGCGAACCACACGCTCGGCGAGGTATTGGCGCCGACCATCGCGGTGACCAGGGCCGAGAAATTGGCGTAGTTGGTGGCGGATTCCATCTTCGATGCGATCGGCGCGATCGCCGCGTCCAACAGGCCCGACAGGGTCGTCTGGCCCTGCTGCAGCAGGTCGGCCAGGGTCTTGGAGCCGCGCGCGAGGGTCATCAAACTGCCGACTTGATCGTCGCTGAGCGCCTGCAGGCCCATGAACATCACCGTGTCGGTCACCGTCTTGAGCAGATCGGTGTCGACATAGCCATCGAGGTGGCGGAAGCCGCGATTGAGCCGGTAGCCCTCGACCGAAGCGAACAGGCCGGACGCGCCGGTGATCGAATTGCTGCCCAGGTTGGTGTCGAAGGCGATCAGCGGATAGCGAGCGGCGACGAAACTGCGGTAGTAGTAGGCATGACCGAGGCGGAAGCCGAGCAAGGTGCTCGGGCCGGTCAGCAACTGGTAGTAGCTCTGGGTCTGCGTCGCGGGCGCTTGCGCCGGCACCGGCTGATCCAGCGCTTCGCACAGCGCCATCATGTTGCGCTTGCCGGCGTAGGCGACCAGTTCCTGGGTGCGCGCGCTGTTGCCGTCGTAGCGACGCAGGGTCAGGCCGTCGATGGTCAGCGAATCGTTGCGGAACATTTCATCGAACAGGCCCGACACGCCCGTGTCCTTGTGCGGATTCGTGCCGACGGTGCCGCGCAGATTCTCGTCGCGGCGGCCCTTCGCGGCGGTCCGGCAGGCCAGCACGTAGTCGGCATAGGCGCGATAGAACTTCGAGCCCGGCTGGAATCGCGAATAGGCGATCGCGTAGCCGATCGCCGAGCGGTTGTCAGACGACACGCCCATGCCTTCGCCGCAATGGATGTGGCTGACCAACTGCAGCGCGCGCGGTTGTTCGGCCGAGCCGAAGGACTGGGTCAGCGGCACCGACGCTGTGCCCAACTGGCCTGCGAGGAAGGAAAACAGCTCGCCGTAGTTGCCGACCTTGTTCTCGGTTCCGAGCAGGTCGATGCCGATCACCTCGGTCAAGCTGGGGTCGAGGAACAGCGGCAGGATCTTGGTGTTGAGTTCGTTCTCCAGCGCATTGTCGCCGGCATACACCGTCGCGGTATGCGCAAGCAGTTTGTAGCGGGTGCTGCGGCTCGTGTTGTAGGCGCCGAGCACCGCGTTGGCGATGCGGATTTCGTCCTCGCCCATCGCCAGCTGCGCGTACCCGATGCCTTCTTGTTCTAGGTAAAGCAGGCTCATCGCCATCCATTGCAGGTAGCGCTCCTTGCCACCGGGTTCGGCGCGTAGTTTCTTCATCGCGAACGAGCGCATGCGGTACGCATCGTCGAACGGCGTGTACTTGCTGGCGCTGTAGATCTTGGCGTTGAAATAGCGCAGCAGCGGCATCAGCGCTTCGATCGGCCGCTTCTGACCGGGCGGCGGGTCCAGGGCGAGTTGTTGGAGCGCGTTGCGCACGGTGCTGTACAGCACCGGGCTGGTGGCCACCGCGTCGCGCAGTACGTCCAGCTTGAGCTGGTCGGCCAGACACACGCAGGCGATGAAGATGTCTTCGGCGATGCATTCACCTCGCTCGTAACGCGAATGGTTGGGGCTGCCGGCCAGTTTGGCGAGCGGGTTGTCCTCTTCCATCAGCATCAACGCCTTGAGAAACAACGACAGGGCGCCGCGTTCAGGCTGCTGTTCATCGAGCGCGCCGCCGAACAGTCCGGCCAGCGTCAGTTGCTGGCCCTTGACTATCCTGACGGTGACATTGGCGTCGACCGTGCCGACCTCGCTGGGCACCTGATAGACGACCTTGAGCTCGATGGGGTCGGTCGCCACCGCCTGCGGGTTATCGACCGGCAGGATGCCGCCGAAGTGACTGTGGTAGTCGAAGCGATAGCTCGGCAGGGTGAGCGCCGGCAGCGAGAAGTAAGCCATGGTCGGGATCCTTTGCGGTTATCGCGGCAACACCGGGCCATTGCGCGGGCCGGTGCGGCCCGCGCGTGCGATGCGGCGAGTTGTGTGGGTGAACGAAGTCGGTCAGGGGCTCTTGCGGTTCTGCAACAGCGTCGAGTACTTGGCGATGCTCTGGTCGATGCGGTCGATCGCGAAGCCCGCCGATGCGGCTTCCATCGCGCCGGCCGCCGCGGCGACGGCCGCGGCCGCGCCCATGAAGATGTCGGTGGCGAGGATGCCCAGGGCATCTTCGGCGGCTTGTTCGACGTTGCCTTCGACCAGGTCCTGGGTCATCTGCTTCATCAGCACGCCCTGGCTGGCCAGCGCGATCTTGGTGACGCCGTCGAAATACGCCGCCGCCGATTGCGCGACCAGGCCGGCGGCCTGGCTGATCATCATGTCCGGACCGGTCGCGATCTGCGACGGCGCGTACGACGCGGTCTCGGCGTTGGTGAAGGTCACCGCCTGCACGATCTGCTTGTTCAAGGCATCGGTCGGCGCGTCGTTGCCGCCGCCGGCCTGGGCCAGGGCGAGACTGCGCGAGGTGGACAAGGGCGAGGGCGGCGGTTGCGACGGCGCGGCCGCGGCGGGCGATGCCGATGCAGCCGACGACGACGAGGGCGACGGATCCGATGCGGTCGGCGCGGCAGCGGGTGAAGCGGGCGCGGCGGCGCTGTCGTCGGCCGCGGGCGCGGATGCCGGCGCTGCCGGCGCGGCGCTGGCCGCATCGGTGGCCGCACTCGCCGGCACGGCGGCGGCGAGATCATTGGGGATGGTGGCCGCCGATGCGGTATTGGCCACATCCGCATCGCTGGGCGCCGCGGCAGCGGGCGTCGCCGGTGCGCTCGGCGTCGCTGCGGCGGGCGGGGTGGCGGGCGGCGTGGCAGGTGTCGCGGCGGGCGCGGCAGCGGCAGGCGAAGCCGGCGCGGAAGCCGCCGGCGCGCCGGCGGCGGGCGCAGCGGACGCATTGGCGGCGGCCGTCGTGGTGGGATTGTTGTTTCTGCCGAACCGTCTCATCGCATCGCTCCTGCGCGTCCGGACGGACGCATCCGCTCACTGCCCGTTCGCTCGCACGTCACCGCCGCGGGGCTCATGGCTTGTCACCGACCGCCATGATCATCTGCACCGCCTTGGACACCACCGCGCTGGAAATCTGGTTGAGCACCTGCTGACTGTGGACCGCGTTCTGCAGCGCCAGTCCGGTGGAGTGGCTCGATACCTGGTACAGCGAGGCGATGGCCTGCGCGGGCGCTTCAGCGACCACCTTGACGTTGGTCTGTGTGACGGCGTCGGTGATCTGCGAGTTGACGGGTGTGTCGGCCATGAGCCTGTCCTTGAAGAAGCGGTGGTGAGGGAATCGGCACCACCGGCGCCCATTGGCGCTGATCGGTGCTTCGTTCGTTATCGGTCTAAACGGTGGAACGCGGTCCTGTCAGCGTTGTGAATCGCGATTTGGCGACCACGGCCACAGCGCGGCGACCCGATGCGACACCACCCGAATCGATCGGCGCGATGCCACGTCAGTCGCGCGCCATCGCCGACTTGATCCGGTTGCGCAGCAGCTCCACGCGCTTGCGCGCGAGCGGCTGGTTGATGTGCAGCTTCTCGGCGATCACCGGGTACGGCAGGTCGTCGATGAAGCGATAAGCGAACAGGCGGCGCTGATCGCGGCTCAGGCGCGCGACCGCGTTGACCACGCGGCCGAGCTGCTGGTCCAGTTCCAGCTTCTGCAAGGCCGACAGGCCGTCGTGGGCGAAACCGTTGCTGTCGTTGTCGATGTCGCGATGACGGTCGAACACCTCGCGGTCGCGTCCGCGCCGGCGCACGCTGTCGAGAAACACGTGCCGAAGCACCACGAACAAGAACCCGCACGGGTCGGTGATGGTCTGCGGCGAGCGGCGCATGAACAGCAAGGCCTTGATCGCGGTATTGGCCAGCAATTCCTCGGCGCGATCGCGCTGGCCTTCGGCGAAACGGCGCGCGCGCGCTTCCAGTTCCGGCAGGCTGGCCCGCCACGCGTTGGCGAACATTTCATCGGCCGCCTTGAACTCGCCGCGATCCATCTTGGGACGTTCCATCTGTCGTCTCTCCTGTTTTGAAGCATGTGCAGGCGAGTCTGGTGACGGGGTCCGACGATGGCTGTTACTTGGGTGACACGCGCCGACGGCTAGGCGCGGCGAACTGCGCACCCCGTCGCTATACCGAAATACAAGTGGTTTTTCGCCGTCGCGCGCGAGCTGACGAATGCACTCGCGTCCTGTGCGAGCGCCTTATCGCGTTGCGCGCGCGTGTGCGAAGGGCACGGTCGTTCGCGCGCGGCACGCGCGGCAGTCGGTGCGTTGGGGCGTCGGCGTTCGCGCGCCGGATCGGGCGGCGCGCGAGCCGCGGGCGGCGCGTCGAACGCGCGACGCCGTCGCGCGCGGCGATCGGGACGATCGAACCGCGCGAGAGGCTCATGGACGGGCGGCCGCAACGGCCGGCCGCATCGAGGCTGCGGGCCTACGGCCCCTCAGCGATCACTCAAAGCCATAGAGGCAGCGGACCGCGGACCTCAGGCTGCGTGTCCTGCGCGGTCGCGGTCCAGGCCGAGCACGCGCGCAACGCCGTCCCAGCCCCAGGTCACCGCGCAGCAGGCGGCCACCACCGGGCCCCACGACACGGTTCCCTGCGGCATCAGCTGCAGCAGGCCCGGCAGCCAGTTCGGACTGCTCTGCCAGGCGAAAAACACCCCCAGCACGACCAGCCCGCCGAGCAGCAACTGCTGCAGATAGCGTTCGACCCGATCGTTGGTGCTGGCGACGGCCTGCGCGCGGCGCGCGACCTGTTCGGCGAAACCGAACGGGATCGGCTCCATTACCGGCGCGCGCAGCGCGCGGGTCAGCAGGCGGTACTGGGCCAGGCGCGGATCGTCGCCGGCCATCGGCGCGCCGGCGCGTTCCTCGCGCTGGGCGCGTTCCTGCAACTGCCATTCGCGCTCGATGCGCGGGTCGTCGAACCCCGGCGCGGCGGCGCGGTCGCTGGCGGTCTTGTCGTTGTAGGTCTTGCTCATGCGAATTCTCCCAGCCGGGCTTCCAGGCGCTGACGCAGTCGCGCCCGGGTTCGGAACAGGTGGCTCTTGATCGTACCTTCGGCCAGGCCGGTCATGGCGGCGATCTCGCCGATGGGTACTTCTTCCAGGTGATACAGGGTCAGCAGCGTGCGCTGCAACGGCGGCAGCGCCTCGATCTCGGCGTGCAGGCCGGCGGCGACTTCCTCGTCGGCGCAGGCCGCCTCCAGGTCGAAGCCGTCGCTGACCAGGTCCAGCGGCGACAGCGCGTCCTCGTCGTCGGCCACTTCCACGATCGGAATGCGCTTGCGCTCCAGATGGCGCTTGGCCACCGAGTAGGCGACCTGGCCGATCCACGACTTGAGCGCGCTTTCGTGGCGGTACTGGTGCAGGCACTGATGGACGCGCAGGAACGCTTCCTGACACAGCTCGCGGGTGTCGTCGGGGTGGCGGACCATGCGCTGGATGATGTGCCAGCACAGCCCTTGGTACTCGCGGACCAGGCGCTCGAAAGCGCCCGGCGTCTGGGCGAGCACGGCAGCGACCAGGCTGCGGTCGTCGTTCATGGTGTGGGACCGGTCATCGCACTGAGGATGCGGGCCAGGCGCCGACGGTTGCAGTGGCGGTCGCACCGATGTGCGAATGATACCTGTCACCCCTGCCGGGCCCGGGCCGGCGCCGGGTCGGGATCGCGGCAGGCCGGGCACCCGCCGGCCCATGGCGCCGGCGGGCCGGACACCGGGCTGCAACCGATCGCCGCGGCCCCGTATCCATTGCACCGAGACCCGAACCCACCGAGACTGCCGCCATGCCTGGAATCCTTGTCCCCATCACCCTGTTCGTCTGCATCGTCTTCGCGATCAAGATCGTCGTCGAGGCGCGTTTCCGCAACAAACTGCTGTCCACCGGCGGCGCCGAAGAGCTGTTGCGCTCGATGGCCCGCGACGAAGACATCCGCCGCCGCCACGGCGCGTTGCGCTGGGGCATCGTCATGGTCCTGCTCGCGGTCGGCTTCGGCATCATCGAAGGCGCCGGCTGGGACGATGCGACCCCCGGCACGATCGCGGTGCTGCTCGGCGCGGTGGGGCTCGGCAATCTGGCCTACTACTTCATCTCGCGCAAGCTGGACTGACGTCGCAACTTCGCGCCTTGCGCGCCGATCCGGGACGCATGGCGGTTTGCAGGCGGCACGGAGGCGGCGATGATCGCCGCTTCCCGTCCCGGAACCGCGCATGCGCCCGCCCACCCCGTCCCCTCGCCCGCCCGGTCGCCTGCTGGCGCCGCTGCTGGCCTCCGTATTGCTCGCCGCGCAGCCGCTGGGCACCGCGATCGCAACCCCTGATGCCCACACGCATGCGGATCGGGAGAAGACCACGCCCGATCGCCGCATCGTCATGACCGTCGACGACCTGCCCTGGGTGCAGTTGCCGGGCATCAGCACCGCGCAGGCGCTGCCCGGCCATCGCCGCCTGGTCGCGGCGATCAAGCGCGCCGGCATTCCCGCGATCGGCTTCGTCAACGAAGGCAAGCTCGAACACGACGGCAAGCTGCAGGCCGACCGCCTGGCGATGCTGAGCGACTGGCTCGATGCCGGCGCCACCCTGGGCAATCACACCTACGCTCACGCCGACCTGCACGCGGTCGGCCTGCCGGCCTATCAGGACGACATCCTGCGCGGCGAACGGCAACTGCGGCCGCTGCTGCAGGCGCGCGAACAACAACCGCACTGGTTCCGCCATCCCTACCTGCGCGCCGGCCGCAGCGCGCAGGACAAGGCCGCGCTGGAACGCTTCCTGAGCGAACACGACTACCGCATCGCGCCGGTCACGGTCGACAACTCCGACTGGATCTGGGCGGGCGCGTACCTGCATGCGACCGACGCCAAGGACGCCGGCAAGCTCAAGGCCCGGCTGCGCCGCGACTACATCGCCTACATGGGCGCGAAAATCGACTACTACGAACAGCAGTCGATCGACCTGCTCGGCTACAACCTGCCGCAGATCTGGCTGATCCACGCCAACGCGCTCAACGCCGACACTTACGCCGACTTAGTCGCGATGGTGCAAAAGCGCGGCTATCGCTTCATCGGCCTGGACGAAGCCATGCGCGATCCGGCCTACCGACGCGCCGACGCCTACACCGGCCCGGCCGGACCGAGCTGGATTCACCGCTGGGCGATCGGCGAGAAGAAGCCGAGGAGTTTCTTCGGCGACGAGCCCGAAGTGCCGGCCTGGGTGATGACGCTGGCCGATCTGGAATCCGAATAGTCCGCCTCGCCGTCGTATCGACGCGCGCCGCGTCCGTCCGCGCAACCGGCAGGTGACGCGGCGCGGGCCACGACTGCGCGACTAAAGGCGCGACTACAAACGATCCAGCGCCGTGCGCAGCACCGGAATCGTGGTCACGTCGTCCACGCCCTTCATCGCCGCGACCTGTTCGCGCAGATCGGCCAGTTCGCTCGGCGTGCGCGTCTCCACCAGCACCATCAGGTCGGTCTCGCCGGCCACGCTGTGGACCAGCCGTACCTGGGTCAGCTCGACCAGCAACGGCACCACGTCGTCGCAGCTGAAGCCCTCGCCGTAACGCAGCAGCAACCACGCCCGCAGCGGATCGCCGCCGCTGCCCAGACGCACCGTGTACTGCGCGATCACCCCGCTCGCTTCCAGCCGTTGCAGCCGCTCCTGCACGCTGCTGCGCGACAACGCCACCGCCTTGGCCAGCGCCACCGTCGACAGCCGCGCGTTGTCCTGCAGCAGCGCGATCAGCTTGCGGTCCACTTCGTCCAGGGTCTTCATCGGCGGCGGCTCCGGTCGGGCGGCGCGTGTGGATGCCCGGCGGCGCCGGGCGAGACCGGCATTGTGCCGGGTTGAGACCGGCGCGGGCGAGCACGCACAGTGACGGCGGTTCCCCACCCGGCCCGCCGATGTCCACCTCCGCCTTCGCCGACCTGCCCGCGCCGCCGTACTACGCGGTGATCTTCTCCTCGCAACGCAGCGCGCACGACGATGCCGGCTACGAGCACGCGGCGACGCGCATGGTCGAACTGGTGCGGCAACAGCCCGGGTTCCTGGGTTTCGAATCGACCCGCGGCGCCGACGGCTTCGGGATCACCGTCGCCTATTTCGACAGCGAACACGCGATCCGCGCGTGGCGCGAGCACGCCGAGCACACGGTCGCGCGCGAGCTGGGGCATCGGCTGTGGTACCAGCGCTTCGAGCAACGCGTGGCGATCGTGCAACGCGCCTATGGCGGGCCGCGGCGCGAGCGCCCCGACGGCGACGAGTGAACGGCTCGTCGACATGCGCCATCCCGGATCGTCGCCTCGATCCGTCGGGCCAGCCCTCCGCGCACCCCACGCATCGCCTCAACCCAATCAACGCAACAGGCAACTACCCATGATCGATCCGCAGCGCGCCGCCCTGATTCCCATCGACGTACAACGCGGCTTCGACTATCCGCCGTGGGGTCCGCGCAACAACCCGCAGATGGAAGCCAACGGCCAGCGCCTGCTGCATGCCTGGCGCGCGCGCGGCCTGCCGCTGATCCACGTGCGCCACGACTCCGTCATCGACGCATCGACCCTGCATCCCTCGCATCCGGGCCATGCGTTTCGCCCCGGCTTCGAGCCGCTCGCCGGCGAAACGGTGATCGGCAAGTCGGTCAACGCCGCCTTCATCGGCACCGACCTCGACTTGCGCCTGCGTCGCCGCGGCATCGACACAATCGTGCTGTTCGGCATCAGCACCGACATGTGCGTGTCGACTACCGCGCGCGTCGCCAGCAACCTGGGTTATCGCACGCTGGTGATCGCCGATGCGTGTTTCTGTTTCGACCTGGTCGACGCCGATGGCTCGGTGATCGCGGCCGATGCGGTGAGTCGCGCGCATCTGGCCACGTTGCGGGCGGAGTTCGCCGAGGTGATGAATGTCGACGACATCGTCGCAATGATCGCAGCTTGACGGCACCGTCGCGATCATCGTGACCGACGGCACCTTCGCGCCGACGCCGCCCGAAAACCTCGACGCGCTTGCGCGCCTGTCTCCCTCTCCCGCTTGCGGGAGAGGGCCGGGGTGAGGGAACGAGTCGAAGTAAAACCCTCCAGCTCGTCATTCCCGCGAAGGCGGGAATGACGGTGTGGAGGGTTATGTCTGCATCGGAACCGGTGTCGGTGTCGGTGTCGGTGTCGACGTAATTGTCGGCGTGGATACGAGCACCGACATCGAAGCCCGAACATTCCAACGCTCCTCATTCACGACAGAGCAACTCACCCATCCCAAAACAAAAACCACTCACAACACGACGAACGGTCTTGCATATCGATTTTCCCGCGCGTATTGTTCGCGCCCATCGTCCTAACCACTTCAGCGAACCGACCGCCTCCCATGCATTTCAACGCCTACATCGCCAAGCAGAACGCCACCGGGCCCGCGCGCCTGGGCATGCGCGACTGCGCGCGGTCGCAGCGCGGTCGCATCGACTTTCTGCACCTGCCGGACTGACTCCCTTTGCCACGGGAGATCGGTCGCCCCGATCTCCCGAGGAACGCGAACGCCCTCGGTTCACCACCGGGGGCGTTTTCGTTTCAGCGCTCGCAAAGGAATCGTCGTAAAAACCCCTTGAAACGCCATCCGCACAAGACCCCGAAGCATCGCAGTCTCAGGGGTCAGGCCGTCGAGGCGCTTGCAGCGCTGTACCCCGGTGCTTCGGTACGGGCGGTGCGTGCGTGTGGCAACGAACGGGCGCTTGCGCCCAACTCATTGCCATGTGGCGACACACGGCAATACGCAGCATCCGATGAAACGCACTACAGCGGTACGGGTTTGCATCCCGTCCGGTGCGCGCGGCACTGCCGTGGCGTATGCCGAAGTGCGTGGATGGATGCTGCTTCCCGGGAAGGTAGCTCAGCCAGGTAGAGCAGCGACCAGTGCGCAGGTCGTCGGTTCGAATCCGACCCTTTCCATTGGATATAGCTCAGTCGGTAGAGCGCGGCTTGATGCTGTGGTCGCGGGTTCGAGTCCCGTTATCCCAAACTGCCTTCCAGCAGTTCGCAAGGAACGAAAGTTCCAACCCAGGAAACGCCCCGTGCGGTAGTTCGCCAGGCATCGCTGATACAGGACGCGCAACGGACACCGCAGCGACGGCATCGCCGGCGGACCCACGCCCGCAAGGCAAAGGAACGGCGCGGCACCCGCATCGCGACAAGGAGCGTCACGATGCCCGGCCGCACCGGCTCCGCGCCCAGCACGCGCGGGTTTCGCGATGTCGACGTCAAGGGGCGTTTCCAACTTGTTCCGTTCGCCGCTCCGTACGGCGAATCCCATACCAGGTTGCGTGCGCATCGCGTACGCGACGATGCACCGCTGCGCCTTCGCGCAACGCCACCGGCGCTATCGCGACAACCGATTCGGTCGCGACGGCCATCACCACGGATCGGACCACCGGAACCTCAAGGAGAGCGTCATGTTCTGGATCAAGAAGGTCGTGGTCGGCGATGCCGAGCGCGTCCTGGTTTACCGCAACCGCCGCATCGAGCGCGTGCTCGGCCCCGGCGTGCATCGCATCGGCGACTTCAAGCGCGAGCTCGAACTGTCGCTGCATTCGATCGCCAACGCCGAATACACCGGCCGCGACACCGAGGCGTTGATCGCCGGTCTCGGCCCGCGTCTGCAGAACCACTTCGTGCTGGCCGACCTGGGCATGCAGGAGATCGGTTTGATGCTGCGCAACGGCCGCGTCGCCGATGTGCTGCCGCCGGGCACCCGCCGTCTGTACTGGAAGGGTCTGGCCGAGATCGCCATCCACACCGTCGCGCTGAGCGACGGTCTGGAAGTCGAGCGCGACGTCGCCAACGCGCTGCGTCAACTCAGCTACCTCGACAAGGTCGCGGTCGCCGGCGTGGTGCCGACCCAGTCGGCCGGCCTGTTGTTCGTCGACGGCACGTTCGTGCGTCGTCTCGAGCCGGGCGCCTATGCGTTCTGGAACGTGCGCAAGAACGTCGCAGTAGAAGTGATCGAGTTGCGCGTGCAGTCGATGGAGGTCTCGGGCCAGGAATTATTGACCCGCGACAAGGTGTCGCTGCGCGTGAACCTGGCCGCCAGCCTGCGCGTGTCCGACCCGGCCGCCGCGCGCATCCAGGTCGCCAAGTACCTCGACCACGTCTATCGCGAGTTGCAGTACGGCCTGCGCAAGGCGGTCTCGGCCAAGACCCTGGACGAACTGCTCGGCGACAAGGCGTCGCTCGATGCCGACATCTTCGGCTACGTGCGCGGCCAGGCCTCGCAGGTCGGCGTGGAGGTGCTGGGTGTCGGCGTCAAGGACGTGATCCTGCCGGGCGAAATGAAGGAGATCCTCAACGGCGTGGTGCAGGCGGAGAAGACCGCGCAAGCCAACGTGATCCGCCGCCGCGAGGAGGCGAACGCCACGCGCAGCCTGCTCAACACCGCCAAGCTGATCGAGGAAAGTCCGGTGCTGATGCGTCTGAAGGAACTCGAGGTCCTGGAAAAGATCACCGAGAAAATCGACAAGTTGACCGTGTTCGGCGGTCTGGAGGGAGTCATGAAGCAATTGGTCAGCCTGAAGGGCAACGGCTGAACGCAGGACCGGACGGCGTCGCCGTCCGGATTCCGATAGCGCGTCGGCCGTAAGCGAAAACGCGAAGGCCGCTCCGGTGGAGCGGCCGATATGTCGCGCCGGGCAACCGGCGTGACGCTATCTGTCGGAAAGAATTTGTATGCGTAACGATATGTACAAAGTGATCGTCGAACGGCCACGGCGCGGCGGCGGCAATACGCCGCGCGCACGTCCGCCGCGCGATCTTGAAGACCAACCGAGCCACGAAGCGATGAAGTACCGCTATGGCAATCGCAAATGGCTCAACGAAAACTTGCGCCCCCTGCAACGCTACCTGCAAGGCCAAGTCGGGCGGCGCTGGGATTTCGTCTACTCGGAACTGTGCGCGCGCGTGGATCGGCGCAATACCGTGCAACAGCACATCCACCTGCACCTCGAGGATTTCGTCGCGATGCAGGTGTTCGATATCAAAGGAACGAGGTATGTGATGCAGAACTGGCGCGGTCTGCAACCGCTGGCCGAAGCCCGGCACGAGCTGTACGTGGACCCGGACAATGGTTGCCTGATGCGCAACGAAGCGGCGATCCGCCTGAAGATCGAGCGCCATCGCGAGCATCGTCTGGCGGCGCATGCGCGTCAGGCCGAATGGGAACCGGGCGTACGCAAGCTGGACGCCACCACCCAACTGCGCCGGATCGATGGCATCTGGTATCGGATCGAATTGATGCCGATGCCTGAGCCGCCGATCTCTCCCGGTCCGGAACGCAGGCCGCGCACGTTGCCCAGAACCGACGTCTACGACGCGGTGATGCATTGCCTGGCCAAGAACTGCGCCAGCGCGCGTGGCGCAGGCACGCGCGTCTGCCCAGAACTGCAGCTGCCAGGCCGATTGCGAATACCTGAAGAACTGCGCCAGCGCGCGCTGGCGCATGTACGGCACCAGCGCGGTCTATGCCCATCGAAAGCTGCAGCTCAGCCAGGCCGAATTGAACGAACACTCCAAGACGACACGCACGCCGCGCTCGTCGTACGCGCGGCGCCGGTACGAACGCGCGCCGGCGCGCCACCGCGCGCCGTACGCGCGTCGCAAGGACTATTCATCATGAACACTCCAAGTTACGAACTACTGCACGCCGACAAGGCCGGTCAAGCCGGGTCGGGTGCCGGTGCGGCTGGCCGCGTGGACCCTGCGGGCAACTGCGCCCTGCCGCCGTCGGGCCTGGGTCGGTGATGGACGTCCATCTGGCCGCGGGTCGGCCGACCCGCGGCGCGATCATCCCAGCCGCGGTCGGTGTCGACCTCGGCTGCGGCATGGCCGCGGTGCGGACCACGCTACGGGCGGAGCAATTGCCCGACAGCCTGGCCGCGCTGCGCTCGGCGATCGAGCGCGTGGTCCCGGTCGGCAACGGCCGCGGCGGCGAACATCGCAAGCGTCCCGACCGCATCGACACTCGGTTGGCCCAGTCCGGACTGGCCGGGCAACTCGATCGCATCCACGACAAACACCGCAAGCTGCGCACCGACAAGTTCGACAAGCAGATGGGCACGCTCGGCGGCGGCAACCATTTCATCGAAGTGTGTCTGGATGAAGCCGGTTTCGTCTGGGTGATGCTGCATTCGGGTTCGCGCGGCACCGGCAACCTGATCGGCAGCTACTTCATCGAACTGGCCCGGCGCGAACTGGAAAAGCGCGTGCTCGGCTTCCACGTCCCGGACCGCGACCTGGCCTTCTTCCTCGAAGGCGAACCGCTGTTCGACGACTACGTCGAAGCGGTTTCGTGGGCGCAGGACTACGCCCGCCACAACCGCGAGGCGATGATGGAGCGGGTGCTGCACGCGATGCGCGCGCAGTTGCCCAAGTTCCAGTTGGAGAAGACCGCGGTCAACTGCCACCACAACTACGTGCAGCGCGAGGACCATTTCGGCGAATCGTTGTGGGTCACCCGCAAGGGCGCAGTCAGCGCGCGCGCCGGCGAGCTCGGCATCATCCCCGGCAGCATGGGCGCGCGCAGCTACATCGTGCGCGGCAAGGGCAACGCGGACAGCTTCCACAGCTGCAGCCACGGCGCCGGCCGGGTGCTCAGCCGCACCCAGGCGCGGCAGCAGATCACCCTCAAGCAACACCGCGAAGCCACGGCCCACGTGGAATGCCGCAAGGACGCGGCGGTCATCGACGAATCGCCGGCGGCGTACAAGCCGATCGAAGCGGTGATGGCCGCGCAGGCCGATCTGGTCGAGGTGGTCCACACCCTGCGCCAGGTGGTCTGCATCAAGGGTTGAAGCGCGCATCGTTGCGCTTGCGACGCCGCCTTCGGGCGGCGTCTTTTTGACCGCGACGGCCGGGCGTTCTCCGCCTTTCGGCGGAGACGTCGACATCGAGTGAATTTCGAACGCGCGTTTGCGACATCGCTCGCGCTTTGTCTGTGCGCTGGCGACTTTTCGTAACCCCTTTGGAACGCAAAACCGATATCGTCCTAATGCAAGAGCAATGCCAACGGACTTCGCTCATGAGCTATCGCCATCTCGACAGGCTGTCTTCTGAGCGCGCCGATCACGAGTGCGAACCCTGCCTGTCGGCGGCCGCCGCTGCGGCCGCGGTCTCGCATCGCACCCGCGAACTGGCGATCACCTACGGCATCGGCGCACGCCTGCATCACGGCGAACGCCACTGGGACGATATCCGCGAGGAACTCGCACGCGGCTGGGATCGGCTGCGCGGCAACGACCGGGTGCCGTGGCAGAACGTCGAAGGCGATGTCGAAGGCGCATGGCGCCTGGTGCTGGCCGACTGAACGTCGTACGTCGCCGCTGTAGCGACGCCTTAAATTCCCCGCCGGCGCCTCCCTGCGCCGAACGAGCAGAACAAACGCCTGCTGATCCACGCGATTGCGCGAACCGGGTCGAGTAAATCTTGCATCGCGATAGTGGGCATCGCGACAGCTAGCGGGCCGCTCAGGCGCCGACCGCCACCGGGCGACGACGCCATTGCCATTTCAGGTTGACCCCGAGCGTGCCGAGCACGATCAGCGCCACGCCCACACTTTGCACCGGCGCCAGCGTGCGTCCATAGACGAGGTAGTCGAGCAGCAAGGCGATCACCGGGTAGATGAAGGCCAGCACGGCGATGGTCGCGACCTGCAATCGCGGGTAAGACGAATAGAACAGCACGTAGCACACGCCGCTGTGGATCAGGCCCAGGCCGGCCAGCCAGAACCAGTGACTGCCCGGCGTCCACACCGCTGCGTAGTCGGCGAACGGCGCGAGCATCGCCACGCCGACCAGACACTGGATCAGCACCACCGCGAACGGCCGCTCGCGGCTGATCCGGCGCGACAGCAGCAACGAAGCGCCGCACAGGATCGCCGCGACGAAGGTCAGGCCGACGCCGATCAGATAGCCGCTGCCGGCGCTGTTCCACAGCTTGAACGGATCGGCCGAACACAGCACGCCGACGAAGGCGATCGCGGTCCAGCCCAGGTCGGCGGCGCGGGTGCGCTCGCCGTAGAACATCGCCGCCATGCCCAGGATCACGAACGGGAAGAAGTGATAGACCATCGTCGCCACGCCGATCGACGAACGCGCCATCCCGGCGAACAACGCGACCCAGTTCAACACCAGCAACACGCCGCTGACGATCGCCGAGCGGATCAGCGCGCGCTCGCCGAGCAGCCCGCGGAACAGGCCGCGCGCCGATCCCCACACGATCAGGAACGCGCAGCCGAAGATGCAGCGGAACAGCACCGCGGTGATCGCGTTCTGGCCGCTTTCGTGGACGAACACGCCGACCGAGCCGATCAGCAGTTCGGCGATCAGCAGCTGGATCAGGGCGGTGCGCGATTCGGCGGGCGTGGCGCTGGGGCTCATGGCGGTCGAAGCGCGGGACGCTTCGCTGGCAGTGGGAGGCTCAGGTTAGGGCCGGGCCGCGGACCGATACAGATTCAGTTAGGATGGATTTTGACCGGTACAGTTTCATCGTCCCCAGACACCGGACAGTTCCCTCTCCGGCTTGCGGGAGAGGGTTAGGGTGAGGGCAGCAAGATCAGGCCGAAACCAGCAGTGCCGTGTCGGATTTGTCTGCGAATTTGTCTGTCGCGAACTCTGGTTGCAGTTACGCCGCTGCGCCCAGACCCTCACCCCACCCCCTCTCCCGCACGCGGGAGAGGGGCTTTCCATCGCTCGTGTTACATCGCCACCACCGGAACGCGTCATGACCCACGATCTTCTCTACGAACGCCTAGCCGATCGCATGCGCCGCCAGATCCAGCGCGGCGTGCTGCGCGCGGGCGAGCGCCTGCCCTCGCTGCGCCGGCTCGGGCGCGATCAACGCATCAGCCTGGCAACCGCGGTCGAGGCGTATCAGCAACTCGAACGCGAAGGCCTGATCGAAGCGCGGCCCCGTTCGGGTTACTACGTGCGATCCGCACCGGCCGCGCCGTCGCGTGGGTCGCGCGCGCGGCATCTGTCGCGCACACCGATGCCGGTGCGCAATCCGGCCCTGCTCGGCGTGCTCGACGTGCAGTCGCGGCGCGACCTCGTCCCGCTGCATACCGCGACCCCGGCCTCGTCGCTGCTGCCGACCGCCGCGCTGGCCGCCTCGGTCGCGCGCGCGATGCGCCGCGACCCCGAAACCGCGCTCAGCTACACCGTTCCTCAGGGGCTGCCGCAACTGCGCGAACGCATCGCCGAGCGTTACGCGCAATGCGGCGCCGAGATCGACCCGGACGAAGTCATCATCACCGCCGGCGCGATGGAAGCGATCAGCCTGACCCTGCGCACCGTGACTCGCCCCGGCGACATCGTGATCCTGGAAACGCCGACCTACCACGGCCTGCTGCAAGCGGTCGCCGCGCACGGCCTGCGCGTGCTGGAACTGCCGAATCACCCCGGCCGCGGCATCGACCCGGCGCAACTGCGCGAATTGCTCGAACGCCACGCGGTGCGCGCGGCCTTGCTGGTGCCGAGTTTCAACAACCCGCTCGGCAGCCTCACCGGCGACGACGCCAAGCGCGAGATCGTCGCGGCCTGCGCCGCGC
This sequence comes from Lysobacter capsici, assembly GCF_018732085.1. Classification (NCBI taxonomy): domain Bacteria; kingdom Pseudomonadati; phylum Pseudomonadota; class Gammaproteobacteria; order Lysobacterales; family Lysobacteraceae; genus Lysobacter; species Lysobacter capsici. The sequence continues at coordinate 818,601 of NZ_CP076103.1, read as the reverse complement.
ACGGCACCGTGGTGATCGAAGACGATCTGTACGGCGAACTGGCGTATTCGGGCGAGCGTCCGCCGCCACTGCGCCGTTACGACGACGGCGAGCATGTGGTGACCTGCAGTTCCTACTCCAAAACGCTGGCGCCGGGCCTTCGGGTGGGCTGGATGCTCGGTGGACGGCGGCGTTCGGAATTGCTTCGCACCAAGAGCTTTTCGACCGTGGCCACCGCGACCTTGCCGCAGATGGCCTTGATCGATTTCCTCGCCCGCCACGACATCGAGCGCGGCTTGCGCCGACTGCGTCGCGCGCTGGCGGGCAATGCGCAGGCCTATCGGCAGGCGGTGCTCGACTACTGGCCCGAAGGCAGTTGCGTATCCGAGCCGGCCGGCGGAATGACGCTTTGGGTCGAACTGCCGCCGCAAGTCGATGGTCAGGCCTTGTTCGAGGCCGCGCTGGCCAAGGGTGTGGGCATTCTGCCGGGGCATCTGTTTTCCAACCGCGGCGATTACACCCATCACGTGCGGCTGGGGTGTGGGCACGCGTGGGACAAGACGATCGAGTCGGCGCTGCGGGTGGTGGGTGAGGCGGCGAAGCGGTTGCAGGGTTGAAGGCGATGTGAGCGGTCTTCATCGGAGGTCTTTTGTGGGAGGGCTTAAGCCCCGACGCTTTTCTTTCAGCCGAGTCGATAGCACCGATCATCTTGGTGATCTGAGCCGAAAGCGTCGGGGCTGAAGCCCCTCCCACAAGAGACCTCGGACGATCGGATGGTCTGTGGTTTAGACAATGCTTCGGGCAAGCGTCGCGATGAAGCTCTGCCCTCGCCTTCGCGGCAATGACGGAAGCAAAAGCAAATCCCCCACGTCCGCTTCGCGGCCGTTCGCCCTCTTTGTCAAAGGCGGCAACAACAAGGGCCGCTGCGATTCGATCCTAGATCGCGCGCAATAAAAAAAGCCGCACAAGGCGGCCTTTTTCGTGAACTTTTACATCCCAGCGCATCTAAAACCGAATCCCGAATCCCGAATCCCGAATCCCGAATCCCGAATCCCGAATCCCGAATCCCGAATCCCGAATCCCGAATCCCGAATCCCGAATCCCGAATCCCGAATCCCGAATCCCGAATCCCGAATCCCGAATCCCGAATCCCGAATCCCGAATCCCGAATCCCGAATCCCGAATCCCGAATCCCGATTCCCGATTCCCGATTCCCGATTCCCGATTCCCGATTCCCGATTCCCGAACCTCAAGCCTGCGCCGACAACAAACTCGGCAGAAACCGCTCCAGCGCTGTCTTCACCTGCGCCACGCTCAAGTCCGGCTGCGAGATCGCGCGCATCGCCAGACCTTCGATTAGGCACTGCAGCATCAACACGCGGGTGTCGACTTCCTGCTTCGGCACGCCCAGGCCACCGTCCTTGGAACTGCGCTCGAACCAGGCGGCCAGATCGGCGCGGAACACCTTGTCGGACGCGTGCGTGGCCGCGGCGATTTCAGGATCGCGCGTGGCCTCGGCGGTCAGTTCCAGGAACAGCGCCGCGCTGGTGATGTTGGGATCGTTCGCCTGCCACTGCTGAAACACTTCGGCGATGCCCGCGACCAGATCGCTGGTCGCGTGCAGCTTGGCCACATCGGCCCGGGCCTCTTCGAGCTGGCGCTCGATGATGGCCAGGATGATGTCGTTCTTGCCCTTGAAATAGCGGTAGATCAGGCCGGCGCTCATGCCGGCCGTATCGGCGATGTTGGCCATGCTCGCGGCATGGAAGCCATGCACGACGAAGCATTTCTGCGCCGCGACCAGGATGCGCTCGCGCTGAGCCTGCGCGCGCGCCTCGGCCTTGGCGGTGGGCTTGCCCGCGGTGCTCATTGGCTGCGCTCGTTCCAGCCACCTCCAAGGACTTTGTAGAGCGTCACGCGATTGGTCTGCTCGCTCAGGCGCGTGGTCACCAGGCCTTGCTGCGCGCCGTACAGCGTGCGCTGCGCATCGAGCTGGTTGAGATAGCTGTCGCGACCGGCCTTGTAGCGCGCGGTCGAAAGCTGATCGGCGCGCGAGGCCGCTTCGACCAGCGCTTCCTGCGCCTGTCGCTGCTCGGCCAGGGTCTTGGTCAGCGCCAAGGCATCGGCGACATCGCGGAAACCCGACTGGATCGCCTTCTCGTACTGCGCCAACGCGATCTGCTGGTCGGCCTTGGCCGAAGCCAGGCCCGCGCGCAACTTGCCGCCCTGGAAGATCGGAATATTGATCACCGGGTTGACCGACCAGGCGCGCGTGTTCGAATCGAACAGGCCCGACAGTTCGGTGCTGGCGCTGCCGAACAGGCCGGTCAGGCTGATCGACGGGAAGAACGCGGCGCGCGCGGCGCCGATGTTGGCGTTGGCCGCGAGCAGGTTGTGCTCGGCCTGCAGCACGTCGGGACGACGCAGCAGCACTTCCGACGGCAGACCGGACGGCAACGCGCCGACGCCGCTGACTTCATCGGTCAGACGTTGCGGCAGCAGCGCCGGATCGACCGGTTCGCCGACCAGCAGATTGAGCGCGTTGAGGTCCTGCGCCACCTGTCCGGCGTAACGCGCTGCATCGGCGCGCGCCTGCTCGACCTGAGTCCGCGCCTGGCTCACTTCCAGGCCCGACACCGCGCCCAGTTCGCGACGCTTTTCGGTCAGGTCGTAGGCCGACTGCTGATTCTTCAAGGTCGCTTCCGACACCGACAGCAGTTCGCGATCGGCGGCCAGGGTGAGGTAGGCGTTGGCGACCTCGCCGATCAGGCTCAGCTGAGCGCTGCGACGCGCTTCTTCTTCGGCGAAATAACGCTGCAACGCCGACTGGCTCAGGCTGCGCACGCGGCCGAACAGATCCAGCTCGAAGTTGGTGATGCCCAGACCGGCGGTATAGGCATCGGTGACCGGCTGATTGTCACCACCGCTGCGCTGCAACTGGCCGATCGCGCTGACGCCGGGAACGCGGTCCGCGCGCTGGATACGGTATTGCGCGCGCGCCTTCTCGACGTTGAGCACGGCCACGCGCAGATCGCGGTTGTTCTCCAGCGCGCGGCCGATCAGCGTTTCCAGGTTCTGGTCGGCGAAGAAATCGCGCCAGCCGATGTCGGCCACGGTGCCGGCCGCGGCCGGCTGCGAGCCGTCCGCCGCCGGCGTGGCGCCGGTGAATGCCTGGGTGGTCGGCGGCAACGGCCACTCGCCCGGAATCGCCGCGTCCGCGGCCGGCACCTTCGGCGCCAGGCTCAGGCAACCGGTGGTCGCCAGCGTGATCGCCAGCGCCAGGGCGTGGATCGAAAACTTACTCATGGCTCTGCGCTCCTGCCGAACCCTGCTGCGAGGGCGCGTGCTTTTTCCTGACGAACACTTTCTCCACGACCACGAAGAACAGCGGGACGAAGAAGATACCCAGGAACGTACCCACGACCATGCCGCCGAGCACGCCGGTACCGATCGCGCGCTGCGCGCCGGAACCCGCGCCGGAGGCCAGGGCCAGCGGCAACACGCCCAGGCCGAAGGCCAGCGAGGTCATGATGATCGGACGCAGGCGGTCGCGAACCGCGGCCAGCGTGCCCGAGATCAGGTCCATGCCCTTCTCCAGATTCTCCTTGGCGAACTCCACGATCAAGATCGCGTTTTTACTCGACAGACCCACGGTGGTGAGCATCGCCACCTGGAAGTACACATCGCGCTCCATGCCGCGCATCCACGTCGCCAGCACCGTGCCGAGGATGCCCATCGGCGCGATCAGCAGCACCGAGGTCGGGATCGCCCAGCTTTCGTACATCGCCGCCAGACACAGGAACACGATCAGCAGCGATAGCGTGTACAGCAGCGGCGTCTGCGCGCCGGCCTGGCGTTCCTGGTACGAAAGACCCGTCCATTCCAGGCCGATGCCCGGCGGCAACTGCGCCACCAGCTTCTCGACTTCGGCCATCGCCTGGCCCGAGCTCACGCCCGGCTTGGCTTCGCCGTTGATTTCCAGCGCCGAGACGCCGTTGTAACGCTCAAGACGCGGCGAACCGAATTCCCAACGGGTGGTGGCGAACGCCGAGAACGGCACCATCTCGCCCTTGTCGTTGCGCACGTACCAGCGATTGAAATCGGTCGGCGCCATGCGGAACGGCGCGTCGGCCTGGATGTAGACGCGCTTGACCCGGCCGCGATCGACGAAGTCGTCGATGTACTGGCCGCCCCAGGCCGCCTGCAGGGTCGAGTTGATGTCGGCGATGCTCAGGCCCAATGCCGAGGCCTTTTGATTGTCGACGTCGACGCGGAACTGCGGCGTGTCTTCCATGCCGTTGGGACGCACGTTCTGCATCAGCTCGTTCTTGCCGGCCATGCCGAGGAATTGGTTGCGCGCGGCGACCAACGCATCGTGACCGAGCCCGGCGTTGTCCTTGAGATAGAACACGAAGCCGTTGGAGTTGCCCAGTTCGAACACCGCCGGCGGCGCCAGCGCGAACACGAACGCATCCTTGATCTGCATGAAGCTGCCCATCGCCCGGCCGACGACGCCGTTGACGCTGTTGTCGGGCATCGGCGTCTTGCCGAAGCTGGTGATCCAGCGCCAGCGATCGCCCCAGGTGGTGGCGCGCTCTTCCCACGGCTTGAGCTGCGAGAACGCCATACCCGCGTTCTGGCCGTTACCGGCGAAGCTGAAGCCCTGCACGGTGAACAGCGAATCCACCGCCTTGTCGGCGAGGAACTGGTCTTCGACCTTCTTGAGCACTTCGCCGGTGCGTTCCTGGGTCGCGCCGACCGGAGCCTGCACGATGGTGAACAGGAAGCCTTGATCCTCCTGCGGCAGGAACGAGGACGGCAGACGCAGGAACAACACCGCCATCAACGCCGCCATCGCCGCGAACACGATCATGAAGCGACCGGCGCGGGTCACGATGCCGCGCACCACGCCCTGGTACTTCACGTTGCCGCGGTCGAACTTGTCGTTGAACCAGCCGAAGAAGCCCTTGTCGGACGCGTGATGGCCCTTCTCGATCGGCTTGAGCATGGTCGCGCACAGCGCCGGGGTCAGCACGATCGCGACCAGCACCGACAGCGCCATGGCCGAGACGATGGTGACCGAGAACTGGCGATAGATCACGCCGGTCGCGCCGCCGAGGAAGGCCATCGGCACGAACACCGCCGACAGCACCAGGCCGATGCCGACCAGCGCGCCGGTGATCTGGTCCATCGACTTGCGCGTGGCCTCGACCGGCGACAGCCCTTCTTCGCTCATCACGCGTTCGACGTTTTCGACCACGACGATGGCGTCGTCGACCAGCAGGCCGATCGCCAGCACCACCGCGAACATGGTCAGCATGTTGACCGAGTAGCCGAACAGCGCGAGCAGGCCGAACGTGCCCAGCAACACCACCGGCACCGCGATCGTCGGGATCAAGGTGGCGCGGAAGTTCTGCAGGAACAGGTACATCACCAGGAACACCAGCACGATCGCTTCGAGCAGGGTCTTGATCACTTCCTCGATCGCCACGCGCACGAACGGCGTGGTGTCGAACGGCGTCACCGCCTTGAGGCCCTTCGGGAACGAAGGCTTGAGCTGCTCGAGTTCGGCCTGCACCGCCTGCGCGGTGGCCAGCGCGTTGGCGCCGGTCGCCAGCGAGATCGCGATACCGGTCGCGGGTTTGCCGTTGAAGCGGGCGATGGTGGTGTAGTCCTCCTGGCCCAGTTCCACGCGGGCCACGTCGGACAGCTTCAGGATCGCGCCGCTGGAATTGGCGCGCACGACGATGTTCTTGAACTGGTCGGCGGTCTGCAGGCGATCCTGCGCGGTGATGGTCGCGTTGAGCTGCTGGCCCTTCACCGACGGGGTGCCGCCGAGCTGGCCGACCGCGACCTGCGCGTTCTGCGCGCGCAGCGCGTTGATGATGTCGGTCGGGGTCAGCTTGTAGGTGTTGAGCTTGTCCGGGTCGAGCCAGATGCGCATCGCGTACTTGGTGCCGAACAGCTGGGTGCTGCCGACGCCGTCGACGCGGGCGAGCGGATCGACCAGGTTCGCGGCGACATAGTCGGCGATATCGGCGCCGGTCATGCTGCCGTCCTCGGACACGAAGCCGATGACCTGCAGGAACGCCGAGTTGGCTTTCGACACGCTCACGCCCTGCTGCTGCACGATCTGCGGCAGCAACGGGGTGGCCAGTTGCAGTTTGTTCTGCACCTGGACCTGGGCGATGTCGGGGTCGGTACCGCTTTCAAACGTCAGGGTGACGCCGGACTGACCGTCGGACGAACTGGTCGCCGACATGTACAGCAGGCCGTCGATGCCCTTCATGTTCTGCTCGATGATCTGGGTCACCGAGTTTTCGACGGCTTTCGCGGAAGCGCCGGGGTAGGACGCGTTCACCGATACGGTCGGCGGCGCGATGGTCGGGTACTGCGAGATCGGCAGCTGGGTGATCGCAATGGCGCCACCAAGCATGATGATGATCGCCAGGACCCAGGCAAAGATCGGGCGATCGATAAAGAACCGTGCCATGAATTTCTCCGATTACTGCTTCGGCGCGGCGGCGGGGGCCGCGGCCGGCTTGGCCGGCGCTGCGCCCTTCTCGGTCGCGTCGACCGGCATGCCGGGGCCGATCTTCTGCAGGCCCTCGACGATCACCTTGTCGCCGGCCTTCAGACCGCCCTCGACCAGCCACTTGTCGCCGATCGCCTGACTGACCTGCACTTCGCGCGGCTCGACTTCGCTCTTGGCGTTGACGACCATCGCGGTCGCCGCGCCCTTGGGATCGCGCGAAATGCCCTGCTGCGGCACCAGCAGCGCGTTCTGACGCACGCCGGTACCGACCAGCGCGCGCACGTACATGCCGGGCATCAGGATGTTGTCGGGGTTCGGCACGACCACGCGCAGCAGGAAGCTGCCGGTGCCTTCGTCGACGGTGACTTCGGAGAACGCGAGCTTGCCTTCGAGCGGGTACTTGCTGCCGTCTTCGAGCAGGATCGTCACCGGCGTGACCGCTTCGGTCAGGGTGCCGGCGGCGATCTGCTTGCGCAGCGCGAGCAACTCGGCGCTGGACTGGCTGATGTCGACATGCACCGGATCGAGCTGCTGCACCACCGCCAGCGCATCGGCCTGATTGGCCGTGACCAAGGCGCCCTGCGTCACCGCCGACTTACCGATGCGGCCACTGATCGGCGAAGTGATGCGCGCACGGCCGAGAATCACGCTCGCGCTCTGCACCGCGGCGCGGCCCGAAGACACATCGGCTTGGCTTTGCTTGAGCGTGGCGACCGCGGTTTCGTCGTCCTGCTTGCTGACCGCGTCGATCTTGACCAGGTCGCTGGAACGCCGCGCGTTCAAGCGCGCCGAGTTCAACGAGGCTTCGCCGCGCGCCAGGGTCGCCTTGGCGGTTTCCAGATCGGCGGCATAGGTCTTGTCGTCGAGCTGATACAGCGGCTGCCCGGCCTTGACCAGACCGCCCTCGGTGAACAGGCGTTTCTCGACGATGCCGTTGACCTGCGGCCGGACCTCGGCGATCAGCGACGCGCTGGTGCGCCCCGGCAACTCGCGGGTCAGGGTGACGGTCTCGGGCTTGAGGGTCACCACGGTGACCTGGCCCTTCTGACCGCCGGGGCCGCCCGGCCCGCCTTGTTGATCGCCGCCCTTGCCGCAGGCCGCGAGGGCGAGGGTCAGGACAGCCACGGAGACAGCAGCGGGCACGCCGGAAAAAGCGTTACGGGACATAGACTTGCGCGACGGCATGGGGGAGCCTCAGGTCGTTGTTGCGGTCAGACAGACCGCGGCCACATCGTAGAATGAACGATCATTCTCTTTTTTTGGATGGGCGAGGTCAAGCGGCCTGAGCGGTTGCCCGGGTGGGGTTTGGTGGCTTGTGCTTGATTGTGTTGGGGTTTTTGCTGCGGGGCAGCATTGAGTGGGCTGATTGGGTAAAGCTTGGGCTGCGCGGACTTGCCGCAGGCAGCTACGGGCAAGGTGCCCGGGTATAGCGCTCGGGCGTCCTCTCCCCAAGGGTGCTCACGGACCCGTAGACCCCCACCCCACCCGTCTACCTGATTCGTGCATTCCGTGGTCGGCGCTGCCGACTTCTCACGCTTGACGCGTTTGATCGCCGCTACGAATCCGACGGCAATTAATACGCACACTGCCGCCTGGATCCCGCTGCCCGACAAAGCCCAAAACACAGCAGGAAGACACCGGCCGAGGGGAAACAGGCATTTTCGACACTTCGTTGAAACGCGCCCACGCCGTGATAGCCGATTCCATGATCCGATCAGTATCTCGCAGCAAATCCGACCAGCGCGATCCCGACCAACTGACTCAATACAACCATCGCTAACGAATTTTTCGAACTAATGCAGCTACCGCCAACCCAGCCAGTATTGAAGCAAGAAATGTAACGACAGAAATCGTCGCAATCATTTCAAAATCCATTCTATGCAGCGCGCGCATTACTAAACCTTGAAATGTAAGCACCAGCCATGTCAATCCGGCAGCCAGCGCTGCCCGGAAAAAATACCCTTGCTTACACCGCTCGCGGTCTATAAATCCATTCCCTAGAAGCGAACAGGGATCAGCGTGGAGTTTCCGGAAAGTCACTCGCCCCTATTGGAACCCTATTCGCATAATCGGATGCTGATGCGTAACCTTATAGCCACCCGTTCTCGCTCAGCTCATCAGCGCCTGCATTTCAATAATTTTCAACGAAATCTTGCGGTGAATCCGGCGTTATTACAATGGATCAAAAAAAACCACATATAAATTTATCAAGACAACGCCCAGAGAAAACCTATTCTTAAGTAGAAGAGGCCATCATCCTGCTGCTGAAAGGTCCTACAAACGGATAACCCTTACCCCAACTATGTTCTTGTATGGAACTGCAATCAATTTCAGGATGCCGAACGAGTTTACTATTAACCCAAAATCGGTCAGCTCATACCTATACGCACGCACACGAAAAAATATAAGCACAACAGAAAGAAGCAAAACAACAACGATGACAATAAAAATGTCCAATTCTCAATCCAACATCTTCGGCCGAAGTGAAGCGGAGGCGACGTTACCAACTAAGAGCGGCCAGGGTGGACTTTCCCTAAAGTGCACTCTGACCCCTGCTCACCCGCTCTGACCCCTGCTCACCCGGAAGTTAGCGCACCGGATGCATCTCGGGTTTTGCCTCCGTGTGACCTGACTTATGCGACCAAAGCCTCCCTGCATCTTGACGGCACAAGCTAATAGGGCATGACGGCGAACGGCTAACCACCCAGGCGCAATCGTTCTTTACACCCCACTCTTCAGCGAAGAGGCTCGTTAGCCCGCAAAGCATTTTCTCTACCGCTCGGCCGTCATTCTGGCGGGAAGACAAGTTCAAACACTCCATTGGCGTTTAAAACAAAATTATTTAATCCCGCCCCCAACGATGATAGTTGTGCGTACTCTGATTTTACTGTTACGGCTAACGAACACTTTAAACCTCGACGAGAATCCTCATGAGGCACAGCTAAAATAATCCCAAGTTCCACACCACCCTGCGCACCAAAAGGCGTAACGAACAGCCTGACATGCTCTTGGTCAATATGTCGCCCCAAGTCATCCCAGTACCCCCCCACAAGCAATGGCGGTGATTCCAAGCTCAAAGGAAATCTAGAAACATCCTTCACAAAAGCAAGTATCTGATCTCTCGAAAACCAAGCTGCACTTACGCCCTTAAAGTCAGCATTCTCAAAGAAGACATGCAACTCGACACCTGAGTCATCGCCAAACGCCTCAAACCTCAACTTAGAATTCATATACGGGGCCAATCATGGAGCCAAACCCGAAGCGCCATAAACGAACTTGAGCTCAACATTAGAACCCCTCAAGTTAGAAAAATAATGAATGGTAAGCCTTCTGCCATTAGGACATACATGAGTGTGCTCCATTTTCATCCAAGGCCCAACACCATAGTGTGCAACGAGGCGAGGCTCATCTCCCATGGTTCCCATTTTTACTCGTCCCGCTCCCGCTTTTGCTTCTGCCAAGGCCATTTGCTCACAGAAGTCGCGCGCCTGAACATCAGCTATTGCCGGTTTACAAATTTTCTCACTGCCCTCGCTCGCTCCAGCGGTACCATCATATTCATTTCCGCTTTCATTAGCCGCCCAAAGCAATCCACCCGCTATGGCCGCACCTGCTCCATACGCGACCCACTTCGGCCATGCCAAGTCTGTTGGCTCTGGCACGGCAGTATCTAACGCTATCCACGAAAGAACACCTCTGGCAACGCCAACCCCAACACCATTGAGACCCCTTGGATCAATTACATCCATCGGCCTGGCTCTTACATAGGCGTATGTGTTAATACCTCCAGACAAGCCAATGGGGTCACTCTGCACATATCGTCCTGCGCCTGCTTCGTAATCCCGGAAGTAGTTGTAACTCAACCCACTTATCGAATCGAACCGCTGCCCCGGAAACCGCATATCAAACACGAACGCGGTCCCATCCAGATCCGGATCCTGATTCGGCGCACTGTTGCCGAACGCCTCACCCTTCAAGTCCCAGCTCCACACCGCGACATTACGCACCGGATCGATCACCACGCGCGGCGTGCCCAGATGATCGGGTTCGACGTAATGCAGCTTCTGCTGCGCGCCGCCACCAGCCAACACGCCCACCGGCAGATCGTACATCCAGATCGCCTGCTGGATCGTCGCGCCGTTGCTGTCGTATTCGCCCAGCCAATGGCCCGATTCGTCGTAGACCATGTAACGGTTGTCGGCGTCGGTGTATTTGCGAACCTGCTCGCCCAGGCCGTTGTACAGATACGTCATCTTCAACACGCCGCTCTGCTTGAGCTGGCTCATGCGGCCAGCGTCGTTGTAGACGAAGCTGTTGGCGTCGATATCGGTGGTATTGCCGCTCGGGTCGTAGCCGCGCAGGCCGCTGTTGCCGACCTGAGCCAGACGATGACTGGTGGCCGGATACACATAGGTCTGCGTGCCACTGGCCTGAGTCAGGCTCAGCCGATTGCCGGTGGCGTCGTAGCTGTAGGTCTCGATCGGCGTGTTGCTGGGGCCGTCGCGCAGATGGGTCAGGCGGTCGAGGCCGTCGTAGTCGTACTTCAACAACGAAGTGCTGCTGCCCGCCGGCGTGAGCTGGTTGAGATTGCCGGCCAAGTCGAAGCCGAAACCCACCGACAGACCACCCAACGACGGATCAGTGACGGCCGTGGTGCGGTAATCCAGATCGACAGGGCGCGCCAAGGTGCGACCGTTGCCGTAGGTCCAGCTCGCGACTGGCCCGAACGCGTGATACGCAGCCTGACTTAGCAATGTGTCGAAACCCGCGCCCGCAACAGCCCGTTTGGCATCGACTTGACTAACGCGCCCTCGCACGTCGCGCTGATAGCTCACTAGCGCACCGTCTGGATAGGTCACGCCGCTCAACTGCCCCGCCAAGGTGTACGCATAGCGCACCGCGAACACCTTGCCGTTGGTGGTCTGCACCTTGCGCACCATGCGGCCAAAGCGGTCGTAGCAGTATTGGGTGCTGCCACTCGCATCGGTGATCAGGGACAAGCGGCCCTTGGCGAAGGTCTCGCCCGTCGCGCAAACGGTGGGCACGAAGTCGTACTCGTAGCCGACATTGAGACTGGTGGTCGGATAAGCGACCGCCGTCGGTCGGTTCAGCGCATCGTAGCCATACGTCCGCGTGATGTTGCGCGCGTCGGTTTCTGTTTTGCGATTTCCGGCGCTGTCGTAGGTATACGTCGACACTCCAGTGTCGGGACTGGTCAGCTGCACCTGATCGCCGAAGCCGTTGTAGGTATACGTGGTATCGAGATTCTTCGGATCGGTGACCTTGGTCACGCGATCCACGACGTCGTACTTGAACTCGGTCTTCGCATTGATGCCACCAACATCCTGCAGCGACCTGGCCAGCCGGTTCAACGGGTCGTAATCATTGTCGGTCTTGCGACCCAGGGCATCGGTGGTGACTTCATCGTTACCGTTGGCGTCGTAGGTGAAGCCGGTAGGATGGTCGTAGGCGGTTTTCGAAGTTGCCAGTTGACCTAATTGATCGTACACACGCGACAACGTGCGCTTCAGGCTTCCATCGTCTTTTAACGTATCTTCCTTGATCCGATTGCCCGCATTGTCCAGCGTCAGCTGAATGCTGTTCCCCGCATTGTCGTAGACACGGGTGAGTCTATGCCCGGCATCGTAGCCATACCGAATGAACGAGCCATCAGCCTGGGTGACTTTCTTGACCAAGCCGGTGGGCTCGTATTCGATTTTTGCAATGACATCGTCGGTTTCTACGCTGTCATCGGGCCCGCGAACCTTGCTGGAGATCACCCAGCCACGGGCGTTGTATTCGAAATCCGAAACAACACCATTGACGCTGGCCAATGAATGAACCCGACCTGCCGCGTCGTATCGCAGAACCTCATTCGATTGATTCAAGGCATTGGTGATCCTGCGAAGATCGCCCTTGCGGTAATCGCAAGCCGCGGAACTCGTGGCGCAGCCAGGCGCGTCGACGGTGTAGTAGTCGTACCGGGTTACGTCGGCCACATCGGTTCTGGGTCCATTCTGAGACCGAATCAAACCGACGAAAGGACAAGCGCCCGCGTCTACATCGGACTGCTCGCAGTACGTCGTCTCGGATGTGCGCACGGCGCCCGAAGAGGGGTCGACCTGATCGACAGCGATCTGCTGTCCGCGAGCGTTGTATCTCCAGGCCGTTTTCTTTAGGAGGATGCCGCTCGCGTCGTAAACCCGCCGCTCGGCCGGGACGGCGAAGACGGCATCCCAGTCCGTCTGGGTGGTTCGCTTGCTTCCGGTGGTGTCATTTGCGGCGTCTACCTTTTGCTGCAGCAAACCGCGCGCGTTGTAGTCATAGTCAGTCCTCACGCCGCGCGGATCGGTTTTCAGATCCAGGTAACCGTTCGCGTCATAGGTGTAACTGGTCGTGCGCGTAGCGCAGCCGGAGCATTGCTCCTGGACCGATGAGGCCTTCTTGACGCCCAAGGCGGTGGTGAAGGAACGCACCTGGACGCTGCCATTGGGCGTGGTGACTGTCGCCGAACCACTTGCATCGTACACAGATGAGAACTTCTCGACTCCGCCTGCGTGCTCGGTGGACTTGGCTTTTCCGTCCGATCCATAGGTAAAGATAGCGTAGCGCTGGCCATCCTCGCGCGTGATCCCGGTAAGCGCGTTAGGGAGATTGTTGCCCGCCGTGTAAGCAGACTCGTTGTAGTGATAACGACGTTGCGTGCCGCCAGGGTAAGTTACGGTTTCAAGGCGATTCTGTGCGTCATAAGCGTAGAGATACTCACCGCCCACCGGATCCAGCATCTTGCTGATGCGCAAGCTGCTGTCGTACTGGAGCGTCAAAGCGCGTCCATCCTGAGACTCGACCCGAGTCACCAGATAGTCGCTGGGCGTATTGGTAACGACCATGCCCCCGTTGTAGGTAAAGGCCAGGGACGTACCGTCGGTTCTCGCAATGGTGCTGAGCCGGCCCAGCTTGTCGTACTGTTCGACCTCGCGCCCGTCGCGTGGCGTATACGTCCAGCCCGACAGTTGACCCGAGGTGTCGGTATTAATCACCAGCTTCGCGAAGACGTCCGCGTCGGCGTGCCATTGGCCGGCAACGTAGTTGAAGATGACGCTGGTGCCTTCCGGTCGTGACAGCGTTACGGCCTGCGGCCCAAGGGAGTCGCTTAGATGTTGCAAGCGATAGCTGTAGGTGTGCCTCCAGTTCCGGCCGAACTGCTCCGACGGAGTCGACTCATGGCTGTTGTAGTGCCGCGAGAACGAAAGCCAGGGCCCGGCCTGCAGATCGTCTTCTTTTTGGTATTTGTTGCCGATGGCCAAGTTGATCGGGTTGCCACAGTGGGTGCTTGGCGCCGTACAACTCGGCGGACCCAGATTCTTCTCCGGCGCATAGTCATATTTGGTGCCGCGTACCGTGCCTTTTCCGCCGCAAGTGCCATGCAACGTCATTGTCGCAAAACGCCCCGTGAGACGTCCATCCACATGATTTTCCAGGGTGTAACTGCACCCCGGAAACGCCGATGGCCAATCATTTTTATACTCAGCCCACCAAGCCTGCACATCGCTATCCACAGACGGGAAGCGCGGATTGTTCCAATATGCGTAATCGTCGTAATAGGGGGCGCCATAGAAATCGGTGGCGTCCGCGCGCCCCGCCATTGAGACGGCCTGCACCAGAAGCAGAAAACCCGCCATTTCTTTAAATCGAAAATCGAGCCTCATCCCCCACCTCGATAGCGCTTAGAATATTTAACAAAACCCACGCACGACGAAGCGCCGACTACGCTGACGTCGAAGCACAAGCATCAAGCCGCAAGCTACCTTAATAACGTCGCAGACAACAAGACATCAACTCGCGACAAAAGCTAAACATGCACGAGGGCGTCTTGGCATGATCAGTACCGTCACGTGATCCACTAAAGCCACATATTTCGTAGAACCGCACCCACAGCGATCACGAAAAATTACGTCGCACTCTCTAAATATCCAGCGGCACAGTATTGCCAGATCAGCGATATGGAGAGTAGATGTAAATTTGACTTATGGCTTCGGGCACTTTGAAGTAATTCGTCACCACCCCCACCGGATCGGTAGCCAACATCCCCCTACCCGGCCCATCGTTGCTGTCGTCCCACCCCCACGGCGCATTCGCCGCGTTGGTGCCGCAGCTGATCGCGCCGCTGCCGCAGCCGCCGCTGGTGTCGCCGGCGAAGCTGCCGTAGCCGCCGAACAACCAGCTGTTGTTGCGCTGTTCCCACATACCGCCGGGTTCGAAGATGTCGATGAGTTTGTATTTGACGTCGCGGTCGTCGGGGTTCGACGGGACTTCGGCGGTGGTCAGCGAGGGGTAATAGATCACGCCGTCGCCGTTGATGTTGTAGGCCGGCCAGGCCTTGAGGCCGTGGCCTTTGGCTTCCTGCGCGGTGACCGGATGCGGTGCGCCTTGGTAGGTCAGGAACGACAGCGAGCCGTCGACGCTTTCGGCGTTGCCGGTCCAGTTGCTGCCGGCGGGGACGTAGGAGAAGAAGTCGGTGTGGGCGACGGTGACCGCGGCTTTCAAGGTGCCGTAGGTCGAGCCGTCGCGGGCGATCGCGAACAACACGCCTTCGGCGTCGTTCTCGTGTTCGGTGTCGAAGAACGAATCGGTCCAGTCGCGCGGGTGGAAGAACAGGTAGGTGATGAACCAGTGGGTGCTGGTCTCTACGACCGAATAGTACGCGTGCGCGGCGAGTGGATAGGCCGATTGGCCGGCGCGGTCCCAGTTGTTGCGTGCGTCGAGGTCGCCGTCGAAGTCGTAGCGGGTGATGTAGTCGGCACCGCCGCCGAGCGCGTGGCTGCCGGTCTGATCGACGTCCTGGTAATGCACCGGCGCCCAGCGCAAGGCGAGCGCGGCGCGGTCGGCCGCCGATTGCGCGGACAATCCGGCGGCGAAGCTGTTGGATGCGAACAGTGCCGTGGCGAGCCCGCTGATTGCGAGACAGGCGCGCAGTGCACGCGTGGCGCTAACGAAACCGATCATCGAACACTCCTTGCGTTGCGGAAGATCGAAGGATGCGAACCGCTTCGTGGCAACCGTATTGCAGGGGCGTTGACGCCAAGGCGCGAGCGCGCACAGATTCGCCAAGCCGCCGCAGCGGGTTTCGGGAATGAGAGCGGGGTCACCCGAGAATGGAGCGGTGGCGCGACGGTGGAAGTCGGCGGGATCGCGGCGACGTCGGGCGGTGCGAATCGGTCGCGCCATGCGTGGTTGCAGTCGACTCGTTCGTCGATGGCGTAACGCGATCGTGCTGGATACGGCGCAGCGACTAACTCAGGTAGTGCCGCGGTTTAAAAAATAGGCTGGCTGGCGATGCGCGTGGCTGGCAAAGAGGGGGTACGACCGAGATCGGTCGCGCCGCGGATAGTACGGGGCGCGGATGTCGTCAACAAGGCGACGGGGGCGTTCGAACACACGCGGCACAGTGGGTTGTGCGGCGATGGGGTTTCGGGGCTGAAGCTCCATCCCGCAAAGACTTCGAGGTTGCGCAGTTATCCGTGTGGGATGTCGCTCGGAGTGAGGCTCTTTTTGCTGTCATCTCCGCGAAGGCGGGGATCCAGGGCTCTACCGAAGCATGGCTCTGAAGTCTCTGGATCCCCGCCTTCGCGGGGATGACGAGCAAGAGCGAATTCCGCAAAGCCGGGCGCAAGTCACGAATACGATTCTCGATTCTCGATTCTCGACTCTCGATTCTCGACGTTATCGCGCCGTCGATCCCACCCAAGCAATCACCCGGCCGTCTTCGCGACCCCGGCAATCTGCCGTATCGCCGCTTCGAACTGCTCCGCCGGTTGGCCGCCCTGGATCAGGTGACGGTCGTTGATGATCACCGACGGTACCGCGCGGATGCCTTGGCTCTGATAGAAACGCTCCTGCTCGCGCACGGCATCGGCGTATTCGTCCGAGGCCAACAGCACGCGCGCGCGATCGGCATCGAGGCCGGTCTCGCCTGCGACTGCGGCGAGTACTTCGTGTTGGGAAATGTCGCGGCCATCGGTGAAGTAGGCCTTGAGCAGCGCGTGCTTGAGCGTGCGTTCCTGCGCCGCGCCTTGCGCCGCGGCCCAATGCAGCAGGCGATGTGCGCCGAAGGTGTTGTAAATGCGATCGCGCGCGTTGAACTGAAATCCGACCGCGGCGCCGCGCTCGCGCAAGGCTTCGCGGTTCTGCGCCAGTTGCTGCGCGCCCAGGCCGTATTTGTGCGCCAGGTGCTCGTCGATGTTCTCGCCTTCCGGCGCCATCTGCGGATTGAGTTCGAACGGCTGGAAATGCAGCTCGACCTCGACCGCGTCGCCAACCTGGGCAATCGCCTGCTCCAGCGAATTCAGGCCGACCGCGCACCAGGGGCAGACCACGTCGGAGACGAAGTCGATCTTGATCCGCGGCGTGGACGAATCGGGGGACTGGCTCATGGATCGGCTCCGCGCGTGGCATTGGGTATGAACCCACACGATGCGGCCGGCCGCTGCCGGCATCAAGCCGGGCGGCGGCGCATCAGCGGATCGGTGCGTTCCATGCATTCACCCCTGCAAACAAGCGGTCGATCAGGCAAGGCTTTCGACATAGCCCTTGCGCAGCTTTTCCTCGACCAGCTTGACGATCTCGCGCTCGGCGCGTTCGGGCGTATCGAACGCCTTGATCAGGGTCTGGCCGCGCGTGCCGACCCGGCCGAACACCACGGTCATTTCGCCGTCGACCCGTCCGATCCGCCAGAACTTGTGCGAACCGCCCTGCTGCAACACGAATTCGCGCAAGGCAAGCGCGGCGGATGCGGGCGCGGGCGCGATCGGCTCAGGTTGCGATGTCGGTTCGGCAATCGTCGCGATCGTCTGCGCCTGTTCGGCGACATCGTCGCCAGCCTCGTCGACGGCCATGGCCGCTTCGATGCGTTCGATCGCCGCTTGCGGATTGCGCAGCCAATCCGCGGCTGGCAGGTCGATGACCCGCCAGCCGAACGCGCGCAGGATGCCGGGGCGAAATACGTAGCGTTCGCGCACGTCCGCCGCGACGGCATCGGGCGGATCGAGCAGGATCGCCAGCGCATAGCCCTCGCCGGCCGGACCGACGATGGCCAGGTCGCAGCGAAACTGCGAGCGGCCGACATGCTCGTGAACGGTATGGCCGCGCTCGCGCAGCGCCTTGGCCAGGCTCGTGCGCGCCGCATCGGCGCGCGCCACGCTGGAGAACGCGCGTTCGGCGCCGGGATTCAAGGCGCCGAGCACGCTCTGCGAACGCTCGGTCTCGCCGCGCGCGCTCGCCTCGGCGAACGCGAGAAAGGCGCGCAACGCGGCCGCGCCGTCGTTATGGGTGTTGGTGATCTGCTCGGCACGGATCGTGGTCACCACCGCCATGCGATGACGCGCGCGGCTGAAGATCACGTTGAGACGTTTCTCGCCGCCGCGCTGGTTGATCGGGCCGAAGTTCATCAGCATGCGGCCATCGGCACCTGGCGCGTAGCAGATGCTGAGCAGGATGATGTCGCGTTCGTCACCCTGCACGTTCTCCAGGTTTTTGACGAACAGGCCGTTGAACTGGTCTTCGTCTTCGCGCAGGTATTCGCGCTCCAGGCGCGCGGCGAAGTCGGCGTCCTGCGCGGCCAGCGCTTCCAGAGCCGATTCGATCTCGCCCTGCTGCGCTTCGGAGAACGCTACCACGCCCAGGCTCAGGCCGCTGTCGCGGCGCAGCAGTTCGCGCACCAGCCCGGCGATGTAGCGCGCTTCGGCCAGATTGCAGCGGTTCGCGTAGACGCCGTCCTCGATCCGGTGATGGCTCAGCGGCCGGGCGAGCAAGGCGTCGACGCCGGTTACGGCGGCCTGCTCGTCGCCCGCACGCAGGCTCAGCGACTGCTCGCTGCGCGTGTCCAGGCCGCGATCGGGAATGGTGATCAGGCGGCCGTCGTAGAACGCGGCGTTGGAGAAACTGATCAACGCTTCGTGACGGCTGCGGTAATGCCAGGCCAGCAAGGTCGCCGGCAGATTGCGCGCCGCCTGGTTGAGCAGGCTGTCGGCATCGAGATTGATCGCGATGCGTTCGCCGTCTTCCTCGGCGACGATCGCGTTGTCGTCGTCATCGCCGGCCGCGGAGAAGAAGCTGGTTGGCGGCAACTGCATCTCGTCGCCGACCACCACCACCTGCGGCGCGCGGCTCAGCGCCGGCACCGCTTCCTCGGTCGGGATCTGGCTGGCTTCGTCGAAGATCACCACGTCGAACAGGTCCGCGCTCAGCGGCAGGGTGTCAGACACCGACAGCGGGCTCATCAGCCAGATCGGCTTGAGATCGTTGACCACCAGGCCGGTGTCGCCGCCGGCCAGTTCGCGGATCGAGCGATAGCGCATGCTCTTGCCGAATTCGTGCTCGAGTTCGCGCCGGCCGGTGGCGTAGCGCTTCTTGAACAGCTTGCCGTCGGCGTCGAGCTGACTGGCCGACAACGAGGACTGGCGCACGCGTTCGAGGAACTGGCGATGCAGGGTCGCGCGCACCACGCCGGCATTGCGCTGCAACAGCTCGCGTTCGGCGAGCGCGGCGCGGTGCGCGGCGTCGGCCAGGGCGCGCGCATCGAAGCGGGCGAGTTCGGGTTGTTCTCGATGCAGCCGCGCCAGCGACTCGTCGAGGATCACGCCATCCAGTTGCGCCGGCGCGAGGTCGAGTTGCTGCAGGGCGCGCGCATACACCGAGCCGGCGGCGTGCATCGCGCGCAGCGGCGGCAGCGCGTCGGGCAGGTCGTCGAGGCCTTCGCGCAGGTCGCGGGTCCATTCGGCGAACTCGCCCAGGCTCAGCGTGTCCGGCAGGTCCAGCGAGGCTTGGGCGATCTCCTGCAGACGCACCGCAGGCCCGGCGAAACCGGCTTCGCGTTGCGCATAGGCCGCCGGGTCGGGCGTGGCCAGCAGATGTTCGTGCAGGCTACGCAGGATCGGCGAAGTCGGCAGCGCGTTGCGCCACAGCTGCAAGGTCTGCACGAACGAAGTCAGTGCCGGCGTGTCGAGGCGCGCGCGCAGCCGCTCTTCGAACGCCACGCATTCATTGGCCGCGTGTTGATGCGCGGCCTGCGCTTCCAGCACCTGGACCAGACTCGGCCGCACCGCGTGCTGAGCGAAGTCGTAGCTGCGCGCCATGGTGCCACGCAACCGCCACCACGATGGCTTGAGCCAACGCAGCGGCGATCGCTCCTGGCTGCGCGCGATCGCCAACGCCGCTTGCGTATCCTGTTCGGAGAACGACACCTTCCAATGCACGGTGTGCTTGCCGGCTTCGGCGCGGCGGCGTTCGAGCTGTTCGAAGGCCTCGCTGTCCTGGCGCAGTTGGGTGCTCGCGGCCGATGCCGGATCGAGCAAATCCGGATGCGCCGCCAGACGCGTGTCGTCGATCTTGCGCGCCATCGCGGTCAGCGTGGCCGCATCGGCGAGTGTTGTCTGCGGCGTCAGCAGGCTGCGTTCGTCGTCGAAGGCCGCATCGAGCCGGTCGACCTGTGCGTCGCAATCGGCCAGCACCGCCTCGGTGTCGGCATAGGCACGCTCGCCGGCAAGCAGCCGCGCCGACAGGCGCGCGAACGGATGCGCGGCGAGCCGGTCGCTACCGTAGCGTTCGCGCAACAGGGTCTGCAGACCTTCGCGCGCACTGCGCTCGCGTTCCCACAGCGCGTAATCGGGCAGTTGTTCGCGTTCGCGCGCGCCCAATTCGACCGGCGCCGGCAATTCCACCGCGCGCCGCAGCAATGCGCGCACGCTGGCGCCCAGTCGCTCCGGAATCGCGGCCATGCCGTGTTCGTAGCGTTCGATCTGGCGCAGTTGCGCGGCCAGCGCCTCGTGGACCGCCGCGCGCGCCTGGGTCAGCGACTCGTGCTGATGCGCCTGGGCGATCCAGCGCTCGTAGCAATCGCGCAGATCGTGGACGAAGGCTTTCTTGTCGGTCTGCGAGTCGTGGATCAGGCAGCACAGTTCGTCCAGGCCGGCCTGCTTGAGGCGATGGAACACCACGTCGAGCGCGGCGCGCTTCTCGCACACGAACAGCACGCGCTGGCCGCGGCCGGCGTAATCGGCGATCAGGTTGGTGATGGTCTGCGATTTGCCGGTGCCGGGCGGGCCCTGGATGATGAAACTGCGGCCGCCGCGGGCCAGCGCGACCGCCGCATTCTGGGTGGCGTCGCTGGCGACCACGTTCCATTGCTGGTCCGGCGCGATCGGCGCCGGCGGCGCGATATCGACCTCGCGCGGCTCGATCGAGAAGATCCGATCGAAGCCGCCGCGCGCGGCGTCGACCGAAGTCGGATCGTCCTCGATCAATTGCGCGTAATCGCGCACCAGCGACATTTTCTTGTAGTTGAAATTGGCCAGGGTGACCTGGGTCAGATCGAAGTCCCAGGCGTAGGCGTGCCCGGTATCGTCCTGCAGCGCGTAGGTGGTGTGCTCGATCTCGTCGCTGCTCGCGCTCATGCGCTGCGGCTGCGGAATCGGCGCCGCGCCGACCGCGGCGCGCAACGGCAGCGGGCTGGGCTGCACGCGCTGGCGGAACAAGGCCAGGCCGAGCGGGCGGTAATCCTCGCGTTCGTAACTGAAATCCGGGCGCTGCGCATCGGGCTTGATGCGTCCGCCGCTGCGGCGCTGGTACTGCTGCAGGCGCTGCACCGCCTTGCGCCGGATCAGTTCGATCGCCGGCTTGCTCTGCAGGCGCAGTTCGACCCCGGGCTCGGACGCGCGGATCTGCGCGGCGAGGTCGGCGTGGATGGATTCGATCGAGACCTTCTGCAGGTCGACGGTTTCCGGCAACTGGATGTCGTAGAGCTGGCGCAGGTAATGGCGCAGGGCCGGATTGAATTCGGCCTCACCGTCCTCGCACTGGATCACGTACTGGTCGCGCACGCCCTTCTTGCGTACCAGTTCGACCGGCAGCCACAGCAGCGGCGAAACGAAGCGCTGCTCGGGGTCTTCCTTGAGGTTGTGCCAGCGCAGGAAGGCGACGACCAGGCGCAGATGGCTGAAGCCGAACTCGGCGCGGTCGCGGCGGGTTTCCTGGGCGATGCGGTCCAGCGCCGCCGGCAGATACGGCTGATCGTCGAAACGCAGCCAGCGATGCAGGCTCACCGGGTTGCCCGCGATCACCTCGTCGGCGAACTCGCCGCTCCAGGTGCATAGCTGCTCGGGTCGGATGCTGCCCAGTTGCAGCACGATCGGCACGCTGGCGATGGTGAGGTTGACGCTGGCCTGGGTCGCGCGGAATTGCAGCAGGCGATTGCGCCGCGACAGATCGAACAGGCGATCGCGCAAGTGCGACAGCACCGCGATGCGGCGTGGGCTGTGGCCTTTCGCATCCGACAGCACCCGCTCGACATCCAGGCCCATCGGCTGGTCGCGGTACGTCTCCAGGCGCTGTACCAGTTCGGCCAGATCGGTCGCGCGTTCGTGCCGGTTCAGCGCGGTCATCTCGACGATGATCGCGGCCAGCACCGGATTCAGGCGCGGATTGATCCGGAACAGGTTCTGCCGTTGCGCGGCGAACAGGTCCAGATCGTCGGTGTCGTCGAAATCCAGCCCGCAGGCGAGGCTGGCAAGCACTTGCCCGAGTTGGAAGATGTCGCCGATTTCGTCGTGATGGCCGAGCGCGAGTTCCCAGCAGCGATAACCCGGCAGGTACACCGGGCGTTCGATCGCTTGCGCGAGATCGTGCTGGGTGTGCAGGTTTTCCAGGCTGCTGCCGTGGGCGGCGTCCTGGGTGACGCGCAGTTCGCCGACGATGTTGAGGGTCGATCCCGGCGGCGGTTGGACCTTGCGCAAGCGTTCGATATCGAGCGTCGGCAGGCGGCCTTCGGGCGCGCGCAGGCCCAGGCCGGTGTCGGCGGCATACACGATGTCGTCGGCGTTGAGCGCGGCGACCCGGCCGTGCGCATGCAGTTGCGCGACCGCGCGCAGCAGCGGCAAGGCCAGGAACAGCACGTCGTCGGTGGCCAGGCCGGCGCCGCGCTGGGCCGCGATCACCGCGCGCAACGTGTCGCCGTCGACGCGGGCCGGATCGATCGGAGCGGGCGCCGCGCCGTCAGGCGGCGCAGTCGGCGAGTTCATGCCGCGCTCTCCTGGTCGAGCCGGCGCACCAGCTTGTCGAGTTCGCGCTTGCCCAGGCCAGCGTCGCGCTTGAGCGCGGTCAGGAACTCGGCGCGGCCGCCGATGCGCGCGGCCAGGCGCGCGGTGTCGAGCAATGCCGCCTCACGCTGATCGGCGTCGATCAGGGCGAAGTCGAGCATCACGCTGCGCAGGTAGCCGTACACGCTGTCGTCGATGCGATCGGGCGCGAGCGCTTCGTCATCGGCGGCGGGTTCCTGATCGCTCCAGTCGGGAAAGTAGCTGCGCGCCTGTTGCTGCGCGGCTTCGCAGTTCAACGCCGGCATCGCCAGCAAGCGGGCGATGAAGCGGCGGGTCAACGCGCGCAGTTCGACCTGATCGAGCAGGTCGAGCCGGTCGAACGACAACGGCCCCTGCAAACGCCGGCGCAGCCAGTTGTCGGTGTTGGCCGCGCCGCGCCACCAGCGATCGACCGCCTGCGCGCGCAGATACGCTTCCGGGTGGGTTTCGCCGCGGCTGTGGCGCGGATCGTCGCGTTCGACTTCCTCGGCCTGGCCCAGGTACGCGGTCGGATCGACATTGCCCAGGCCGGTATGCACCTTGACCAAAATCGCCACCGCCGGCAGCGCTGCCTGCGCCGCGACCGCGGCGCCGCGGTCGGCGAAGATCTCGGTGTGCAGGCTGTAGCGGCGCGCGCTTTCGGCCTGGCTGCTCGCGGCCTGCGGATCGGCCATGCAGTGGTCGAGGATGCGCTGGGCGGTGTGGTAATCGCCGCCGTCGAGCGTCCACAGCTTGTAATGCGCGAGCTCGTGACCGAGCAGCGCGCTCAGTTCGATCTCGTCCAGGCGTTCGAGCACCGCGCCGGCCAGGACCACGTGCGCTTCGCCGGGCAGGAACCACAGGCTCGCGCCCATCGCGCCGTCGCCGGCCTGGTACAGGGTCACGCTGGCTTCGATGCCCAGGCGCGCGATCACCTCGCCGCACAGCGCATGCACCCGCGGATGCGAGCCGGCGGTCAGTCGATAGGTCTTGCGCAGCAGTTCGGTGCGCAGTTCCTGGGCGTGCCGGGTCTGCACGCTCAGCGACGAGGCCCAGGCCCAGACCTCGGGTTCGGCGCGCTTGAAATGCGCGACCAGGGCCTGGTGATACGGCAACGGCGCCAGCGCATGCGGCGCGGCCGCTGCGTCGGCGGCCGCGCCGATGTCGTCGTCCTCGGGCTGTACTGCATCCATCGCGTTCGTGTTCTCCGGGCCGGGCGCCGCCGGCCGCATCGAGCGGTCGCGGGCCGGCGTGGTTTGACCAAGCCGTCACGATACAGGGCGGCGCTGGCCGGCCGTCGGTCGCAGGCCCCGACGGGCCGCCGCGACGGTCCCGTTCGGGGCCGGGCGGGCTTCGAAAAACCCCGCCAAGAGTGGTGACTAGATCACAAAAATCGGCGCAGAATAACCGTGGCGGCCGGCAATGGGGCGACCGCCGATCATCGAACGGGCCGCCCGCGAGCGGGTGCGCCTTCGCACGGGGGAAATCATGGAAACGATGTATCCGGCCGGACCTGCGTCCGTGCCCGCGCAATTGACTGCACCCAGTGCCGCCTACAAGCGTCACGCCTGGCTGGCGATGGCCGGCCTGCTCGGTTTCGTGACGATCTACTTCGCCCTGCTGGGCTGGTTCGGCTGGACCGCGTTCCGGCTGTTCGCGAGCATCGTGCGCGGCAGTGCCGACAACGTCGTGCTCGCCGCCGGCGCCAGCGTGTGCGCGGCGTTCCTGTGCGTGTTCATGGCCAAGGCGCTGATCTTCACCAAGCGCGGCGGCAAGGACGCGCAGGACATGGAACTCAAGCCGGCCGAACAGCCCGAGCTGTTCGCGTTCCTGCACCGCCTGGCCGACGAAGCCGGCGCGCCGCGTCCGCACCGGGTGTTCCTGTCGCCGCGGGTCAACGCCGGGGTGTTCTACGACCTGTCGCTGGCCAATCTGATCGTGCCGTCGAAGAAGAACCTGGAAATCGGCCTGGCCCTGGTCAACGTGCTCAACCTGGGCGAACTCAAGGCCGTGCTCGCGCACGAATTCGGCCATTTCGCCCAGCGCACGATGGCGGTCGGGCGCTGGGTCTACATCGCCCAGCAGATCGCCGCGCACATCATCGCCAAGCGCGATGCGTTCGACGATTTCCTACGCGGGCTGTCGCGCTTCGACCTGCGCGTGGCCTGGATCGGCTGGCTGCTGTCGCTGATCGTGTGGTCGATCCGCTCGCTGGTGGAAATCGTGTTCCGGGTGGTGGTGCTGGCGCAGCGCGCGCTGTCGCGCGAGATGGAGTACCAGGCCGACTTGGTCGCCGCCTCGCTGACCGGCAGCGACGCGCTGGTGCACGCGCTGCACCGCCTGGGCGCGGCCGACGACGCCTGGGACCGCACCTTGAACTTCGCCAACCGCGAATACGCCAACAAGCGTCCGGTGGTCGACCTATTCGCGATCCAGACCCGGATCATCGAAAACCTGCGCAGCGTGTTCGCCGACGCGCAGTACGGCGAGCCGCCGCAACTGCCGGCGCAGGACCGCGACCGCCACCGCGTGTTCCGCAACGAGATGGCGCAGCCGCCGCAGATGTGGTCGACCCATCCGGCCAACAGCGATCGCGAACACAACATCAAGCGCGTCTACATCGCCTGCGAGATCGACCCGCGCCCGGCGCTGTCGCTGTTGCGCGATCCGCAGGCGCTCAAGCAGCGCATGTCGCGCGAAATGATCGACACGCCCGATCCGCTGCCGTTCGTGCCGATCGAGGAATCGCTGCGTCACTTGCAGAGCGACTACGCCGATCTGGCCCTGGACCGCCGCTTCCGCGGCACTTACCTCGGCCGTTCGATCGTGCGCGAATGCGAACAGCCCGGCGAGTTGTACTACGGCATTCCCGCCGGCACCGACCTGGGCGAGCACCTGACCGGGCTGTATCCCGAATCGCACGGCCAGAACCTGGAGCGCCTGCGCGAACTGGAATCCGAACGCGCCGTTCTGGAAGCCATGCGCCAGGGCCACCTGCGCGCGCCCGGCGGCATGCTGCGCTGGCGCGGCGCCGAACTGCCGGCCAAGCAACTGCCGAAGGTGATCGAACAACTCGACGCCGAACTCGCGCCGCTGCGCAAGGACGTGCGCGAACACGATCGCCGCTGCCGCAGCGTCCACCTCGCCGCCGCGCGCGCGCTGGGCGGGCCGTGGGAGGAATTCCTGCGCGGCCAGCTGGCGGTGCTGCATTACGCCGACCACAGCTGCGCCAACGTGCTCGACGCCAACGCGCTGTTCGTCAACACCTACGAGGTGGTGACCGCCGACCGCAAGGTCTCCTCGAGCGAACTCACCCGCCTGTTGCGCTCGGCCAACGAACTGCACGGCGTGCTGCGCGAACTGCACGAGCACGCCGCGCAGGTGAAGTTGGATTGGCGCATCGCCGAAAAACTCGGGGTCGACGACTGGGCCGAGGCGATGGGCGCGTTCACCCTGCCGCCGGCGAGCCAGGAAAACATCGATCCGTGGCTCAAGGCGATCGACAACTGGGTGCGCGGCACCACCGGCCCGCTGTCGGCGCTGCGCAACGCGGCGCTGGAAAGCCTGCTGGCGACCGAGAACGAAGTCGCGCAGCGCCTGCATGCCCGGGCCAGTGGCGAACCCGAGCCGGCCGCGTTCGAGCGTTCGCGGTTCGATCGGCCCGCGGCTGCGGCGATAACGCCCAGCGAAGAAATGTCGGGCGAGGCGGCGCTCACGCAAGCGCCGTCGGATGAAGCGATCGTCGACGCGCCCATCGTTCGTCCCGACACCGCCGCCGCCGCGCCCTCGCATTACGCGCGCCTGCTGCCCAACGGCAATCGCCGTCTGCAGACCAAGCTGGGCTGGTGGGATCGCTTCCAGACCGCCGACGGCCTGGTGCCGGCGCTGGCGCGGGTCGGCGCGGCCGGCGGCATCGTCGGCACGGTGCTGTTCTTCGGCGCCTCGCTGGGCATGGCCAAGATCACCGTGATCAATGGCCTGGCCCAGGCGATGAAGGTGCGGGTCGACGAGACCACGGTCGAGGTCGAGCCGTTGCAGCACCTCACCTTCGAACTGCCCGGCGAAGGCCGCCATCACGTGGTCACCTCGACCGCCGACGGCGCCTCGGTCGAGGAGTTCGACAGCGATGCCGGCGGCACCAGCGCGCACTTCGTCTACAACATCGCCGGCGCCGCGCCGCTGGTGGAATGGACCGCGGTGTACGGCTCGCGCGCGCAAGTGCCCGAGCGCAAGCTCGGCGCGCCGCGCTGGACCACGACCTCGGCCGACTACATCTTCGAAGAACCGCCCAAGCAGATCAGCACCAAGGGCGAAGGCGGCACCCGCACCGTGTTGATGGGCTACGCCGATCTGTCGCCGGTGTACCAGATGGATCTGGTCGACGGCGAGGAACGCCAGGCCGAGATCGCGGCCACGCACGCGCGCTGGGACGCTGGCGATTCGCAGCACATCGCCACCTGGCTGGCGCTCGCCGGCAAGCGCAAGGATTTCGCCGACCTGATCGCGCAGCGCTTGCGTCGGGCGCCGGCCGAGGTCATCACGCTGCGCGCCGAACAAGACGCCGCGCAGGGCAAGCCGGCCTATGCCCAGGTGTGCGAACGTCATCGCGCGCTCGCGCAGCAATCGCCGCAGTCCGCCGACTTGCACTACGTCGCGGCGCGTTGCGGCCCGGACGACGAGGCCCAGACTCAGGCGTTCTACGCCGGCCACGCGCGCTGGCCCAACAACGGTTGGTTCGCATTGGCTTCGGGTTATTCGCACGTCGAGAACGCGCAGTGGACCAGCGCGCTGCCGCTGCTGCAGCAGGCGGCGAAGATGCCGCAGGTCGGCGAATGGGTCGCGCTGGAGATCGCCCGCACCCAGCGCGCGATCGGCGGCGAAGCGGCGGTCGACCTCGGCAAAGCCATCAGTTCTGCCCAGTTCGAGCGACTGATGGCGATCGAACAGGGCCAGTTGCCGCCGGATTCGCCGTACTCGGCCTACACCTCGCTCAAGCGCGGCGATCTGCAGTCGGCCTTGCGCATCGCCCAGGCCGACGCGGACCTGCGCGCGCAGATGCTGCGCCTGGTCGCCGCGTCCGACGGCGCGCCGCGCGAGACCGTCGCCGAAGCGCTCAAGCTGGTGCCGCACGAGGGCATGGACGATGTCAGCGCCTGGACCGCGCTGGCCCTGGCCACGCGCGAACGCGACGACAATCCGCGCCTGCGCGAACTGGCGCTGCAATCGGACCCGCGCGAAGCGGCGAAGATCGCCGCGTTCTTCGATGCGGTGAAGCGCGGCGCGAGCAGCGCCGACGCCGAACGCGCGCTCGGCGCGGTCACCGCGCGTTCGCGCGGCCTGGCCTACAGCACCGCGGCGATCGTGCTGGGCGAGCGTTGCCCGCAGGCCTGGCGCGAAGGGGCCAAGCGGTTGTTGTTTACGGTGGAGCGGCCGTATTTTGTTTGAGGGCGGGGATTTGGGATTTGGGATTCTTAGTTCTTAGTTCTTAGTTCTTAGTTCTTAGTTCTTAGTTCTTCAATTTAAAAAATAGCGGCTGCCGATCGTTCGCGACGGCAGCCGCTTTCGTTTCGACGCTTTTTATTCCAACGACTGAGCCCGACAAGACGCTCTGCCCCCGCTTTTGCCCGTCATTCCCGCGAAGGCGGGAATCCAGAGACTTCAGAGTCATACCTCGGTGAAGCCCTGGATTCCCGCCTGCGCGGCAATGACGTCATGAGGGTGTCGACGCAATTGGGTCAACGCAATGGACCGGCATAAGCCTGCGCTCTCGCTCATCATCCCCGCGAAGGCGGAGATCCAGAGCCTTCAGAGTCATGCCTCGGTGAAGCCCTGGATTCCCGCCTGCGCGGGAATGACGTCATGAGGGTGTCGACGCAATTGGGTCAACGCAATGGACCGGCGTGAGCCTGCGCTCTCGCTCGTCATCCCCGCGAAGGCGGGGATCCAGAGACTTCAGAGTCATGCTTCGGTGAAGCCCTGGATGTTCGGCTACGCCGAAGTAGAGCGGTGCCCGCTTTCGCGGGAATGACGTCTTCAGGGTTGCGGCGCGACTGGACAGGCATGCCCCAGCTTTTGCTCGTCATTCCCGCGAAGACCGGCATGACGGCATGAACGCCGCGCTCAGCAAAGCCCATCGCGCCCCTTGGCTTTGCCGCAATGGCCGTCTTGGTCGCGCAACTGACTGTTGCCCCGCCGCCCCTGGCGCCTTCACCGCGCACTGCGCACACTGTGCAGGCCCCATCAGCCCGCGCGATCCGCGCCGCGGCCCCATCGATCCGCCTGTTGCGCGCGACGCCCCGCCTCGCGCGATTCGTGCGTTTCGCGTCTTCCCCCTTGTGAATCCGTACCCGCATGAGCGTCAGCACCGCCCCTTCTTCTCTCGCACGCCCGCTGTGGCAGGGCCGCGCCTGGGTGCTCGCCGGCATCGTGCTGTCGGCGTTCACCTTGCGCACCGCGGTTACCTCGCTGACCCCACTGCTCGATGCGCTGGGCCGCGAATTCGATTTCGGCGCGACCATGACCGGCGTGTTCGGCATGGTCCCGACCGCCGCGTTCGCGCTGTTCGGCGTGGCGACCCCGGCCCTGGCCCACCGCATCGGCCTGGAACGCGCGGCGCTGCTGGCGATGGCGATGGCGGCGCTGGGCCTGCTCGCGCGCGCCTTCGTCGGCGACACCTTGCAGTTGTTGCTCGCCAACGCCTTCGCCCTGGCCGGCATGGGCATCGGCAACGTGGTGCTGCCGCCGCTGGTCAAACGCTATTTCGCCGATCGCGTCGGCACTGTCAGCACCGCCTACATCACCGTGCTGCAACTGGGCACGATCCTGCCCGCGCTCGCCGCGGTGCCGTTGATGCAGGCCTCGGGCTGGCGCGTGTCGCTGGGTTCGTGGTCGCTGGTCGCGGTGGCCGCCGCGCTGCCGTGGCTGGCGGTGCTGTGGATGGAAGCGCGCGGCCGCTCCGGCCCGGCGCGCGATCTGGCGCGCACCCACGACCACGCGGTGCAAGGCGGCGACGCCGCGCCCGAACTCGCCGCCAGCGTGCCGCGCGGCCGCGTGTGGCGCTCGCCGGTGGCCTGGGGCATGGCGCTGATGTTCGGCATGACCTCGCTGATCACCTATTCGATGTTCACCTGGCTGCCTAAGCTGCTGATCGAAGCCGGCGGCAGCCCCGCGCTGGGCGGCAGCATGGTCGCGCTGTTCTCGACCCTGGGCATGATCAGCGCGTTGTGCATGCCGGCGCTCGCGGTGCGGGTGGCCAATCCGTTTCCGATCGTGCTGGTGTGCGTGCTCGCGTATCTCGGCGGCTTCGCCGGCCTGCTGCTGGCGCCGATGCACGGCACCTTCGTGTGGGTCGGCCTGATCGGCCTGGGCCCGAGCACCTTCCCGCTGGCGCTGACCCTGATCAATCTGCGCACGCGCTCGCCGGCCGGCTCGGCCGCGCTGTCGGGGTTCATGCAGGGCCTGGGTTACACCATCAGTTGCCTGGGCCCGCTCGCGTTCGGCTGGCTGCACGAACTCAGCCACGGCTGGGTGTGGCCGTTCGCGATGCTCGGCGCCTGCCTGGTGATCCTGGTGATCGGCGGGCGCATGGCGTGCAAGCCGCGGATGCTGGAAGACAGCTGGTAGTCCGATCGCGCAGGTGCATTGCCTGGCGCAAGTCGGCGGTTGGTTCGCACGACAGCGCAACCGGCTTATGCAGCAGCGGTTGCAAAGCGATGACAAGTCGCCCACCACTTAAACGATCCCCAGAAGGCGGCCAGCGGCCGCCTTTTTCGTTGCCGCGCTTCCAGCGCTTTTCCGATTCCCCATTCCCCATTCCCGCCCCCAGCACCTATTCATCGGCGTGAATCCAACGGCAATCCCACGATCAAACCTCGGATGTGGAAACGCGGGCACAAATCGACCTGTCATCCCGCTGCGGTTTCCGGTACCGGATCACGTAACGCGATACCTCGCTCACGACAATGAACGGACGGGATCCATGCTTGCCTTGTAACCGCGCGGCTTTATCGCGGCCGCGTACGAAGGAGATCGTTCGATGCATCTTCACTCTCTCGCCGCAGCCCTGGGCTGCTCGTTGCTGTTGAGCGCGGCCGTGGCCGACGCAAGCGAAAGCACCCGGCTCGACACGCTGCGCCTGCAACTCGACAAGACCAACGCCCTGGTGCTCGCGCAAGCGCAACGCGCGTCGTATCCCGAGTATTTCCGTCGCGCCTATGCGCGTTACCCCAACCTGCCCGCCGGCGCGCTGGAAGCCATCGCCTACGCCGAAACCAACTGGGTGCATGTGCGTCCCGACCCGGCGCAGAACCCGCGCGACCTGCACATGCCGCGCTCCTACGGCGTCATGGGCCTGTACCACGGCGGCGGTTTCGCCGATCAGGTCGGCGACGGCGCGCGTTTGATCGGCCGCAGCGCGCGGCAGGTCATCGACGATCCGGAAAGCAACATCCTCGCCGCCGCCGCGTTGCTCGATCGCGCGCTCGCCGCTACCGCGCCCGATAAACGCAGCCGCGCGCTCGCCCAGACCGAGCAACTCGCTCCGGTGCTCGCACGCTATGCCGGTTACGGCGCCGGCAACGGCGGCATCGCCGACTACGCGCGCCAGAGCTTCGCCTACGGCGTGCTGCAGACCTTGCAGCACGGCGTCGCCGAGCAAGGCATCCAGATCAAGCCGCAGCCGCTCGAACTGGAACGCGCATTCGATTCCAATCAGTTGCAGAAGCTGCGCGCGCCGGCCTTGCTGATGAATGCCGGCGACGACAGCGTGCAGCTCAACCGCGCGCTCGCCAACGATCTGGCCGCGCCCGCGCTCAAGGCCGCGCCGGCCACCGATGTCGGCATCAAGGCGGTCGACTTCGGCGAGGCGATCTGGAGCCCGGCCAGCTCCAGCAACTACAGCACCGCCTCCAATGCGATGAGCGCGGTGATCCTGCACACGATGGAAGGCTCGTACGCGGGCTCGATCTCGTGGTTCCAGAATCCCAGCGCGCAAGTGTCGGCGCATTACCTGATCCGCAAGTCCGACGGCCAGATCACCCAGATGGTGCGCGAGTATCACCAGGCCTGGCATGCGAAGAACCACAACTACTACACGGTCGGCATCGAGCACGACGGCCGCGCCGGCGACGCCGGCAACTGGTCGGCGGCGATGGTCAACGCCTCGGCGCGCTTGACCAAGAGCATCTGCGCGCGGCGCGGGGTCAATTGCGCGAGCGCCTGGAGCGGGCCGGGGTACGACACCTATCACCTGGTCCCCGACAGCGTGCGGGTCAAGGGCCACGGCATGCTGACCGGCAACGAAAACCGCTACGACCCCGGCAAGTACTTCCCGTGGTCGAACTACTACGGCCTCATCAACGGCGGCGGCACGCCGCCCAACCCGCCGGGCAAGTACTGGGTCGACACCTTCGCCAACGCCACCGGCTACAAGTGGCCGTCGACGCTGACTCCGGTCGGCACGCTCAACCAGGGCACCAACTACGTCTACTGCAAGGCCTGGGGCGAAGAAGTGCGCTCGGGCAGCAGCTACAACCACTACTGGCTCAAGACCGACCTCGACGTCGGCCCGGCCGGCGCCTGGGTATCGGCGTACTACCTCAGCCGCTGGGGCAACGACGAAGCGCGCGACAACAACGGCGCGGTGATCCCGGACTGCTGATCGCCCGGACGCATGCAGCATCCGTCGCGGCGCGGACCACCGGCAACGGCGGCCCGCGCCGCGCCGACAACGGCCAGGCGCTTGCCCGCTTCGCCGGCACCCCTCCCCCACTCCTGCAGAGTCCACGATGAAACGCAAAATGATGCTCTGCGAGCGCGTCATGTACGTCGATCGCGACACCACCTTCACCATCGTCCAGGCCGCGCGCATCCGCGGCCGCCTCGATCCGGCGCGGCTGCGGCACGCGCTCGACCGGATCCAGCTCAAGCATCCGATGCTGCGTTGCTCGATCGAGGACGGCGACCCGCCGTTCGTCGTGCTCGAAGACGATCCGGCGCCGATCCCGCTGCGCCTGGTCGAACGCAACGGCGACGAGGACTGGCAGCATCAGTCCCACATCGAACGCGAAACCCGCTTCGCCAGCGACCGCGCGCCGCTGATGCGCGCGGTGTGGATTCACGGCGACGATGCGCACGGCGAACCGGTCGGCGAACTGCTGATCGCCTGCCATCACGTCATCTGCGACGGCATGTCGATGATGACCCTGCTGCGCGAGACGCTGGCGTTGTGCGAACGCCCGGAACTCGACATCGGCCGCCTGAGCGGCTTCAACGGCCTGGAAGACATTCTTCCGGCGGAAATCCTCGGCGACCGCCGCATCCGCCGCAAAGCGGCCTGGAAGGCGCTCGCGTTCCGGCTTTTTTTCTCCTTGCGGCGCAAGCGCAAGCCGGTGCCGCAGGGCGAGTTCTACGTGCTGCACTGGAAGTTGTCGCGCGAAGACACCGCCGCGCTGGCCGCGCGCGCGCGCGCCGAGGGCGTGACCTTGTTCGCCGCGCTCGCGGTGGCGTTCTCGCTGGCCTTCCGCAGCGTCAAGGGCGCCAGCGCGAACGGCAAGGTGTTCTCGCCGGTCGACATCCGCAAGTTCCTGCCGTTGATCCGGCCCGACGGCTTGTTCTCGGCCGCGCCGGGCACGATCGTCGCCCTCGACACCGGCACCGCGCCCGAGCAGGTCGACGACGCCGGTTTTTGGGAGCAGGCGCGCGCGTTCAAGACCCGGCTCAACCAGCGGGTCGAACGCCTCACCCGCAACGTGCATGAATATTTCATCGGCCTGGAGATGCTGCACTCGATCTTCGGCCAGTTCATCGCCGAGCGCCGCTCCGACCTGGACCAGTTCGACACCACCTTGTCCAACATCGGCCGCATCGAGATTCCGCAGCAGTACCAGGGCTTCCGCGTGGAGACCGTGTTCAGTCCGACCGCGCGCCTGCCGTGGCGTTCGACCACCGCGGTGCTGATGTCGGGGTATGCCGGCGAACTGGATTTCGCCTTCACCTGCGACGAAGCCTCGTTGACCCGCGAGCAAGCCGCGCGCGTGCGCGAGTTCGCCACCCGCCTGATGCGCGAACGCGGCGCCGCCGCGCCGGCGCACGACGCGGTGCTTGTGCGGGAAGCGGCATGAGCGAGGATCGCAACGATGGCGTGGATACGGCCGCGATGAGTGGCGGCGATGGGGTTTTGCCGGGCGCCGGGCGCGAAGGACTGGGCGATCTCGGCGCCGCTTCGGACCGTGCCGCGGGTGGGCCGGGACTCTCTGCTAGAGGCTTCACTTACGCTGGGACCTCCGTTGACCCCGATGCTTTTGGGGTGATCTTCGTGCTGTGGCAGCCCAACGCCTCGCACCTGATCCACCTGGACGACACCCGCGCGATCTGCCGGCACGTGGTCGCGGTCGACAACTCGCCCGAGGCCGATGTCGGGCTGCATGCGCGGCTGCGCGCGGCCGGGATCGAGGTGATCCACAACGCCAACCACGGCGGCATTTCCGGCGCCTACAACCAGGGTGCGCAGTGCCTGCTCGCGCGCGGCTGCGAGGTGCTGTTCCTGCTCGACCAGGATTCGCAGCTCGGCGCGGATTTCTTCGACGGCATGATGCGCGCCTGCGCCAACACCGGCAGCGATACCTTCATCGTCGGGCCGAAGGTGTTCGAGGTGAATCTCGGCCGCTACCTGCCGGTGTTCTCGCCGCGCGCGCGCATGCCCAAGCCCGAACGCATCGAGGATCACCCCGAAGGGCTGGTGCCGACCTTGTTCGTGATTTCCTCGGGCTCGGCGATCTCGGCGGCCGCGTACCGCAAGGTCGGTGCGTTCCGCGAGGACTACTTCATCGAATACGTCGACATCGAATACGGCCTGCGCGCGACCCGCAACGACGTGCCGACCTACATCAACACCGCGGTGGAACTGCGCCAGCAGGTCGGTCAGTTCGTCAAACGCGGGATTTTCTCGACCAGCAACCATGTGGCGTGGCGGCGTTATTACGCTTCGCGCAATGCCGTGCATGCGCTGCGTTCTAATTCGGATCGCTGGTCGATCCACTGGCTGATCGAATTGCTGACCTTGCACCAGGTGGCCTGCGTGCTGGTGTGCGAGGAGCACAAGCTGCGCAAGGTGGTGGCGATCGCGGTGGGCTATGTCGACGGCTTGTTCGGCAAGCTGGGGACGTTCGAGCAGCGGCATCCGCGGATCGCGGCGTTTTGCCGGCATTGAGGTCGGGTGGGTTTGCGGCGAGCTGGGACGAGAGCGTCGGGCCTGAAGGCCCTCCCACGAAAGACCTCGCGGCGACGCCGATGGCTTTGTGGATCTGCCACGGCCATATCCGTCATCGGTGGAACCATCACCAGGGCCGCCACCGGCAAATCGGCAGGAAGACCTCGCGCGGCCGCGAAGTCTATTGTGGGAGGGCCTTCAGGCCCGACGCTGTTCGATCGGATCGCCCGATGCTTCTGCTGGATCGGGCGGCACCCGCGCCCTCAATACGCGTCGCTACCCGGCCGCACATCGATCCCCAGCCCCACCGCCACCGCCTGCATGTTCTCGTCGTCGCGGCGCAAGGTGATCCAGCCGGCATACGAGTCGCCGCCGGTCGAGCGGTTCCACAGCGTGTAGCCGTACTCGCGCAGGCGATCGTGGGCGCGCGCCATCAGCTCGGGCACGTCGGTGCCGTCGAGGAATTCGTCGTCGGTGGGGTCTTCCACGCCCCAGTCCACCTGCAGGTTGAAGCGCGCGGCCAACTCCGCGATCGAATCGACGAAGGACTCGGTGTCCTTCCAGTCCACATGGAAACCCGAGGTCCAGTCGATCACGTCCTGGAGCGTGTCGATCTCGCCGAAATCCTCGTCCTGCTCGCCTTCGCGCGCTTCGCGGTAACGCGAGAACTGCTGCAGCGCGGTGTCCTCGTCGCCGGGGTTGATCAGCAGCAACAGCTGCCAGATCAGCGCCTCCTGGCTGAGCTCCTCGTTTTCGTCACCGGTGAAGTCGAAGCCGTCGTCTTCGTAATCGGATTCGTTGTCGGGTGCGGTCATGGCGGTGGCATCGCAAGGGGATGCGCGCATGGTGCGACCTGGGGCGCGGCTTGAAAAGCCGGCGGCGTCAATCGCCTGCGCGCGACAAGTCGGCGCGGGCGGACGGCGGCGGCGCGGGCCGCGGCCGGAAACGAAAAAGCCCGGCTTGCGCCGGGCTTTTCTGGCGATCCGCAGCTTGCGCCGCGAGTCGCGAGGTCATCACAGAACCGTCAGGTTCAGATGGCCTGGACCTGGTCGGCCTGAAGGCCCTTCTGGCCCTGGGTCACGACGAAGGAGACCTTCTGGCCTTCCTGCAGGCTCTTGAAGCCCTGGCCCTGGATCGCGCGGAAATGCACGAACACGTCATCGCCGCTCTCGCGGGAGATGAAGCCAAAGCCCTTGGCATCGTTGAACCACTTGACGGTACCGACTTCGCGAGCGTCCGACATATTGCTAACTCCTTGAAACATGGTGTTGGAATGCCGTTTTCACGGCGTTGGGGCTGGTAGCAAGGAGGAAGCGAGGTGGAACGATGGAGTGGATCTGTGAATCGACGATCTACGGCATCGGGTCACGGCCTACGGTGACCCTTGACTAACTCAGCTCGCACACCGTAGTAGCGTCTGACCCGAAAATCAATTGGCAAGGGCCCCCGATGTTCAGCCGATTCGACAACTGGCGCACGGTTTGGCACATCCGTCTTTAGGACTTGGCCCCGTTTTTGCCCCGTTCCGAGCCCCGATCGCGCGCCTAGCCGATTGATTTTGATGGCTTTAATTCAGCGGCGGCCGGCCGAAAAACCGATTTCGGCAAAGCCGACGCGGCGCAGGCGATTCGATGTGTCTGAACGGCATTCAGAATCGCCGGATCGGGTGTTTTGGGACAAATCCGCGCGGAACCGGTCGCCCCAGCGCGAACTGCGCACCCCGGCGTCCCGGGCCGGGCGCTCGGCCAGGCCGTTCGCCCGGCTCAACCGCCCTCGCCGCTGTCGGCGTCGGCCTGCGCCTGGGCGCGGCGCCAGATGCCGTACTCGGCGCGGTTGAGGCGGAAGTCCTGCAGGGCGAAGGTCGCCGCGCCGCGGTCGGCGGCGCTGCTGGCCGGGTCGGCGGCGATGTCGAGCAGCGCTTCCTTGAGCCGGTCGCTGCGCAGGCGCGAGCCCTGCACGCCGGCGATGGCGCTGGCCCGCACCGGCGCGGATGGGTCGAGGATCGCGCGATGCAGCAAGTCCTCGGTCTGCTCGCTGTCGTCCCACTGCGCCAGCTGCAGCACCGCCTGCGCGCGCAGCGCCGGGTCGGGATCGCGCGCGAGCGCGGCCAGCTGCGCCACCACCGGCGCGGCGTCTTCGCTGGGCAGGGTCGTCGGGGTCAGCATCGCCACCAGGTCGGCCCGGCGCTGCGGATCGCCGCCCTGCCCCAGCTTGGCCAGCACGGTCTGGCGCACTTCGGCGCGGTCCATCGAGTAGGCGCTCAGCAAGGCCAGGCCATCGCGTTCGTCCTGGGCGCGGGTGCTCGTGCTCAGCGACAGCGCGAAGCGCAGCACCTCCTCGCCGGACACGGCGTTGAGCAGCGACTGCAGCTCGCCGCGCGCGGCCGGATCGGTTTCGTTGCGAAAACGCTGCAGCAGGCCTTGCAGGAAGGCCGGATCGCGACTGGCGCGCTGGCGCAGCGATTCGAAGCTGACCGGTGCGTCGCCGCCCAGCGACAGATAGTCGGGATAGGGCGAATGGGGCTGCGCGCCATTTACGCGATGCGCGTTCGCGTCCGTCTCGGCCGCCGGCGGTTTCGCGGAGTTTGTCGCCGACACCGCCGGCGCGCGATGCGCGACATAGGCGCCGCCGGCGAAGGCGCCGGCCACGGCCGAAACAACGGCGATCGACAGCGCGTGCTTGAAGTTCATCGGCCCAACGGCATGGGAAGCGGTGCAAGCATACCGGTCGCCTCGCGCGTCACCGATGAAAGGCCGCCGCGATGCCGCCGCTGCGAAAGCAGCGCGCGGCGGCGGCGGACCATCCCCTCTGCGATGCACCGCAGAGGGGTGAGATCGAACCTCGTCCAGCCGCTCAGCAATCCGGCGCCACCCGACCGTCCGAGCCGGTGAAGGTGTAGGCGTCGGGAATGAAGCGGCCGCTGCCGATCCGGTTCCACAGATTGCTGGTGCCGTAGGTGCCGGTCACCGAGGTGCCGGTG
Source organism: Lysobacter capsici (assembly GCF_018732085.1). NCBI lineage: Bacteria > Pseudomonadati > Pseudomonadota > Gammaproteobacteria > Lysobacterales > Lysobacteraceae > Lysobacter > Lysobacter capsici. The sequence goes on along the minus strand of NZ_CP076103.1, from coordinate 780,790 downwards.
GTCTGGCATTGGATCGTCACGCCCGCGCCGTCGCTGAGGCTGCCGACGACCGAGTACGAGGTGCCCGGGCCGGAGCGCACGTTGAGCGGCGTGCCGTTGGTGTTGACCGTACCGCTCGCGCCGCCACCGCCGCCGCAGGAATTGCGGCTGGTGTAGTTGGCGGTGCCGAAGTAGGTGATCTGCGCGCCGTTGAACTTGATCTTCTGCGCGCTGCCGTTGAGGCGTTCTTCGAAATGCAGATGCGGGCCGGTCGAACCGCCGGTGGTGCCGACCGTGCCGATCGACTTGCCGATCGCCACGCTCTGCCCGACGGTGACCGAGTACGAATTCAGATGCGCGTACAGGCTGGTCCAGCCGCCGCCGTGGTCGATCACCACGTACTTGCCGTAGCTGGTGTCGCCCAGGTTGCGAACGACGCTGACCGTGCCGGCCGCGGCCGCGACCACGGTGTCGCCTTCGTCGTTGGCGCGGTTGAAGTCGACCGAGTTCTGTGGACTGTGGTTGGTGCGGGTCTGGCCGGACCAGACCTGGCCGCAGGGAAACGGCATCTGGAAGGTCGGCGCGGCCTGCGCGGCGGTGCCGAACAAGGCGGCGAAAGCGAACAGCGCGACGGCGCCGGCGGTGCGATTGCGTGGATTCATGGCGGGATCACTCCATCGATGAGGCCGCGCCGTTGCCGACGGCGCGACGGTAGGGACGAGACAACAACTCAGTGCGCGATCTGTACATCGTCGAGATAGAGATTGACGTCGAAGCTGGTCTGCTCGCGCAGCAGCCATACCGCATCCAGGCGAACGCTGACGGCGTCGATCTGGCCGTTGCTCGCGCCGGCCCAGGCGTTCCACTGCGCCGGATCGTCCAGCGCCCATTCCAGGTAGGTCCATTGGCCGGTCGGGATGGTCCGCGCGATCGCGCGCTCGGTGCCGTCGCTGTCGTCGATGCTCAGCGACGCGCTCAGACCGCTGGCGCCGGTGTAGATCCAGAAACCGATCTTGCCGCCGGCGCGGATCAACTCCAGATTGTTGGCCGGGGTGCCACCGCCGGACAGCAGGCGCACCGCCCAGGCGGTCGCGACCACGGGATCGTCCTTGAGCAACACCCGCAGCGAACAACTGCCGTTCTTGCGCGTGCCGCAGTCTTGCTGGGCGAGCGAAGCGGTCGAGATGCCGGTGGTGCTGCCCGACAGGGTCGGCGCGCTGTCGAAGCGGCCCACGCCGTTTTCGAACGCATCGAACACGATCGCGTCGCCGCCGGGCGCGCCACCGCCGTCGTTGGCGAGGAAGGCGTTGCGCAGGCCGGCCGGGCTGTTGTTGTTATTGAAGTAGTGGTTGGCGATCCACTTCCAGTCGCGGCCGTTGTTGGCGGCCCAGCGCTGGCTGCCCCATTGGCTCATGCCGCGGCCGTGGCCGAAACAGCCGCGGCCTCGCCCGACTTCGTCGGCGATGCACGGCCAGTTGTTGCGTGGCGAGCCGTTGCGGCCGTTGCCGCAGCTCAGGTCGTTGTTGACGCAGGACAGGCCGTCGCCCGGATCGTCCCAGGCGTTGTTTTCCGAGGAGTATTCGCTAAACGCCGCGGTCTGGCCGTCGCGGGTCAGCAGCACGCCGCGGGTGGCCGCGGCCGCGGCGACCGTCGCCGCCACGCTGTCGGCGTTGAACGCCTGGCACGAGGTGCTGCTGCAGATGTCGTAGCGGCTGTTGACCGGATGGGCGACGTAGTACGCAGCGTAGCTGCGGTAGGCGACCGCGCCGGCGGCGAGCGAATCGGGGTCCCACGACGGGATCCACTCTTCGTCGAGGCCGCGGCCGACATAGTCTTCGAACGCATACACCGAGACCGCGCTGCACGAGCGGCCGGAGCAGTTGATGCCGACGCGGATGCTGCTCGGGACCGGCACGGTCGTGGCCTGCGCGGCGAGTCGCTTCGCGATCGCGAGCGAGGCCGGGCGCCGCGGATCGAGCGCGGCGTCGGCGTCGATGCGTTCGGCATCCGCGACGGTGCGCGCCGCATCGGCGGGCGACACCGGCCGTTGGTCCTCGCGCTGGCGTGCCTGGGCCTGCACGTGGCTGCGATCTTCGCTCGCGCTGCCGGCGCCGGGCATCAGGTCGACGATCAGATGGCGGCTGTCGTTGAGCAGCGGCAGACCGAGCAGGCGCTGGGTGCGGTGATTCGCCGCGGCGATGCTGAGCTCGATCGTCGCCGGCAATGCTTCGCTGTCGCGATTGAGCGCGGCCGGCAAGGTCGCCGGCAGTTCGAAATAGCCTTGATCGTCGGTCTTCGCCTGCGCGCCCTGGCTGCTGCGCACCTGCGCGCCGTTGATCGCTCGTCCGCTGGCCTGGTCGTAGACATGGCCGCTGAACACCGCGCAGCGCGCGCAAGAGGCGGCCTTCAACGCGAGCAGATCGAGCGCGTCGGATGGCTGCGACGGCGGCAGCCAGACCGTCAGCGGCAACGGCTGCGCGGCATCGATGCTCACGCGCGTGCTCAGGCTGGCGTGATCGCTCGCGCTGACGGCCAGTTCGTACTCGCCCGCGGCGAGGGTCGCGACGCGGCCGCCCGGGCCGGTGACGCGCAGGTCATGCACCTGCGCGGCGTCGCCGCGCGGATGCACGAGCAGGTTGGAATCCAGGGCGCGGCCGGTGACCGCGTCGCGCACGCGCAGCTCCAGGCTGCGCTGGTTCGCGGGTGCGGCGCGGGCGGCATCGGCCGGGCTCGCGGCGGCGATCGTCGCGGGCGCGGCCGCGGCGCGCAGCCATTGCGCGAACACGGCGCCGGCGATCAGCAGCGCAAGGATCGCCAGCCAGGTCGGCATGCGGCGCGCGCGATGCGGCCGGCCGTTGTCCGGGTCCTGCGACGACGGCGATGGGTTGGAGTCGTGCATCGGCGTTCCCCTGGGTGCCGGTCGGTGGGCGGGCGTCGGACGGGTATTGCACTGGATCGAACTGGGTCGGCGAACGAGGCGCTGATGATCGGCTTGCGATGTTGCAGTGAGGGTGGTCGAGGGCGTCGCAACTTCGCCTGGCGCGCCGCCGGTCACGGATCACGGATTGAGTCGTATTGATCGTTCAACGTGGCAAGACGCGATCCACGAGTCGCCCGGAAGTTGCGAGGTCTCTGTGGGAGCGGCTATTGCCCCGACGCTTTTTTTCAGATCACATCGCAACAACATCGGCCCTGATCGAAAAGCGTCGGGGCTGAAGCCCCTCCCACAGAGACCTCGTGCATCGGAATGCTTCGAACACCAAGCGCCGGCGACGATCGCATTCGTGTTGACGATCGCATCCGTCGATTCGTCGCTCCCCTGGGAGGCCCGGACTGGGCCCTGCTGACCGTGGCCCCATCGCTTTCATGTTCATGACTTCAGCGCGCAGCCCACCACCGGGCGAACTGCGCGCGCGCAACCTCAGTTCTTCACCTGCACATCGTCGACATACACATTCACATCGAACGAGGTCTGGTCGCGGTAGAACCACACCGCGTCGAGCTTCACCGACGCGGCGGTGATCGCGCCGTTGGCGCCGCCCACCCACGCGTCCCACTGCGCATCGTCGGTCAGGCTCCACTCCAGATAGGTCCAGGTGTTGGCTGGAATCGCGCGGCTGACCGAGCGCTCGGTGCCGTCGCTGTCGTCGATGCCGATCGCCGCGCTCATGCCGGTCGCGCCGGTAAACACCCAGAAGCCGACCTTGCCGTTGGCGCGGGTCAGGGCCGCGTTGCTGCCCGGATTGCCGCTGCCCGACAGCAGCCGCACCGCCCACGCATCGGCGCTGGCGGTGTCGTCTTTCAGCAACAGCCGCAGCGAGCACTCGCCGTTCTTGCGCGTGGTGCAGTTGCGTTCGGCCAGCGAAGTCGCGGCGATGCCGGTGGTGCTGCCCGAATACGCCGGGCTGGTGTCGAAATGCCCGACCGTGCTTTCGAAGCTGTCGATCACGCTGCCGCCGCCGGGCGGATTGCCCGGGTTGAGCAGGTTGAAGTAACGCGCCCAGTCCCAGTTGATGCCCGGATCGGTGTGGGTCTGGCTGCTGTAGTGCTGGTGGCCCTTGACCTTGACGCTGGCCGGCAACACGTTGATGCCGCTGCCGGCCGGGCCCTTGAACGCGCTCGCGCAGTTGATCGCGCTGTAGGTCGCGCAGAAATGCCGGGTCAACGCGGCCGAAGCGTTGTACATCGCCGCCGTGTACCAGCTGGCGTTGTCGATGAAGCCTTCGTGCTCGATGCCGAGCGTGGTCTTGTTATGCACGCCGACGTGATGCGCGGCGCGGTTCTCGCGCACCATCTGGGTGATCTGGCCGTCGGAGCTGCGGATCAGGTAGTGCGCGCTGACGCTGTTGGGGTTGTTCTGGAACCACGAGATGCTGCCGGCGTAGTAACCCTGCATCGTGTGGATGGTGACCGAGTCATAGGACGTGCGCGCGGAGTGATAGGGCGAGGCGACCCACAGCGCCGGGCCGTAGTCGGTGCTCTTTTCGTCGGCCGCGGCCAGCGACGGCGCGCGCAGGGTTTCGCTGAGCGGATCGATCGCGAAGCGTCCGTCGTCCTTCAATGCGCCGGCCTCGACCCGATCGCGGCTCACGTCCAGACGCACGAACGGCGCGCGCAGCTGCACCAGCTTGCGCGCATCGAAGGCGCGCTCCCAGGCGACCGCGCGCACCGGCACGATGATGCCGCGGTCGTTGACGCCCTTGTCCTGCGCCAGCAACACATCGAAGGCGAAACTCGAACGGGCGTGATCCTGGATCGCACTCTTGCCCGCATGGCCGGCGAAACCGGCGTAACGCTCCAGCGCCGGGCGGGTCGATTCGACCGCCGACTTGGCGCCGACCCCGTCGGCGCGCAGTTCGCGATCGAGCAAGGCCGCCGAGGCGAGGATGTTGCTGAGCGGGTCGCGCTGCACGCGCGCGGCCGGCACGCCGATCAGGCGCGCGCCTTCGCTGACTTGATCGGCAAAGCCTTCGCCGTGGTACAGACCCATGACCCCGTACGAGCGCGGCATGTGCTGGTGCTGTTCGCCGTAGGCCGCGGCCGAGCCGGGCTGCAATTGCTGCCAGCGGCTCATCACGTAAGCGATGGATTCCAGGGTGCCGGCCGGAATCGACGGGTAGCGCGCATAGGCCTGGCGGAAGTAGTCGGCGTACAGCGCGCGATCGACGCGTTGCAGCGATTCCTCGATCTGCAGGCGCTGGGCCAGCACGCGGTCTTCCGGCGCCGCCTGAGTTTGCGCCTGCACGGCCCACGGCGCGGCGAGCGCCAGCAGGGCAACGGTCAGCGACCACGACAGCGTGCGCACGCCGGTACCGGCCCCGCGGCGCGCAGTGGAATATTCGTTCATATCAAACCTCCCCATAAGAATTAATAATTCCCACGGAGGCCCTTGTACTGCATTTGCCCGACCGGCAAGTGCTGTCAGGTTCGGTTTTTGTAGGGGGATTTCCGATCCGCGACTGCGATCACTCCGCGATTGCGCCGCAACGCGCCAAAACCATGCCCCACGGCCCTGTTCGCGTGGTGCGCTGCGCCAAAACCGCCGCGTTCACCGTGTTCATACTCGGGTTGGCCCCAGTTCCCCGCCGGCGCCGGCTTGCTTATCGTCTGGCGCTTACGCCGCACTGCGCGCGCGAAAACGACTGACTCGAGGGAGATACAGATGAGCGGAATCGGTGGCGTCAGCTGGCAGGTCTACAAGAACCTGCCGCCGGAGGATCAGCAGGCCATCCGCGACGCGGCCGCCAAGCCGCCGCAGGTGCAGGCCGAACCGGCCGCCGACCCCGCGCCGCCGCCGGCGCCCCCGCCGGCCAAGCCGGCCGACGCGCAGACCCCGCAGGACGCGGTCGCCTCGATCAACGCCCAGCCGCTGCCGAAGACCGACGATCTGGGCGGCATGCCCGGCCCGGTGTTCGATTCGATCTACAAGCCGCGCGTGGAGCAGTTCACCACCGCGCGCCGCGAGGACGCACAAGCCGCGCTCGACCGCATGGAACCCAAGCTCGAGGACTTCCGCAACAGCGGCCTCAACGGCGCCACCGCGAACATGGAGTACCAGGAGTCGCGCAACGCGTTCAACAGCAATCCTTACGTCAAGGAATTGCAGCGCATCGTCACCGAGGCGACCGACAAGCCGACCCAGGTGCCGAGCTACCTGACCAATCAAAGCACCCAAGCCGATCCGAGCGCGGTGTCCAACCTCAAGCTCGACAGCGTGCGCACCGCGCTCGATACGCTCGGGGTGAAGCTGCCGGAGAATCCGACCCCGCAGCAGATCGCCTCGGGCTACGAACTGCTCGGCGCGCTGCCGTCGGATGTGCTGTCGTACGCGATCAATCCCGGCACCGCGGTCACTTACACCACCCCGGTCGCCGGCGTCAGCACGCCGTCGTTCATCCCGGCCCGGGTCGGCGCCGATGTGGTGGTCGAGGGCAAGGTCGAATTGTCGGACGTGCAGACCGGCGTGGATTTCCAGCAGAGCCAGCAGTTCAAGGCCTCGGTGGAAGTGCGCGGCGAAGCCGGCCTGGACGTGGGCAAGACCCCGCTCAACAAGTTGTACAAGGCCGCCACCTTGCTGCGTCAGGTCTCCGATGAGACCAAGCAGATGGTCGAAAGCTCGCCGCTGCTGCGCAACGTGGTCAAGGGCCTGCCGGTGTCGGGCCATCTGGTCGGGTTCGAAGGCACGCGCCTGAGCTACGAAGCCACGGTCACCCCGCAGCAGGGCGCCAAGCTCGATGCCGGCGACCTGAGCGCGATGCCCAACCCGCTCGATCCGCAGGCCATGCCCGAAGGCACCTCGGTGCTGATGCGCGGGCAAAACCTCACCGGCTCGGACTTCGCCATCAACTACAAGATGTACGGCGGCATCGGCGGCACCCACACCGAACTCGACGGCGCCGGTTTCGGCGTGCGCAAGATGGAAGGCTCGGTGGTCGAGGTCTATGCCGGCCCGATGGAAACGGTCGAGAACGCGACCATGTTCGGCCTGGGCAAGCTCGGCACCGCGTCGATCGGGTTGAGCGTGGAAACCAGCGCTGAGAGCCGTTCGCTGCAGACCGCGCGCATCGATCTGTCGACGCCCGAAGGCCAGCAGGCATACCAGACCTTCATGAGCGGCGGCAAGATTCCCGACTGGAATCCGCCGGGCGTGCAGCGCTCGGGCACCACCGAAGTGTTCAACGCCGAGCACGCCGCGCGCCTGGGCATCGACGCCGGCCCGATCTCGATCGGCGTGGGCAACAGCAGCCAGCTCACCATCACCCGCAACGTCTGGCAGGACGGCACCATCGACCAGACCAACAGCTACCAGTCGATGGGCCAGACCACCGACGTGCAGTTCGAGGTCGGCGTCGACGGCAAGCCGGTCAAGGACTCCACCCAGTGGACGCTGGTGCTGCCCAATACCAGCGACGTCGCCGCTTCGTACTTCAATTCGTCCTACCGTCCCGGCGAACTCAACAAGAAGTTCGATGGCGATCAGCATCTGCAGTTCGAGTTCACCGACAAGGACCTGATGTCGCTGCGCGATCGCGCCCGCGAGAGCCTGGGCAATCTCGGCGGCGACGAGCATGGCGGCGAACGCCTGAAAGACCTGGATGCCGGCCGTATCACGCCGTTCCCGAACGACCTGACCGAGCAGATCGCGATCGCCAAGACGCCCGACGAGGTGTTCGCGGCGATCTCGCGCAGCGGCCAGGCCGGCTGCGAGGATTTCGTGACGATGATGATGTGGGGCGATCAGCGCAATACGGCGTTGCCGGGTACGTTCACGATGAAGGATGCCGGTTGAATTCGATGAGCGCGCGCGGGTTGCGCGCGATTGGATGAAACGCGAAACGCCCGGCGCTGCCGGGCGTTTCGCTGTGTGGTGTATTTGCGAGTGTGCGGCGAACTGAGCCGAGAGCATCGGGCCTGAAGGCCCTCCCACAAAAGTGGCCGCGGCTTGCGAAGCCTCGGTGGGACGCCTTGAAGTCCTTCGCTGCAAGCCTCGATAGCTTTTGCGTAAAGCCGCGAAGTCTTTTTAAGAATGCCTCTAGGTCTGTTGTAGAAGGCCTCGACGTCCCCTGTAGAAAGCCTCGATGTCTTCTGTAGAAAGCCTCGAAGTCTTTTGTGGGAGGGCCTTCAGGCCCGACGCTCTGGGCTCAGATCGCCGCGCCACCTCAACCCATCAAACCGGCGAAGGATTGCGCTCGCCGAACCCGGCTTGGTGCCAATACGGATACGCCTTCGCCGTCGCGCTGGCCGCATCGAGCTTTGCGACCTGCTCGGCCGTCAGATTCCAGCCGACCGCACCGAGATTCTGCTTGAGCTGCTCCTCGTTGCGCGCACCGATCACCACGGTCGCCACCGTCGGCCGCTGCAGCAACCAGTTCAGCGCGATCTGCGGCACGGTCTTGCCGGTTTCCGCGGCGATCTCGTCGAGCGCATCGACCACGCGGTACACATACTCGTCCTGCACCGGCGGCCCCATGTCGGCGGTGACGTGCAGGCGGCTGTTGTCCGGCAGCGGCTGGCCGCGACGGATCTTGCCGGTCAGGCGGCCCCAACCCAGCGGGCTCCACACCACCGCGCCGACGCCCTGATCCAGGCCGAGCGGCATCAGCTCCCACTCGTAGTCGCGACCGATCAGCGAGTAATAGGCCTGATGGGCGACGTAGCGCGACCAACCGTGACGCTCGGCCAGCGCCAGCGATTTCATGAGATGCCAGCCGGAGAAATTCGACACGCCCAGGTAACGCAGCTTGCCGGCGCGGACCAGATCGTCGAGCGTGGACAGGGTTTCTTCGATCAGCGTGCGCGCATCGAAGCCGTGCAGCTGGAACAGGTCGATGTAGTCGGTGCCCAGGCGCTTGAGCGCGGCGTCGATCGAACGGATCAGATGATGACGCGAGGAGCCGACTTCGTTCTCGCCGTCGCCGAAACGGAAGGTGGCCTTGGTCGAGATCAGCAGGCTGTCGCGCGGACGGCCCTTGATCGCTTCGCCGAGGATGGACTCGGCCGCGCCCTTGGAATAGATGTCGGCGCTGTCGAACAGATTGACCCCGGCCTCCAGCGCGATGTCGAGCAGGCGCCGCGCGCCGGCCACGTCGGTCTGACCCCAGGCCTTGAAGAAGTCGCCTTCGCCGCCGAACGTCCCGGTGCCGAAACTCAGCACCGGCACGCGCAGACCGGACGCGCCCAGATAACGATGTTCCATGCCGCACTCCTGATGGGGGATAGGTGGGCATTGCACGCCAATGGGTGCGGGGGCTCAAGGGGATGGGTGGGATGGTGCGTTGTGGGATGGGGTGCCGAAACGTTGGGTGGGTTGATTCGCTGAACGTGCAGCGGCCGAACCACTACGTACCTTCCTGCCGTCATTCCCGCGAACGCGGGAATCCAGGGCCTTTCGTGCGAGAACGCACGAAGTCTTGCTGTAGAAAGTCGCTGGATGTTCGGCTTCGCCGAAGTAAAGCGGAGCCCGCGTTCGCGGGGATGACGGTTCGGGGGGCAAGCGCTTATTCACACAAGAACAACACGCTCTCGCGCTTCTTTCCTACCGTCATTCCCGCGAACGCGGGAATCCAGGGCCCTTCGTGCGAGAACGCACGAAGTCTTGCTGCATAAAGTCGCTGGATGTTCGGCTTCGCCGAAGTAAAGCGGAGCCCGCGTTCGCGGGAATGACGTACTGGAAAGATGACGCTGAAGTCTCTTGATCCCCCGCATTCGCTGGAATGACGACCTGGAGAGATAACGCTTAAGTCTCTGGATCCTGCCTTCGCGGGGATGACGGTCTGGAGAGATGGCGCTGAAGCCTCTGGATCCCCGCCTTCGCGGGGATGACGATCTGGAGAGATGGCGCTGAAGTCTCTGGATCCCCGCCTTCGCGGGGATGACGGCAGGCAAGGCGCGCGCGATCGTGCCGCCCTTGCGTGGATTCGTAGTCAGTCAATCGCAACGATGGCTCGCGTTGCCCATAACCACGAACCAACCTCTATCGCGCCAACACAAACTTCACGTCCGAAGGCGACGCCGCTTCCATCGTCTGCACCGTCTCGCCCAACCTGCCGCTGCGCGGGTCGCGCTCGATCACCACCAAGGTGTTGCTGTGCTGATTGGCCACCACCACGTGCCGGCCGTCGGGCGACAGCGCGAACTCGCGCGGGCCGCGGCCTTCGGTGCTGCGGCGCTGCACGGCGGTGAGCCGTCCGTTGGCCGCGTCAACTTCGTACACCGCGATGTGGTTGTCCTCGCCGCGGTTGCTCGCGTATAGGAAACGGCCGTCGCCCGACAGGTGCAAGGCCGCGGCGGCGTTGCCGTCGCGCCGGCCCGGGTCCATCGCCACGGTCTGCACCGGGTGCAGGCGACCGTCGTCGTAATCGAACACGACCAACTCGCCGGTCATTTCCAAAGTCAGGTAGGCATGCCGCCCGGACGCGTCGAACAAGAGATGGCGCGGACCGCTGGCGGGCGGCAGATCCACCGATGCGGTCGCCGCCGCGAGCAACGGACGCTCCGCGCTGCGCGCCGGATCGTAGCGGTACACATAGACCTTGTCCGCGCCCAGGTCGGCGGCCAGCACGTAGCGGCCGTCGGGCGCGGGCACCACCGCATGCACGTGCGGCCCCATCTGGCGTTCGCGATCGGCCTGGCTGGCGCGATGGCTCAGCACTTGCACGCCGGCTTGCAAGCGGCCTTCGCGATCGATCGGCAACACCGCCAGGGTGCCGCCGGGCGATTGCGCGCCCGAGTAATTGGCGACGAACAGGTAGCGGCCGTCGCGGCTGACCGAGGCGTGCGCGGGATCGTCGCCGAGGCTGTTGGCCTGCGACAGGCGACGCGACGCGGCTTGCCCGTGCGCCAGCGCGAAGCTGCTCGCGCGTCCGACCGGATCGGCCGAGGCCGGGCCGTTCTCGTTGACCGCGAACAGATGGCGCCCGTCGGCCGACAGCGCCACCCACGACGGGTTGTCGGTTTCGATCACTTCCAGCGGCTGCGGCTGGATCTGCCCGCTCGCCAGGTCGAAGCGGTAGCGGCCGATGCCCTTGCAGCTCGCGCCGGTGTAGCAGCCGACCACGAGTTCGGCCGATGCATCGGGCTTGCCTGGCGCGGCGTCCGCGGTGGCGAAGGTCGAGGTCATGAGCAGGCTCCAGGCAAGCAGGATGGATCGCGGGTTCATCGGGTTCTCCGGCGCGGCGGCGCGAGGGGTCGATCCTGGAGCACCTGGGGGCAATAGCCAAGCCGCCTGGATCGAAACTGCGCGGTTGTCGGATTGATTGAGTGTTCGGATCGTGGCGACCTGGGCGAAGAGGGTCGGGGCTGAAGCCCCTCTCACAAAAGAGGGGGTGGGTTCGCCGCGGTGTGCGGTGTGCGGTGTGCGGTGTGCGGTGTGCGGTGTGCGGGCGATTTTGCGACGGTCGCTGGCCATGCACGAGTGCTCGATCCGGCCAAAACGAATCGGCAGCAAATCGGCAGCAAACCGTCGGACTTCGTCCTACCGTGCCGGCATTGGCCTTCGCCCCACCAAGTCGGCGCAGAGACGACGAGGTTTTTTGTGGGAGGGGCTCCAGCCCCGACGCTCTGCACTCAGATCGCGACGATCGCAACGCCAGCCACCCGACACGCCCTCGACGGCGGAGGAAACCCGCCCTTGCGAACCGATCAACGCACCCCGCCACCCGAGCGCGAATACCGATACTCCACATCGACCTGCGCAGTCACCTCGCCGGTCTGCGCCGGCGCCTCGGCCGCGTAGTCGTAGGCGCGAGAACCGTACTGCCGCGCGGTCGGCGTCTGCGGCGTCCACCACGGCCGATCGTCCTCGAACTTCACCGCGGTGGCCGCGTCCAGCGTCCAACCCAGTTCCGCGGCGATCACCGCGGCCTTGCGCCTGGCGTCCTGCAACGCCAGGCGACGCGCCTGGTCGCCGTACTCGGGCAGCCGATCGGACAAGGGACGCAAGCTGTCGAATTCGGCGACGCCGGCTTGGCTGAGTTGCTGCTGCAACCGCGCCAACGCATCGTCGCCGCGCACCCGCAGCACGAAGCGGGTCGAATAGCGATAGCCCGGCCCGCTATCGCCGTCGCTGCGCGCGGTCAGGCGCGGCGCGTCGACCGACAGTTCGCTCAATTCGCCGCGATGCGTCTGCAACACCTGCCGCACCGCCGCCACCACCGGTTGATGCCGCTGCAAGGCCGCGCGCGCATCGGCGGCGTCGCTGACCACCGCGAACGACAGTTCGAACAGGTCCGGCTGATACGCGACGCGGCCGAAGCCGGCGACATGGAAACGGCCGCCGTCGACGCCCTGCGCGTGCGCCGGCGGCGACAGCCACAGCGCGACCGCGAGCAAGGTCAAGCCCAGGTAGTTCATCGGCGACTCCGGGCGCGGGCGATGGCGGGATTCTGCTGCCGTCGCGGGCCGGTGTCGATGCGCACCAGCCACTCGCGCGGCATGAACGCCGGTTGGCAGCGAACCTGGGCCTCCGCATCCGGCCGCCCGGACTGGGCCGCACCGCCCGGCGCGCGTATCCTAGGCGCCGCCCGGCCGCTGTCGCGCCCGCGGCCCTTTCGCACGTCCGCCTCAAGAGTCCCGTCATGACCGATACCCCGCCCGACCGCGTCTCCAACGATCCCCGCAGCCCGTTCTTCGATCCGTCCGTGGTCGAACGCGGCATCGGCATCCGCTTCAACGGCGTGGAGCGCACGAATGTCGAGGAATACTGCATCAGCGAAGGCTGGGTGCGCCTGCCGGTCGGCAAGTCGCTCGATCGCCGCGGCAATGCGATGACGATGAAGCACAAGGGCCAGGTCGAAGCCTGGTATCTGTCGCCGGCGCCGGAAGCCGACAGCAAGTAAGCGACGCGGCGAGCCGAGCGAAAGGCGTCGGGGCTCAAGCCCCTCCCGCAAAAGACCTCGTTGCTTCGCCGGTGGGTTGGTCCTGCCTGCTGCTTTGACGTGGTCGGAGCAAACCACGCGGCCTTGCCGGAGAGCACCGGCGTCGACCGCCCGCAACAACGTCCATCCCACAGCCAACCGCGTGGCTGCGAAGTCTCTGTGGGAGGGGCTTGAGCCCCGACGCTCTGCGCTCAGATCGCCCGAACCCACCGACCTCGACCCAAAGCGCGATCGCGCAACTGCCCGCACAGCCGCCGCATATCGTCGGCCAGCACCGGCACCGGCTGCGGCAGGCGCAAGGCCGCCTCGATCGTCGCGCAGGCGCCGTCGCGGTCGCCCTGCGCCGCGGCGAGCAAGCCGCGCGCGTAGGCGCCGAGCGGATCGGCCTGCGCCAGCACCGGCTGCAGCCACTCGCGCGCGTCCTTGGCGGTGCCGCGCATCACCAGCAACTGGGCCAGCTGAAAGCGCGCCACCACGAACTGCGGCACCACCGCGAGCAGCGCGCGCAGCCGCTCCTCGGCGCGCTCGAACAGGCCGAGCTGGGCGTGCTGGATCGCCAGCAGGTATTGCGCGTGCAGGTTGTCGGGTTCGCGCTCGAGCACGGTCTTGAGCAGATGCACGGCCTCGACGTCGCGCGCGCCCTGGATGGCGTCGAGCGCGTGGCGCAACAAGATGGGAGTGTCGAGCCGCTCGTCGATCATGCGTGACTGCCGCGCCTGTCCGGCGCGGGCCGTTTCATGGCCGGGCATTGTGCCCCAGCCGGCGCCAACGAAAAACGACGCTCGTCATAACGAAAAGCGAAGACGCGCTTGCTTATGTTGCGCTCGCCTCGCCAAGGAAATTCCGACGGTCCAACCCCGTCGGGCCCCGGCCGGCGTTCCCAAGTCGCACAACCCGATCATTGGAGGATCACCATGTTGCTGCGCACCACTCCCCGTACCGCCCCTGTCGCCGCGCTCGCGCTCGGCATCGCCGTCGTCCTGGCCGTCGCCGGCTGTAGCAAGAAGGTCGAGCGCGCCGATGCGCCGGCCATGGATCAACCCGAATCGGTCGCGATGGCGGCGCCCGCGTCGGCCATGGAAAGCAAAACCTATTTCCTGCAAGAAGCGCCGGTGGCGGCCAACACCGAAAACTACGAGAAGATCGCCGCCAACCCGATCCACCGCGTCGCCGAGCAGCCGGTGTCGACCTTCTCCATCGACGTCGACACCGGCAGCTACGCCAACGTGCGGCGCATGCTCGCCGCCGGCGAACTGCCGCCGAAGGATGCGGTGCGGGTCGAGGAACTGCTCAACTACTTCGACTACGGCTATCCCAAGCCGGCGTCCAGGGACACCCCGTTCCAGGTCAGCACCGAGCTGGCGCCGGCGCCGTGGAACGCCAAGCACGTGCTGATGCAGATCGGCATCCAGGGCTATGACGTCGACAAGGCCGAGCTGCCGCCGGCCAACCTGGTGCTGCTGATCGACACCTCCGGTTCGATGGACGAACCCGACAAGCTGCCGCTGCTGAAGAAGGCCTTCGCGCAACTGGTGCCGCAACTGCGCGCGAAGGACCGGATCTCGATCGTGGCCTACGCCGGCTCGGCCGGGCTGGTGCTGCCGCCGACGCCGGGCGACCGCGGCGGCGAAATCCTCGCCGCGCTCGACAACCTGCAGGCCGGCGGTTCGACCAACGGCGGCGAAGGCATCCAGCTCGCCTACGCGACCGCGCGCCAGGCCTTCGTCGAAGGCGGCATCAACCGCGTGCTGTTGGCGACCGACGGCGACTTCAACGTCGGCACCGCCAATCAGGAAGCGCTGGAAACCCTGGTCGCCGATCAGCGCAAGTCCGGCATCGCGCTGAGCACGCTGGGCTTCGGCACGGGCAACTACAACGATGCGATGGCCGAGCAACTGGCCGATGTCGGCAACGGCAACCACGCCTACATCGACAGCGCGCTGGAAGCGCGCAAGGTGCTGGTCGAGGAACTGGGCTCGACCCTGCTGACCATCGCCGGCGACGTCAAGGTGCAGGTCGAGTTCAACCCGGCCGTGGTCGCCGAGTACCGCCTGATCGGTTACGAAAACCGCATGCTCAAGCGCGAGGATTTCAACAACGACAAGGTCGATGCCGGCGAGATCGGCGCCGGCCACGACGTCACCGCGTTGTACGAGGTGACCTTGGTCGGTTCCGGCGGCGAGTCGGTCGATCCGCTGCGTTACGGCAAGGGCAGCGACGCGGCGGCGGCCGACGCCAAGGCGCCGCGGGCCGCGGCCGGCGATGCGAAGAGCGGCGAACTGGCCTTGCTGCGGCTGCGCTACAAGCGTCCGGGCGAGAACACCAGCCGCTTGATCGAGACCCCGCTGCTGCGCAAGGACATCGCCGGCGAGCCCAGCGAACGCCTGCGTTTCGCCGCCTCGGTCGCCGCGTTCGGCGATCTGCTGCGCGGCGGCACCTACGTCGGCCAGGACTTCGGCTGGAACGGCGTGATCGGCCTGGCCCGCGGCGCGCGCGGCGACGACCGCAACGGCTACCGCGGCGAGTTCCTGCAACTGGCGCAGACCGCGAGCAGTCTGCAGGCGTCGAGTGGGCCGGTGAAGGATGCGGCAGTGGCGGGCGAGTAAGCGCGGCGTTTCCCAGGCCTACCGAAGAACGTTCAAGACCCGGCCGTCAATTCCCTCTCCCGTTTACGGGAGAGGGCCAGAGTGAGGGACGCTTTGGCTCGTACTCGAAAGCAGGAACATTCGCGCTACGTGCTTCCCTCACCCCAACCCCTCTCCCGTGAACGGGAGAGGGGCTTTAGGAGTCACGACGATCAGGCTGACGGCGCCGTTCCATCGCGCTTGTTGATCCCGGTCGCGAAATACAGCACCACCAGCAAGATCAAGAACGCCGGCCCGACGTACAAGGCCACGCGCGTATCCGGGAAATACGCCATCAGCCCGATCACCAGCACCAAAAACGCCAGCGCGACCCACGACGCGACCGGATACATCGGCATGCGGAACGCCAGCGCCGCCTTGTCCTGCGCGCTCAGACGCCGGCGGAACTTCATGTGCGACACCAGGATCACGCCCCAGGTCCAGATCGCGCCGAAGGTCGCGATCGAGGTCACCCACACGAACACTTCCTTGGGCGCCACGTAGTTCAGCACCACGCCGGCCAGCAAGGCCACCACCGACACCAGCACCGCCGCGCGCGGCACGCCGCCGGCCGAGGTGTTGGCGAAGAACGCCGGCGCCTGCTTCTGCTGGGCCAGGTTGTAGAGCATGCGGCCGGTGCTGAAGATGCCGCCGTTGCACGAGGACAGCGCCGCGGTCAGCACGACGAAGTTGATGATGCCGGCCGCCTCGCGGATGCCCAGGCGCTCGAAGGTCATCACGAACGGACTGCCGGTGGTGCCCAGCTCGTTCCACGGGTACAGCGACAGGATCACGAACAGCGCGCCGACGTAGAAGATCACGATCCGCCAGAACACCGAATTGATCGCGTCGGGAATCGACTTGGCCGGGTTGGCCGCCTCGCCCGCGGTCAGGCCGATCATCTCCACGCCGAGGTAGGCGAACATCACCATCTGCAGCGACATCAGCACGCCCTGCGCGCCGTTGGGGAAGAAGCCGCCGTGCGCCCACAGGTTGCTGATGCCGATCGCCACGCCGTTGTTGCCGAAGCCAAACACGATCATCGCCAGGCCGGCCAGGATCATCACCACGATGGTCACGACCTTGATCATCGCGAACCAGAATTCGAACTCGCCGTAGGCCTTGACCGTGATCAGGTTCACCGAACCCATCGCGATCAGCGCGGCCAGCGCCCACGCCCATTGCGGCGAATCCGGGAACCACACCTGCATGTAGATGCCGACCGCGGTGATCTCGGCCACGCAGGTCACCAGCCACAGGAACCAGTAGTTCCAGCCGGTCAGATAGCCCGACAGCGGGCCGAGGTAGTCGCGCGCGTAGCGGCTGAACGAGCCGGCGACCGGGTTATGCACGGCCATCTCGCCCAGCGCGCGCATGATGATGAAGATCGCCGCGCCGCCGAGCAGGTAGGCCAGCAGGATGCCGGGACCGGCGAGCTTGATCGCGTTGGCCGAGCCCAAGAACAGGCCCACGCCGATCGCCGCGCCCAGCGCCATCAGGCGGATGTGGCGCTCGCTCAGGCCGCGATGGAGTTGCTGTTGATTGGTCTGCATCCGCCGGACTCTCCGCAGGCTCCCGGCGCGACGGCGGCGCTGCGCTCAACGCGGCCGGTCCGGAATCGCCGAAGCATACTCCGGGTTGTCCGCGATGCGGCAGGCTGGCCGATGGGCAGGCATCCTGCGTCTCCCTCTCCCGCTTGCGGGAGAGGGTTGGGGTGAGGGGACGCGCGCTGCAGTTGGCGACGGCGCTTGCCCTCATCCGCCCTTCGGGCACCTTCTCCCGCCCGCGGGAGAAGGGAAACGGTCAGCTCTTGAGCTTGTACCCAGTCTTGAAGATCCACCACACTGCGACCAGGCACAGCACCATGAACCCGGCCGTCATGCCCACGCTCAAGGCGATGTCCACGTCCGACTTGCCGTAGAAACTCCAGCGAAACCCATTGACCAGATACACCACCGGATTGAACAGCGAGACCCCGCGCCAGAACGGCGGCAGCATGTCGATCGAATAGAAGCTGCCGCCCAGGAAAGTCAGCGGCATCACGATCATCATCGGGATCATCTGCAGCTTCTCGAACCCGTCGGCCCACACCCCGATGATGAAGCCGAACAGGCTGAAGGTGACCGCGGTCAACACCAGGAACACCGCCATCCACACCGGATGGACGATGGTGAAATCGACGAAGCAGCGCGCGGTGATCAGCATCAGCAAGCCCAGGATCACCGACTTGGTCGCCGCCGCGCCGACATAGCCGCAGATCACCTCGACGAACGACACCGGCGCCGACAGCAGTTCGTAGATCGTGCCCGACCATTTGGGCAGGTAGATGCCGAAGGAGGCATTGGAAATGCTCTCGGTCAGCAGCGACATCATGATCAGGCCCGGCACGATGAAGGCCGCGTAGCTGATCCCGCCGATCTCGACCATGCGCGAGCCGATCGCCGAGCCGAACACGATGAAGTACAGCGAAGTCGACAGCACCGGCGTTGCGATCGACTGCATCAGGGTGCGGAAGGTGCGGTGCATTTCGAAGAAATAGATCGCCTTGATCGCGTGCAGGTTCATGCGCGCACCTCCCCGGCCGCATCATTCGCAGGCTTTTTTTCCGCCTGCGGCGACTTGACCAGATTGACGAAGATTTCCTCCAGCGAGCTTTGACTGGTGTTGAGGTCCTTGAACTCGATGCCGTGCTCGGCCAGGCGCTTGAGCAGCGCGGCGATGCCGGTGTCCTCGGCCTGCGCATCGAAGGTGTAGACCAGTTCGTTGCCGTCGTCCGACAAAGTCAGCGCGTCGCTCGCCAAGGCCTGCGGCACCGCGGCCAGCGGCGCCTGCAGTTGCAGGCTCAGCTGCTTCTTGCCGAGCTTGCGCATCAGCACGCGCTTGTCTTCGACCAGCACGATCTCGCCCTTGTTGATGACCCCGACCCGATCGGCCATTTCCTCGGCCTCGTCGATGTAGTGGGTGGTCAGGATGATGGTGACGCCGCTGTCGCGCAGGCGCGAGACCATCGCCCACATCTCGCGCCGCAGTTCCACGTCGACGCCGGCGGTGGGTTCGTCGAGGAACAGGATGCTCGGCTCGTGCGACAGCGCCTTGGCGATCAGCACGCGCCGCTTCATCCCGCCCGACAGCGCCATGATCTTCTCGCCGCGCTTGTCCCACAGCGACAGCTCGCGCAGGATTTTTTCCAGGTACGCCGGATTGGGCGGCTTGCCGTACAGGCCGCGGCTAAAGCGGACCGTGTCGTGCACGGTCTCGAACGCGTCGGTGTGCAGCTCCTGCGGCACCAGCCCGATCGCCGAACGCGCGGCGCGGTAGTCGCGCACGATGTCGTGGCCGTCGGCGAGCACCCGGCCTTCGCTGGGATTGACGATGCCGCACACGATGCTGATCAAGGTGGTCTTGCCGGCGCCGTTGGGACCGAGCAGGGCGAAGATTTCGCCGCGGCGGATGTCCAGGTCGACGCCCTTGAGCGCCTGGTAGCCGCCGGCGTAGGTCTTGGTCAGGCCCTGGATGGAGACGATGGAGGACGCACCCGCGGCGTGGGCGGCGGGCGGACGGGCGGACGTGGAATCGGACGGCATGGACTCTCCGTGGCGAAGGGTGCGTGGCGATGCTGCGCCGGAAACGGACGGTCGAGCGGGAGCGCGATGCGATGCGGGCGTGTATCGATACAGCGGCGCGCCATTGCATCGCGGTCGCGTGCGTGGCGGTCAGTGTACGGCGAGCGCAGGGTAGAGCGATGCGACGGCGCCGCGATCGATGCCGATGCGATGCACCGTTGCGCGCATGCGTCCAAGCGCGCTCAACGCTCGGCCAGATACGCGTCCAGCCGCTCGAAGCTTTCGCCCCAGCCCGCGACGATCCCGCGCGCCTGCGCCGCCTCGCGTTCGGCCTGGCTGGCGAATGCGATCCGCACGCTGAGCACGGTCTGCTCCGGGCCGTGTTCGGCGAACAACACGTTCACGCGCGAGGGCTGCGACGGCCGCTCGTCGTCCCAATCGTCGACGTAGACCAACCGCTGGGGTTCGACGACGTCCTCGTACGTCCCCTTGATCGGGTACTCGGTGCCGTCCGGCCCGACCGTGCAGATGCGGAACCGGCCGCCGACCGCGACCTCCATCTGCCGCACCACGCCGCGAAAACCGCGCGGTCCCCACCAGCGCGCGACATGGATCGGGTCGGTCCAGCCGAGGAACACCAGATCGCGCGGCGCGTCGATGACGCACTGCACGGTGATGCTGCGTTCGTCGATGCGATGGGTGGTGCGCGCGGGCGTGGGCGCGGCGGCGAGCGTGCCGGAACCGTCGGACGTCATCTCGAACTCCTGGGCATGGATAACCGCGCCAGCCACGGCCGGGCCCGTGGCTGGCCCGCGACTGGCGCGATGCGACCGAACGCCGGCATCGGTGCCAGCGACTGAACCGGCCCGCTAATTAACCAACCGGGAAACTACAACCCGAAGGTGCAAGCGTCAAGCCGATCGGCACAAAGAATCCACGTCTTCGTCCCACAGCCTGAGACGGTGGGTCGCAGCGTTCGGATGCCCTGTCCGGGCGGCGTGTCCAAATGGGCCGCTGCGGATTCGGCGACCGCGCAGGCTCATCGGACACACTCCTCATCGCGATTGCGGCCAACCCGGCGCCGCCGACCTTCAGCCCGCCGGCGTGACCTTGCGCGGCCGCTTCGGCCCGGGCGCCGAATGCCGGCCCTGGGCCGCGTCGATCTCGTCGATCCAGCCCGCGCGCGAGCCGGCGAAGGCGTCGGCGTACGGCACGTACGGCTTGATGTCGAGGATGGGCGTGCCGTCGAGCAAGTCGACCCCGCGCACGACCAGCGCCTGCGCTTCGACCCGCACCAGTTCCACCGCCGACAACCCGAGCGGATTGGGCCGATGCGGCGAACGCGTGGCCAGCACCCCGCGCTTGGGCCCGCCGCGCGGCGGCTTGACCTGGGGTTTCCAGCCCTGGCTGCGGTGGAAGGCGAAAATCAGCCAGATGCGCTCGAACCCTTGCAGATCGGCATACGCCAGCGCCGGCAGGTCGGCGACGAATTCCAGCCGTGCCTCGATCGCCTCGCCGCTTGGCGTGCCCTGCACCACCGTCGATTGGTGCGGCGCATCGATGCGCTGCGCATACGGCGAGCGCAGGTAGGCGATCGGGCGGCAGGTGAAGGCGTCGGACATCGGGGCCAGGGTTCGCGGCGGCGCGGTATTCATTGTCGCTGTCGCGGGAGCTTTTGTGGGAAGGGCTTGAGCCCCGACGCTGTTCGCTCGGCGACTTCGTACTTCCCGGCGATCTGAGCGAACAGCGTCGGGGCTGAAGCTCCTCCCACAAACTGCTTCGCGCCTTATCGCAGCCTGCGAGACCGCCCCGGCCCAGGCTGCGCCGCTCTACACACCCAACCAGCGGCAAGGCCACCAGCGCATGCGTTTTGTCACTGCTGCACCCGGCGCCGATGGCGGTATGCTCGGCGCCGAGCGCATGCGCCGCAGCCCCGCGCTGCCGCCTCCCCCGCCCGCCACGAGGACGCCATGAAATACCTGGTCATGATTTTCAACGACGACAGCCTGATCGAAGCCCTGCCCGCCGGCGAATATGAAACCATGATGCGCGGCTGCATCGCCCACGCCGACGACCTGCGCGAGACCGGCGTGCTGCTCGATTCGCAGATGCTCGCCGCGCCCGCCAAGGCGACCTCGCTGCGCACCCGCAACGGCCGCACCACCTTCATGGACGGCCCGTACGCCGAAGCCAAGGAGTACCTGGGCGGCTTCAACCTGATCGAAGCGGCCGACATGGATGAAGCGGTCCGCGTCGCCCAGGAATTCCCCTGGAGCCGCACCGGCCGGATCGAAGTGCGCCCGGTGATGGATTTCGAACAGGTGCGGCTCGCGTTCGACGCCTGAGTCGGCGGCACCGCCCCATCGCTACGCATCACCCCAGCAAGCCGGCGTATGCCGGCTTGCTTGCGTTATAAGCAAGTAAGCAAGGCGGACGGACCCGCCGCACGGACCGGTCCGGCCGCAAGGTCGATGCAGCGACACGGCATCGACCCCGAACCGCGACCCGGCGCGTTCGCAGTTGCATCGCGAGGTCGCCGACGCGCTTCGCCCACCGCCCGAACGCTACAAGGATGTCCGCATGAAACTGCCGCACCTGACCTGCTGGCTGTTGCTCGCCCTCGCCGCGGCGCTCGGCGCGTATCCGGCGTCAGCCGCGACCGCCGCCAAAACCAACACCAAGACCTTGCGCCCGTTCGCCAGCGAGCGCGAATTCCGCGCGTTCGTCGCGACCCTGCGGCGCAGCCAACCGGTCCACGAAGCGCCGCCACCGCCACCGTCCCCGGTCGCGCCGATGCCGGCGCCCATGCAGGCAGCGCCCGCGTCGGCGAAAGCCGACTCGACCACGCTCGACAGGATCGAGGTCACCGGTTCGCGCGTCGTCGCCCCGGCCGACGAATCGATCACCAACGTCCAGACCCAGGGCGTCGACGAAGGCGACATCGTCAAGAAACAAGGCGACTACCTGATCGTGCTGCGCCGCGGCCGCCTGTTCACCGTGCGTATCGGCGGCGACCGCCTGCAGCCGGTGTCGTCGATCGACGCCTTCGCGCCGAACTCGGACCCGAACCAGACCTGGTACGACGAAATGCTGGTCTCGCGCGACACCGTGGTGGTGATCGGCTACAGCTACGACCGCGGCGGCACCGAGGTCGGCGTGTTCGATCTGAGCGCGCAAGGCCAGTTGAAATACCGCGCCACCTATCAGCTGCGCAGTAACGACTATTACTCGGCCAGCAACTACGCCAGCCGCCTGATCGGTCGCACCATGATCTTCTATTCGCCGTTGGCCCTGCGCCCGGGCAGCGACCTCGCCCAGTCGATGCCGGCCCTGCGCCATTGGCTCCGCGGCGCCACCCCGGCCGACTTCAAGCGCATCCTGCCGGCGACCCGCATCTACCGCAGCGCAGCGCCGGTCGACCACGCCGACTTTCTCACCCTGCACACCGTCGCCTCGTGCGATCTCGACGCCCAGCCGATGCGCTGCACCGCCACCGCGGTGCTCGGACCGGCGAGCCGCAGCTTTTATGTCTCGTCCGATTCGGTCTATGTCTGGACCTCGAGCTGGAGACCGAAACCCGGCACGCCCAACGCCTCGATCCTGCGCATTCCGCTCGACGGCGCCGCGCCGAGCGGCCTGCGCGCGAGCGGTTCGCCCTGGGACCAGATGTCGTTCCTGCAACGCGACGGCTGGCTCAACGTGCTGGTCGGCTCGCAAAGCAACGGCGAAGGCATGTGGTCTTCGCGCAGCAACGCCGGCGAACTGGCGCTGCTGCGGGTCAGGCTGGACAGCTTCGGCGACGGCCGCGCGGTCGCCGCGCGCAAGGCCTACCGCGTGTTGCCCGAGCTCAATGGCGAAGATGCCGAGCTGCACGCGCGCTTCATCGGCGACTGGCTGGTGTATGGCGCCGGTGAAAACTGGAGACACAAGGCCGCGCCGCTGCGCGCCTACGCGCTGCGCTATGCCGACAACGGCCCGGTCGCTACGCTCGCGTTGAAGCACCAGGTCGAACGCGTCGACGCGCTCGGCGACGACGCGGTGCTGGTCGGCGGCAACGACGACGACGACCATCTGTACTTCAGCAGCGTCCGCCTCGACCGCGGCGCGCGCGTCGCCGACACCTACGTGCAACGCGACGCCCGTCAGGGCGACGAGCGCACCCACGGCTTTTTCTATCGCGCCCAGGACGAGGATCGCGGCATTCTCGGCCTGCCCGTGCTCAGCGAAGACAACAGCGACCGCGAGCAGGCCAGCGTGCTGTTCCTGCGCAACCAGCGACTCACGCTGAGCGCGCTGGGCCAATTGAGTTCGAAGGGCGACCCGAACGTCGACGACGGCTGCAAGGTCAGCTGCGTGGACTGGTACGGCAACGCGCGTCCGATCTTCATCGGCGATCGCGTGTTCGCCCTGCTCGGCTACGAACTGGTCGAAGGCCGCGACGACGGCAGCCGCATCCGCGAGCGGCGCAGGACCGACTTCTCCCCGCGCGTCAAGGTCTCGCCCTGAGCGCGGGCGTGGCCGCCGCGCGTACCGGGGCGCGTTGAATCCCCTGTCCCGTGGTGATCGGGACAGAGGGACACCATGACATCGGTACGGATCGGCTGGCTCGCACTCGTCGCGCTGTGTTGCGCGCCCCAGGCCGGCGCGCACGGCGGCGGGCTCAATGCCGAAGGCTGCCATCACGACCGCAAGCGCGGCGGCTACCACTGCCATCGCGGCCCCGCCGCCGGTGCGGCGTCGCTGATGCCCGAGGCGGCGCAGCGCCCGCGGCGGCCACCGTCGTCGCAAGGCTTCGCACCGTCGGCGTTGACCGCCGAATCCGGCGCCGCCTACTACCGCAACTGCAGCGCGGCGCGCGCCGCCGGCGCGGCCCCGGTGCGGCGCGGCGACCCGGGCTATGGCCCGCATCTGGACCGCGACGGCGACGGCAAGGGCTGCGAATGAACCGGGCCGCGAAGTCGGGCTGCAAAAGCAGGGCCGAGGCGGCGCGACGATCGTGAATTCGCGGCAACGGCCGCGGCGTTTAACGCATTGCCGCTATGCAGTGCCGATGGCGAGGCGGACAATCGGGACGTCCCCACCCCTCGGAGCCCGTCATGAACCTCCGGACCGCATTCGCCATCGCCCTGTCGGTCGCCGTGCTCGCGGCCGCGGACGTCGGCGCCGCTTCGCGCACCGTCACCGATCCCGCCGCGCCGCGCAGCCTGCCCGACCAGGGCCCGGTCAGCGTGCGCTGGGAAGATCCGTCGAACTTCACCGAGATCCGCCAAAGCCGCAACCGCTTCGACGCGCGCCGCGGCAACTGGGTCGAACAACTCGCCCAGCACCTGCGCGCCCGCGCGCAGAAGCAGCTGCCCGCGGGCCAGACCCTGCAGGTCGACATCACCGACATCAAGCGCGCCGGCGACTACGAGCCCTGGCACGGACCGCAGTTCGACGACACCCGTTTCATCCGCGACATCTACCCGCCGCGCATCGTCCTGAACTTCAAGCGCACCGACGCCAACGGCCAGACCGTCGAGGAAGGCCAGCGCACCCTGCGCGACATGAGCTTCCTGATGGGCCCGCGCACCGGCAGCGACAGCGATCCGTTGCGCTACGAAAAGCGCCTGATCGACGATTGGCTGTACCAGGAATTCAAGAGCCCCAGCGCGTAATCGCGCCGAGGTCCCACCCGGCCACTATCGAACCCATGAAAAAACCCCGCATCGCGCGGGGTTTTTCGTTTCCTGCATTGCCGCGCTTCGATCGCCGCGGCACTTCGAGCCGCGCGGCCCGGACGACGCGGCAACGAACGGCCGCAACCGTCCGCGCCGCCGCCCACGGCCCGCGATCGCGCGATGGCTTACTGCTGCGCCGCGCTCGGGTCCGCGTCCGGGTCCATGTAGAACACTTCCCAGGTGTGGCCGTCCAGATCGTCGTAGGAGCGCTGGTACATGAAGCCGTAGTCCTTCGGCTCGTGCATCGTCGCGCCGGCCGCGGCGGCCTTGTCGGCCAGCGCGTCGACCTCGGCGCGGCCGGGCAGGCTCACCGCGATCAGCGATTCCACCTGCTTGCTCGCGTCGACCAGGGTCTTCTTGGTGAACGACTGGAAGAACGGTTCGACCAGCAGCATCACGAAGATGTTCTCGCCGAGGATCATGCAGGTCGCATTTTCGTCGGTGAACTTGGCATTGAAGCTGTAACCGAGCTGGGTGTAGAACTCGACCGCGCGCGGCAGGCTCTTGACGGACAGATTGACGAACAGTTGCGAATGGGTGGTCATGGCGAAGGTCCTGGTTGGAGGGGATTGGATTGGCGGGCGGCCTGGACGAAGTGCGTTTGCTGCCTGCTCCTGTTAGCGACGAGCCACGATTGCGGGAATCGACAAGGCCGGCGAAAAAATTTCGGACGGGTCCGCGGCCAGGGTCGGGCGCCGTCGATCTGCCGCCCCATGGCCCCGCTCACCCGGCCGGCGCCGCCGCCCGCCGCCTGGTCAGCAATTCGGCCCACCGCGTCAGCAACACATCGGTATACGGCGCCGCGTCGATCCGATAGGCCCCGAGCGCATAGCCGTCGTTGACTTCGATCAGGGCGGTCCGGCCGTCGGCCAGCACGCCGAAATCGATCGCGTACGCCGCCGGCGCCTGACCGCTGTCGCGAAAGGCATGCACCGCCTCGGCGATGGTCCGACCGCAGGGCGCGAGCTGCGCGTCGCCGTCGTAGGGATCCAGCGCGACCACCTGCGCGCCGATCACATAGGCGCGGAACTCCGAACGCCACATCACCACTTGCGAGCACCACACTTTCTGCCGGCGCGACGCGGAACCCAGGAAGTACAGATCGGCATTGCTCTCGAACACGCGACCGGTAAAGGTCTTGATCCGCTCGGCCGGCTTGACGAATACCGGCAGCTGCAGGTCGTCCCAGATCCGTCGTTCGACCTCGCCCAGGGTGGACTGCCAGACCTCGCGGCGCAGCAGGCCGCGCAGCGCCTGCGGATAGTCGTTGGGCGGCGGCACCTCGATGCCGAGTTGTTTCATGGCGCCGAGCATGGCCGGCATCGCACCCATCACGAAGCAGCGCTCATTCAACGGCAGGCTGCGCCGGTCGATCTGCTTGCGGGTAAAGAACTGCAGGGCGATGCCGCGACGCTGCAGTTCCGCGACGACGCGGGTTTCCTCCTCGCCCAGGGGGCCGTTGCCGCGGCTCTCGACATAGGCGATCTCGAACATGGTGCGGTTCGCGGCAGTGGGATCGCGCCCAGTGTAGCAACGGCGCCGACGCTTCTTCGCGTCGGCCCGCGCGGGCGATACGGCGATCGGCATCGTCCGTCGTCAGCGATGGCCGCCCGAATCACGAGCGGCCATCGCCGAGACGAGACGCCGCCCCATCGCGCCTATCGCGCCGCTTCAGTTCTTCTCGATACCGAAGATCTTGCCGTTGCGCGGGTCGAGCTTGAGCTTGACGTCGCGGCCGCCGGTGTCCTCGGCCTTGGCGTTCCAGACGCCCTGCTCGTAGTCGACATCGTGGACATCGGTGTAGCCGGCGCTCGACAACGCGGCGCGCACGTCGCGCTCGCTCAACTGGGTCACTTGTTCGTTGGCGTAGACCTTGCCGGTGCGCGGGTCCAGCAGCACCTGCACGCGATTGCCGTCGGCGCTGCGCGCATCGGCCTTCCACACGCCGTCGTCGAAGTCGAGATCGTTGACCTTGGTATAGCCCTGTTCGGCCAGGCGGGTGCGAATCTGGTGCTCGGTGAGCGATGTCTGGGCCTGCGGTTCCTGCGCCGAAGCGGCGGTCGAAACGCCGATGGCCAACGCCAGTGCCAGCATGATCGGTTTCATGATGTGCTCTCGCTTTAGGAGGTCTCGATTGTGGCCAGCGCGTGCAAACGGGAAATGAATACCCGCGTATTCAGTCGGCTCGCCGATGGTTTCGTCATCGACGCTCACGAATGCGCCACGCCGGTTTTATCCGCGGCTCATGCCGCGCTCACCGGCCGCTAACGTCTCATCGGCGGGCGCTATCGAAAGGCCGAACGCGCGACAGGCAATGCGAATCGTCGGTCCTTGATCCGGACGCTTCGCTTTATCCCGCATTGTCGCCATGACGCATCGCAGGCGCCTGGTTCGGCCGAAATCCGCGCCCCGCGCGGCACCGCAGGCACTCGCGATGCAGCTCGAACGCGCCGGCTCGCATCGCTTGCCGCGAATACCTCCGCGCGGCCCTTGGCTTGGCGCCCGCCAGTGGCTAACGTGGCGTCATTCGGCCGCCGGATGCGGCCCGGGGGAAAGGCGATGATCGCAAGGACACTGCTGCTGGCCGCCTTGCTGCTGCCAGCCGCCGCGCAGGCCTGCATCAACTACGTCGGCACCGATCACCAGGGACACCCGTTCTCTCCGGACTGGATCGTCGGCGAGGAGCTGACCGCGCACCTGACCCAGCAGGTGCGGCGGCGCTGGCAGATGGAGCGGGCCAAGAAGGTGATCGCCGACGCGCGCGCCAAGCCCACCTTCGACCATCTCAACAACCTGGGCGTGCTGCTGATCTATCAAGGGCAGTACCCGCTCGCGATCCGCCAGTTCCTGATGATCGAGCGCGCCGCGCCGGGACGTTACGAAACCGCGGCCAACCTCGGCACCGCGCTGGAACTGGCCGGGCACGACCAAGTCGCGCTGCGCTGGATCCGGATCGGCATGCGCCGCAACAACGACGCCCACCTGCGATCGGAATGGCTGCACGCACGCATTCTCGAAAGCAAGATCGCATTGGCGAAGGACCCGGGCTATCTCGCCAAACGCTCGGTCGCCGGTGTGAATTTCGGCAACGCCTTGGTCCCGACGATGCCGGCCATGCCGGCTGGCAACGACGGCAAGCCGGTCAGCCCGTCCATGCTGCACGATTCGATGAGCTATCAGCTGTTCGAACGCACCCAGTTCGTCAAACCGACCGATCCGATCGTCGCCAACGTGTTGCGCGACTGGGCAACCGTGCACCTGGTCGGCGGTTCGATCGAGAACGCGAACACCCTGTACGAACTCGCCGTCACCTACGGCGCGCCGCACGACGCGCTGATGAAGCGGCGGCAGGCGCATATCCGCACGATCCTGGCCAATCCTCGCAAGGACGGCGGCGAGGCCGGTTCGTGCGCGATCTGCGGCAATCACTTCTAGCCGCAGGCCGCTCGCCATGACCGACACGCCGACGATCCGCGCCGTCTACGATCCGCAGGTCGTACGCGCTTGGCAGCAGGCACTGGCCGCACACCCGCCGTTGTTCCGCAGGGCCACGACGGTCGCGGCGATCGTCGCGGTGGTCGGTCTGGGATTGAATTGCGCGCCCGTACTGCACGGCGCATTCGCCCTGGTGCTGCTTGGATCGGGCCTGGCCGGCGCGCTGCTTGCCGGGCTATTGCTGGCGCTGGATCACGAGCGCCACGCGACCGACCTTTACTGCCCGCATTGCGGCCGCAACCCGTCCGGCCTTCAAAGACAGGCAGCCGACTGGATCGACCATTGCGTTCACTGCCTGTACTGGCTGAAGACGCCGCCGTGGATCGTGCCGCCCACCGACGACGCGACCTGACCACTCACCCGCGCCCATCACCGAGGAACCGCTGCGATGAACTTTCGTACCACTGCATTGACGCTGCTGCTCGTGGCCGGCACCGCCGGCGCCGAAGCGCCCAAGGTCGCCGCCGCCTACGGCCTGAGCAAGCAAGACGCCGTGGAGGTGTGCAAGCCGCCCGGCGAACACGAGTACCTCGCCCGGCTGGTGTGTCCGGACCGCGAGCATCCGACCTTCGAGCGCAGCGGCAATTTCGGCGAACGCACGCCGCTGCCGGACGATCTGAGCGACGACGCCACCAATCGGCTGATTGAGGACATGATGGGCTACAAGGCCCTGCAGCCGGGCGAGGCCGACTATCACATCGTCGACGGCTACGAGGTGGCATGCGGCGAAACCAAGGTCCGCGTCTACCTGGACATGTACCACTGCGATGCGCCGCGGCCGACGCGCGCGCCGGCGGGTTTCAGCATCATCAATTAAGCGCGCAGAACATGAAAAGCGCCGCGCGCGATCCGAAACGACCGTGCCGGCCCGCCGCTTACCGGCATCGAAAGCCACGAATCCTTCGTGGCTCGAACTCAAACGGTCCGGCGCTCAGACGCCGCCGCGATCCCGCGACTAAGCCGCCGGCACCGCATCGCCACGGCGCGTATCGATCCTCGCGCCCTCCTGCAAGGTCCGCGTCACCGGCGTCTTGCCCGCCACCTCGAGCAAGCGCTGCCATTGCTCGTCGCTCAAGGCGGCATCGCTGTGCACGACGCGTTCGATCCGGGTGTCGCCTTCGCGGTTCTTCAGCACGGTCAGTTCGACCCGCAGTTCGCCCAGCCCCCAGCCCTTCTTCTCGGCATACATGCGCAAGGTGATCGCGGTGCATGCGCCCAGCCCGGCCAGCAGGTAATCGTAGGGCGCCGGGCCGGCGTCCTGGCCGCCCGCGGCGGTCGGCTCGTCGGCGATCAGATCGTGCTCACCGGCGCGGATGCGATGACGATAATGCGGTCCGTCGGACCAGACCCGCGCGGTCGAGATGGCTTTCATCCGCGTTGCGCCTTGAGGTTGAGGTTGGCGGGAACCGGCGCGGGAATGCGTTCCAGCGTGGTGCCGGGCACCTCGCCGAAGTGACGGCCGGCGTTCCAGTCTTCGCTGGCCTGCAACACTTCCTCGGGCGTGCGCGCGACGAAGTTCCACCACATCAGCAAGTCCTCGTCCAGCGGCTCGCCGCCGATCAGCAACAGCCGCGCCGCGCCGTCGCAGCGCAGCCGCACCGTGTCGCGGCCCAGGCCCAGGTACAGCAGCGTGTCGGCCTCGATGCGTTCGCCTTCGACTTCGATCCGACCTTGCAGACACAGCACCGCGTGTTCGAACCCGGGCGTCAGCGGCAAGTCGGTGGCGGCCGCGGTGTCGGCGGCCAGATCGATGCCGACCAACGGCGTGAACACCTGCGCCGGTGCGCGCTCGCCCAGGGCCTCGCCGGCCAGCACGGTGATGCGGAAGCCGCCGCGCTCGAGGATCGGCAAGTCGGGGTAGTGATGGAACGACGGCTCGCGCTGACGCTGCGCTTCGGGCAACGCGATCCACAACTGCGCCAGATGCACGCGGCCGGCGTTGCCGTCGGGCGGCTCTTCGGCGTGCACGATGCCGCGGCCGGCGGTCATCAGATTGACCTGGCCGGGACGGATGAGCTGCTGGGAACCCAGGCTGTCGCGATGCAGCACTTCGCCTTCGAGCATCCAGGTAAAAGTCTGCAGGCCGATATGCGGATGCGGACCGACCGCGGGACCGGCGCCGGGGCCGTGCTGGATCGGGCCGGCATGATCGAGAAAACACCAGGCGCCGACCTTGCGCCGGGTCCGCGACGGCACCGCGCGATGCACTTCGAAGCCCGGTGCGATCTCGCGGCTGCGCGTGGCGATGCGTTCCAGCACCGGCTGGCCAGCGCATGGCGCGCCGTCGCTGCTGCGCACCGGTTCGGCGGACGGCTCGGCGCGGCTCATGGCGAGGCGCCGGGGATCGACGCGGCCTCGTTCGACGCGTCCGCCGCGCGCAACGAGGTCGCGATGCGCACCTCGCCGGTCAGCACCTTGTGGATCGGGCAGGCGTTGGCGATCTGCAACAAGCGTTCGCGCTGTTCGTCGGACAGATCGCCGAGCAAGGAAACCACGCGGGTCAACTCGGTGCCGGCCTCGGGCTTGCCGTCCGGATTGAATTGCAGCTCGACCCGCACGTCGGTCAACGGCCACTGCTTGCGCGCCGCGTACATGCGCACGGTGATCGCGGTGCAGGCGCCCAGGCTCGACAACAGCAACCGTTCCGGCGACGGCGCGGTGTCGCCGCCGCCCAGATCGGCCGGTTCGTCGGCCTGCCACCGATGGCCGAGATCGTCGCGCAGGTCGACCCGGTACGGCGCGGCCGCGCTGGCGGCATGCACGCCGGGAACAATCACGCTGGGGTCGGTCATGCAAGATCCTCGTAGTTTTGCCAAGGCGCATTGCGCCGCACATCGATCGTCGATACGGCCGCGCGCGCGGCGCGGCGATGGGCGAACCATATCGCACCGCACCGGCGCGAAAGGCGCCGGAATCTAGACGCACAGTCCCACCCGGCGAACACTGGACGGCGGCCTCGGTCTTCCTGCAGGCGTTCGAACCGCATCGCCAGACAGTCGATCAAGGCCCGCATCGACGGTACCAGGGCGGTGTCCGACTGCAGGAGCGGCGTGAGCCGCGACCACGAAGCATCGCTTGCGTCGTTACGTGGAAGTCGCGGTCGCGGCTCAAGCCGCTCCTACAGGGGATTGCACGCGGTTATACGCCGGTTTGGCGTCCGCGCGACCCGCTGCGTTGCGCGCCGGGTCGCGAAGCGATCACCTCAACGCAGCGCGTCGTCCACCGTGATCGATTCGGCCTGCGGATGCGCCTTGCGCAGTTCATCGGCGAAACGCCTGGCATTTCCAACCACAACAATGCTCGCGCCGTTCGGGTCGAACGATCGCCGCGCCGCCTGCTGCACGGCTTGCGGCGTGACCTGCTCGACCGCGGCGATGAACCGCCCGATTTCGCTCAACGCCAACGCCTGCCCGGCGTGATTGCCGATCAGGCCGGCCACGCCCGCGCCGGTACCGAGCTTGCGGCTGAATTCGCCGATCACCAGTTGCTTGCGCGCCTGCAACTCGGCCTCGTCCATCGGCTCGGCGCCGAGCCGGCGCAGTTCGGCCAGGATCAGTTCGACCGCGCTCGCGGCCGATTCGGGTTTGGTCAACGTGGCCGCGATCAGCGAACCGGGCTGGCGGGTCTGGCTCAACAGGCTGCCGGCGTCGTAAGTCAACGCACGCTTGTAGCGCAGCTCGGCATTCAGGCGCGAGGCGCTGCCGCCGCCGAGCGCGGCGTTGGCAACCAAAGCCGCGTACCAATCCGGATCGTTGCGCGCGAGCGCGGGCCGGGCGACGACGATCGCGGCCTGGGTCGCATCGGGCAGATCGACCACGATCACCCGCGGCTTGGGCGTCGAGGTGACCTGCGGCGGCGATGCTTCGTTGACCCCATCGACCCGCCAATCGCCGAATGCCGCTTCGGCGAGCTCGCGCGCCTGCGCCGCGCTCACGTCGCCGACCACGACCAAGCGCGCGCGCGCCGGTTGCCAGGCGCGCGCATGCGCGGCGGCGAGGTCGTCGCGGGTGATGGCCTTCAGGCTCGCCGCGGTGCCCGACGACGCTCGGCCGTAAGGCGCATCGCCGAACACCGCGCGCGCTGCGATGCGGCGCGCGAGCCGCATCGGGTCTTCGCCGTAGCCGTCGAGCGCATCCAGCGCCTGGCTGCGTGCGCGTTCGATATCCTCGGCGGCGAACGCGGGACGTCGCACGATGTCGGCGAGGATCGCGAACGCGGCCGAGCGCGACGACGCACCGACGCTCAAGGTGACCGAGGCCGCGTCCAGACCGGCGCCGCTGCCCAGACTCCCGCCGAGCGCTTCGACCCGGCCGGCGATGTCGTCGGCCGACGCGGCGGCGCTGCGCTGGGTCATCAGCGCCGTGCCCAGTTCGGCCAGGCCCGCGCGGCCGAGCGGATCGCTGGCGCTGCCGTCGGGCGTCACCATCGACAAGGTCAGCAACGGCAGCCCGCGTTTTTCCACCAGCACGGCGCGCAGGCCGTTGCGCAGGCGCCATTCGACCGGCGTCGGAATCGTCGGCAGCACCGGGCGCCCCGCGGCCGGCAACGCAATGCGTTCGCCCGGCGGCGCCAGAGTCACGACCGGCAGATTTTGCGCGGGCGTCAGCGTGGTTTCGACCACCGTGGGCCGGACCGCGATGGTGTCGCCCTTGATCCCGGCCGGTGCCGCATCGATCGGCAGATAGCGCAAGGTCGCGGCGCGACGTTCGAGCAGATAGGTGTTCGCCACGCGCTGCACATCGGCCGCGCTTACCGCCAACGCCGCGACCAGCTGACGCTGGTCGGCGTTCGCATCGCCATCGACCAGCACCGCGCGGCCCAGCGCCATGGCCTGGCCGTCGGGGGTCTCGCGGCTGCGCAGCGCGGTGGTCAGCAACTGGTTCTTCGCCCGGCTCAGTTCCTGCGCCGTCACCGGCGCGTCGCGCAGTTTCGCCACTTCTTCGTTCAATGCCGCTTCGCCGGCATCCACGTCGACCTCGCCGGCCAGGATCGCGTAGACCGCCAGATAACCGCCGAGCCGGCGCCGTTCGAACCGGGTCGACGCGCTCTGCGCGAGCGAACGCTGCTGGACCAGATGCGCGTTGAGCCGAGCGCTCGCGCCGGCCGACAACAACGCATCGAGGACCATCAACGCCGGCGTGTCGGCATGATCGTCGCGCGGCAACGGATAACTCTTGACCACCGCCGGCAACGGCGTCGCCGGTTCGTAGACGGTCTGGCGGCTGGCGGTTTCGCGGATCGGTTCGGTCGCGACGACTCGCGGGATCGGCGCGTCGGGACGCGGAATCG
Source organism: Lysobacter capsici (assembly GCF_018732085.1). Classification (NCBI taxonomy): domain Bacteria; kingdom Pseudomonadati; phylum Pseudomonadota; class Gammaproteobacteria; order Lysobacterales; family Lysobacteraceae; genus Lysobacter; species Lysobacter capsici. Next base: position 747,245 of record NZ_CP076103.1, on the reverse strand, counting down.
GCGCGAAGTAGCGGTCGACCCAGCGATCGAGCTGCGCCGGATCGAAATGGCCGGCGACCACCAGCACCGCGTTGTCGGGGCGATAGTAAGTCGCGTGAAACGCGCGCACTTCATCGAGCGTGGCCGCGTCCAGGTCGTCGCCGCGGCCGATCGCCGGACGCGCATACGGCAGGCGCGAGTACGACAGCGCCGGCAGATACTCTTGAACCAGGCGACCATAGGCTTGCGACCGCACGCGCGTGCCGATTTCCTCCTTCACCACCTTGCGTTCGGAGTCGAGCGTCGGCGCATCGACCACCAGGCCGGCCATGCGATCGGCCTCGGCGAACAACATGCGCTCCAGGTACGCGGCCGGCACGGTCTCGAAGTAGCGGGTGTAGTCGTCTTCGGTGGACGCGTCGTTGCTGCCGCCGACGTCCTCGGCCAGGCCGGTGAAACTGCCCGCCGGCAGGTTGCCGGTGGACTTGAACATCAAATGTTCGAACAGATGGGCCAGGCCGGAGCGGTTTTTCGGATCGTCCTTGCCGCCGACGTCGTACCACAGGTTGACCGCGACATCGGACACCGAGGTGTCGCGAATGGCGTAGACGCGCAGGCCGTTGGCGAGGGTGCGCTGGGTGAAGGCCGGTGCGGCCGGGAGCGCGGCTTCGTGCCCGGCCTCGGGCGTGGACGGTCGCGGCGCGGCAACCACAGCCGTCGGCAATGCCACGCAGCACACGACGGCGAACAGGACAGCGAAAGGACCGGAGCATTGCCGTGCGCGCATTCGCAGAACGCCTGAGCCATGGTTGGCGCCGAGTTTGCCCGAATCGCCGGGCCGCGCCCCCTCTGCCATAAGTCATGCAGGCATGGGCCGAGCGAGCCACCAGCCGCGAGCTCGCTCGCCGCCAGGGAAAGCGCGGCGACGCGATGCGCGTCGCCGCGAATCCACGCCAACCCGCGCTACCAGCCTTCGCCGTGCCGCTTGCCCGGATCGCAGCCGTTCAAGGTCAGCATGCGCGCGACCCGCGCCTCCACGTACTGCCGATCGTCGCGGTCCAGGCCGTCGACGATCGGCTCCAGCAGCGCGCGAAACTGCGGCCAGAACTGCGCTTCGTGGCGCATCGTCTCGCGCCATTGCGGCAGCATCTGCTCCAGCCGGTCGAGCTCCATGTCCAGTTGCAGGCGCGTGCTCATGACGCCGCCCGCGGCCAGGTCACTTCGACCTGATGCAATGCGCCGTCGTCGACCAGCGGGAAACTCAGTCCGTCCTGGGCGACGCCGTCGAGTTTCACGCCGGCAACGTTCTCATCGCCGCCGGGCTCGACCTGCCGCACCTGGATCAGGTACGGCGTCTCGCGGTAGCGATAGTGCATCTTGTACTGCGTCCATTCGGGCGGAATGCACGGCGCCAGTTCCAGTCGGTCGCCGCGCCGATTCAAGCCGAGCAAGGATTCGGTCAGCAAGCGATACATCCAGCCGGCCGAACCGGTGTACCAGGTCCAGCCGCCGCGGCCGGTATGCGGCGCCACGCCGTAGACGTCGGCGGCGAGCACGTACGGTTCGACCTTGTAGCGCGCGGTCGAAGCGGCGTCGGCGGTGTGATGGATCGGGTTGATCATGCGCGCGAGTTCCCACGCGCGCGCGCCGTCCCCCAACTCGGCGAAGGCCATCGCCGCCCACACCGCGGCGTGGGTGTACTGGCCGCCGTTCTCGCGCACGCCGGGCACGTAGCCGCGGATGTAGCCCGGGTCTTTGACGGTCTTGTCGAACGGCGGATCGAGCAACTGGATCAGGCCGGCGTCGCGGCGCACCAGATGGCGGTCGAGCGAATCCATCGCCTGGTGCGCGCGGTCCGGATCGGCCGCGCCCGACAGCACCGACCAACTCTGCGAGATCGAATCGATCCGGCATTCGTCGCCTTCATGGGTGCCCAGCGGGGTGCCGTCGTCGAACCATGCGCGCCGGTACCATTCGCCGTCCCAGGCATGTTTTTGCAGATTCTCGCGCAGGCGTTTTGCCGCATCGACGCAGGCATCGGCGAACGCGGCATCGCCGCGCGCCCGCGCGATCGGCTCGAAGCGGTTCAAAGTGTCGAACAGGAAGAAACCCAGCCACACGCTTTCGCCGCGGCCGGCCTGGCCGACCAGGTTCATGCCGTCGTTCCAGTCGCCGCTGCCGATCAGCGGCAGGCCGCGCTCGCCGAGCAACTCCATGCCGCGCTGTAAGGCGAGCACACAGTGGTCATAGAACGGTTGCCGGCGATCGGTGGTCCACGGCCGGTCGTAGTACGACTCCTCGTCGGCGTTGAGCGCGCGGCCTTCGACGAAACCGACCTGTTCGTCGAGCAGGCTCATGTCGCCGGTGACCTGCAGATAGCGGCACGCGGCCAGCGGCAGCCACAGGAAATCGTCGGAACAGCGCGTGCGCACGCCGCGATTCAACGGCGGATGCCACCAGTGCATCACGTCGCCCTGCGGGAACTGGTGCTCGGCGCTCAGCAGCAGATGTTCGCGGCTCAGCGCCGGGCGCGCATGCACGGTCGCCATGGTGTCCTGCAACTGATCGCGGAAACCGAACGCGCCGCCGGACTGGTAGTAGCCGCTGCGCGCGACATAGCGACACGCCAGCGCCTGGTACGGCAGCCAGCCGTTGACCAGCGCGTCCACGCTGGGATCGGGCGTTTCGACCCGGATCGCGCCCAGGGTGCGGGTCCAGTGCATGCGCACCGCATCGAGCGCGTCGTAGGCCGCGGACTCGCCCTTGCAGCGATCGATCAGCTGCGCCGCGCTCGCGGCATCGCTCGCCGCGCCGAGCCGGAACACGATCTCGCAGGTTTCTTCCGGCGCCAGCGGCGCCGGCACTTGGATCGCCGCGCACGGGTCCATGCCGACGCCCAGGCGCCCGGACAACCGCTCGTTGAGCATCGCCGCCGGATGGCCCAGGTCGCCGTTGCGGCCGATGAACTCGGTGCGGTCGGCGGTAAAGGTGCAGCCGTCGCTGTCGGTGTCGAAGAACGCGACGCGTCCTTCGAACTCGGTGTTGTACGGATTGCGCGCGGTCAATGCGCCGCTGGCCGGATCGATTTCGCTGACCACGTGCATCTGCGAACGCGCGCGGATGTCGCCGAGCACCCATTCGACATAACCGGTGGCGGTGATCCGGCGCGCGCGGCCGGAGCGGTTGCGCAGCTTGAGCACCGAATACTTGACCGCGTCTTCCAGCCCGACATACACCCACAACTCGCTGGCGATGCCGTCCTCGACATGCTCGTACACGCTATAGCCGAACCCGTGGCGGGTGCGGTACGCGCCGCGGCCGCGACACGGCAGCGGCATCGGCGACCACACCCGGCCGGTGTCTTCGTCGCGCAGATAGAAGGCTTCGCCGCCGGTGTCGGCGACCGGATCGTTGTGCCAAGGCGTCAGCCGGAATTCGTGCGCGTTCTCGAACCAGGTATAGCCCGGCGCGCTCTCGCTGACCACCGTGCCCAGTTGCGCATTGGCCATCACGTTCGACCAAGGCGCCGGCGTGGGTTCGCCTTCGCGCAGCTCGATCACGTACTCGCGCGCGTCGGCCCCGAACGCGCCGGTGCCGTTGTCGAAATTCAACGACGCGCTGACCGGTTCGAACGGCCAGCTGTCGAAGCGGCTGTCGTCGTCACTGTCGACATGCGGCGGCGGCAAGCCGAGCAGCACGCCCGACTCGTCCGTCGCGGTTGGCGCGGGCAGCGCCGCCGGTTCGGTCGCGACCGGCGCGCCGTCGGGCCACAGCAAGGCCGCGCCGCGTTCGGGCGGCACGTGCCGGCTCACTTGCGCGGCCAGCGTGCCGCGCTTGTCGCTGATGATGACCCGCGCCACCGCCTGCAACAGGATGCGGTCTTCCTGCGACATCTGCTGGATCGGCCGCACGAAGATGCCGCCGGGCCGGTCGAGCACGCTGCCTTCCGGGCCGGCCGAAACCAGCCCCAGGATCTGTTCCTGCAACTGCTGGCGATAGCCGCTTTGTTCCTCGTTCCAGATCACCAGGTCGACATTGAGCCCCTTCAGGCGCCAATACGCATGCGCCTGCACCATCTGCCGGACCAGCTCGATGTTGTCGGCCTCGCTGATCTGCAACAGCACGATCGGGAAATCGCCGGAGATCGAATGCCCCCACAGCCCCGACTGACCGCGTCGGTTCTGCAGCAGCACCGATTGCTCGGCGCGCAGGTAGGGATGCGCGTACACCATCGAACCGGCCAGACGCTCGTACAGCTGCGCATCGGCCTGCGAGGCGTTGATCTGGCGACGCACGACCTGGCTGTGGGTCCAGGCCAGGTCGAACACGCGATCGGCCAGACGCCGGTCGCGATAGCGATCGATCAACGCGGTGCAGGCGGCGCGATCGGCGCCGACGCCGGTGACCATGTCGATGATCGCGGTCTGGTCCGGCGCCAGTTCGATGCGGGTGCGGATCGCGACGATCGGGTCGAGCACCGAGCCGACCGAATCCGACAGCGCCGCGTCGCCGCGCATCGCCTGCGGCGCGCGCGGGGTGTTGCCGCGGCCGAGGAAACGGGCGCGATCGGTTTCGTAGGAAATCTGCCCGATGTCGGCGTCGTGGACCGCGATCAGATGGAACATCCACGGCGGCACTTCGTCGTGCGCGCGCGGCCGGCGCGTGCATAGCAGCGCCTGCTTGTCGCGATCGATCTGCGACTGCACGAACAGATTGCTGAAGGCCGGATGCAGTTCGTCCGACAACGCCGGCGCCAGCACCACTTCGGCGTAGGTAGTGATCTCGATGGTGCGGGTGCGGCGCGAATGATTGCTCACCCGCAGCCGGCGCAGCTCGATATCGTCCTCGGCGGAGATGGCGATCTCCAGATGGGTTTCGTAACGGTTCTTGCGGCCGCGGAACTCGGCCTTGGCGTCGGAGAAGATCGCCTCGTAATGCTCGACCGGCACGCAGGTCGGCTGATGGGTCGCCGACCAGTACTCGCCGGTGTCGACATCGCGCAGATAGCAGAACGCGCCCCAATGATCGCGGGTGGCGTCCTCGCGCCAGCGCGTGACCGCCATGTCGCCCAGGCGGCTGTAACCGCCGCCGGCGCTGCTCAGCAGCCCGTGATAGCGGCCGTTCGACAGCAGCTGCACGGCCGGCCGCGCGGTCGCCGGATTGCGGAACACCCGCAGCTGGGTCTCGGTGACCGGCGGCGCGGCGCGCGCGCCGCTGGCTTCGGCTTCGTGCGGATGGAACACGCCGGTGCGCGGGATGCGTTCCTGCAACAGCAGCAAGGTCGCCTGGAATTCGGCGTCGGCGACGAAGCGCTTCTGCATCGGTTGGTCGCGCAGCAGATAGTCCAGCGCGAGCAGGCCCATGCCCTGGTGATGGGCCATGAACGAACGCACCACCGCGTGGGCCTGGCCGCGCGGCACCCGCGCCGGGGTGTAGTCGATCGCCTCATACAGGCCGAATTCGCCGCCGAAGCCAAGATCCGTCAAACGTTGCAGATTCTGGCAGGCAGCTTCGGGCATCACCATCAGCGCCATGGTGCTGGCGTACGGCGCGATCACCAGGTCCTGGCCGAGACCGCGCTTGAGCCCCAGCCCCGGCACGCCGAACGCGCGGTACTGATAGTTCATGCGCGTGTCGACGGTGTTGTAGCCCGATTCGGAAATGCCCCAGGGCACGTCGCGCTGGCGGCCGTAGTGAATCTGCGCGAGCACCGCGTGCTGTGCGGTCTGGTCGAGCAAGGTGTCCGGATAACTCGGCATCACCAACTGCGGCATCAGGTACTCGAACATCGAGCCGCTCCACGACAGCAAGGTCGCGCCGCTGTCGATCTCGGTCAGCAGGCGGCCCAGCGAGAACCAGGTCTCCTGCGGCAACTGGCCCTGGGCGATGGCGACGAAGCTGGTCAGGCGCGCTTCCGACGCGAGCAGGTCGTAGTAGCCCGCATCCAGGCGGCGTTCGTCGACGTTATAGCCGATCGCCAGCAGATGGCGGCCGCGGTCGTACAGGAACTCGTACTCCATCAGCGAGAACTGGCCGGCGATGTGCGCCAGGCGTTCGAGTTCGCGGATGCGGCGGCGCGCGCGTTCGCGCACCTCGCCGTCGTCGGATTGCCGCAGCAGGTCGCGCAGGCTGGGAATGGCGGCGGTGCCGAGGGTGGATTCGGGCTCGTCGTCGGTCGGCCGTGCCGGCATGGCGTGTGCGGGCAGGAAGTCGGCCAGTTCCTGCAATGCATCGCGGCAGGCGTCGGTCAATGCGCGCGGCCAGCGCGAGGTGGTCTCGTCGTCGTTTGCGCTGTCAACGTCGGTACAACTGGATTCGATCGCTTGCGCCAGCGCCAACAACTCCGACAGACAACGCTCGATCGCATCCACGGCGCGCGGCGGTTCGGCCAGGATCGCTTCGACCCGCTCGCGGAACGCGGCCGCGGCCTGGCTTTGCGCCGGCGATTTCGCCGCGGCGCGCGCATTGCGCAGGTTGTCCTCGAGCACGCCGCAGGTATCGGCCAGGCCCTGGAACACCGCCGCGCTGAGCACCGGTTCGTCGGCCAGCGCGAGCAGGCCCTGGCGCAGGGTCAGCAAGTGCGCGGCGAGATTGCCGCTGTCGACCGTGGAGATGTAGCGCGGCGGCAACGGCTGCAGGGTCTCGGTGTCGTACCAGTTGTAGAAATGGCCGCGATGGCGCGGCAAGGTTTCCAAGGTGGCCAGCGCAAGCCGCGTGCGCTCGATCACCGCGCCGATCTGCACATAGCCCAGGTCGTAGGCGCTCAGGTTGGCCAGCAGCGACAGGCCGATATTGGTCGGCGAGGTGCGCCGCGCCACCACCGGCGCGGGATGCTCCTGGAAGTTGTCCGGCGGCAGCCAGTGATCCTCGGCGCGGATATGCACTTCGAAGAACGCCCAGGTGCGGCGGGCCAGGCGGCCGAGAAAACGCACCTGCGTATGCGACAGACCGGCGCGCCGTTGCTTGGGCGGACGCCCCAGCCAGGCCATCAACGCCGGCGAGATCAACCACGCCGCCAGCCACGGCGCGGCGATCCACAGCGAGGCCGGCTGCACCCGCGCCAACAGCGAAGCGACCGCGATCGCGAACACCGGCGCGGACCACATCTCGCGCAGTTCCGCGCCGAAACGATCGCCGAGGCTGCGCTCGACTTCGCTCGACGGATTCCATTGCAGCAGGCGACGACGGCTGATCGTCATCCGCCACAGAGTGCGGACGATCGCGCCGAGGGCGAAGAACGCTTCGAACGGCAGGCAGGCCAAGGTCACGAAGGCGCGTTGCAACTGCCGCGCGAGCGAGCCGCCGACCTGGACCAGATGCGTCTCCAAGGCCATGTCGGCCGGCCGCCGGAGCAGTTCCCAGCCGGCCAGCACCAGCATCGGCGCCAGCCACAGCGCGAGCAGCCACAAGGTCCACAGCAAGGGCTGCGGCAAGGTGGCCCAACCCCACACCAGCAACGCGAGCGCGGCGGCCGGCACTAGGCTGCGGCGCAGATTGTCGAGCAGCTTGCCGCGCGACAGCCACGACAGCGGATTGCGCTCGAAGCCGCCGCGCATGCGCGGCACCCACGGCAGCAGCCACGGCAACAGCTGCCAGTCGCCGCGGATCCAGCGGTAACGGCGCTTCACATCGGCCGCATAGCGCGAGGGATAGTCCTCGAACAGGCGCACGTCGCTGATCAGGCCGGCGCGCGCGTAGCAGCCTTCGAGCAGATCGTGGCTGAGCACGCGGTTATCGGGCAGGCGATCGGCCAGCGCGTACTCGAACGCATCGACGTCGTAGATGCCCTTGCCGACGAACGAGCCTTCCGCGAACAAGTCCTGATAGACGTCCGAGACGATCCGGGTGTACGGATCGATGCCCGCCTCGCTGCCGAACATGCGTGCATAGCGCGAGCTGCGGCGTTCGCTCATGCCGCTGCCGACGCTCGGTTGCAGGATGCCGTAGCCGCGGGTGACGCGCTGGCGGCGCTCGTCGAAGCGCGCCTGGTTCAGCGGATGCGACAAGGTCGCGATGAACTCGCGCGCGGCGTCGCGCGGCAGGCGCGTGTCGGTGTCCAGGGTGATGACGTAGCGCACGTTCTCCAGCACGTCGGTGTTGCCGGTGACCTGCGAGAACGATTCGCGCGAACCGCCGCGCAACAAGCGGTTGAGCGCGGCCAGCTTGCCGCGCTTGCGCTCCAGGCCCATCCACTTGCGTTCCTGCGCGTTCCACAGGCGCGGGCGATGGAACAGGAAGAACAGGTCGCCGCGTTCGCCGGCATAGCGTGCGTTGAGGCGTTCGATGTGCTGGGCCGCGTGCGTCACCAGCGCCTCGTCGCCGGGCAGGGTCTGCTCGCCGGCGTCTAGGAAATCGGTCAGCAGGGCGAAATGCAGGTAGGTGTCGCGGTTGGCGAGGAAGCGCACTTCCAGGCCTTCGACCAGGCGATCGATCGCCTGCGCGCTGGTCAGCATCGCCGGCACCACCACCAGGCTGCGCGCCTGCGCCGGCAAGCCCTTGGAATAGTCCAGGCGCGGCAACGGCTTGGGCGCGATCAACACCGTCGCCAGCCAGTTGACCAGCTGAATGCCCAGGTCGCTGAAGGCGATGAAGGCCAACGCCGCCAGCACCAGCAGCGGCGCCAGGCCCAAGGTAACTTCGCGGGTCTGCCACAGCAGGCCGTAACTGCACGCCGCCGCGACCAGTCCGATCGGCAGCAGATACGCGCCCAACGGCACCCGCTTCCGGCTCAGGCTCACCGGCGTGCGCGCGCGTCCGGATGCGGCCAGCGCCTCCTTGATCTGCGCGGTGCCGTCGTCGATCAGGTAATAGCCGACATGCGCCTTGCTGCCCTGCGCGTCGCCGGCCGAGCGCGCCAGTTCCAGCACGATCGCGGCCACGTCGGTTTCGCTGGTGCCGCTGCGGCGCGCGAGTTTTTCCACCACGTGCCGGTACATGTCGCGGGTGTTGAAATCCATCAGCGCGTAAACGCCGAGCGGATCTTCGCGCAGGGCGTGGTCGACCAGGCTCATGGTCTCGACGAATTCGCGCCAATCCATGTTGACCAGGAAACGCAGGCTGCCGATGCTGTTGCTGATCGAGACCTGGTCGGAGGCCTGCTGCTGGCTTTCCGAACGCACCAGTTCTTCCACGCTGTGGCCGCCGTCGGTCAGCCATTGGTCGATCCAGCTGATCGGCATCGCCAGCGCCGCGCTGCGGCCGTGCAGTCCGCGCGCGAGTTCGGCGACGAAGGCGCCGGTCATCGGCGGGTCCGAACGCGCCATGTCGGCCACGACCAGGACCACGTCCTTGGGATTGTTGTCGGCGGTTTCGTTGAGCTGCCCCGACCACTCGGCGGCGCGGCGATGATCCAGGCCATCGCGCATCACCCGCACCGCCATGCGCCGCAGGTTCTCGATCAGCGCAAGCCGCAGCATGATCGGGATCGCCCACAGTTCGCCGAGCTTGAGCGGGGTGATCGATTGATAGGCGGCGACGAAGCGGGTCATCGTCTCGGCGTCGATGCGGCCGTCGCCGTGGGCGATCGCCTCCATCGCCAGATCGTAGACGCGCGGCATGCCGGTGCCCGGCCCTTCGCTCAACGCCGGCAGTTCGCGGCTGTAGCCCTTGGGCAGATGCCGGCGCGCGGTGCGTATCTGTTCTTCGATCAGGTAATAGTTGTCGAGCAACCATTCGCCGGCCGGGGTGATGCGCACCTCGTCCTGCACCATCTGGGTCAGCAGCGCGCTGGCGTCGCCGAGCACGCCCTCGTTGTCCTTGAGCCGCGCCAGCAGCAGGTCCGAGCCTTCCGCGGCCTGCACCCGATGACTCTGCGCGAGCGCCTTGCCGTGCTGCTCCATCTGCTCGGCGCTGAGCAGGCGCGAACGCAGCGGCTCCTCGGCGAGCCAGTGCCTTCCCTTCGCTATCCGCCCCCAGCGCCACAAACGCCGGTGCAAGCGCAACCAATGACTGAGAATTCGCCACACATAGGACATACGATATCCAAACTTTAGCGGCCGCCAGGTTCAGCCAGACTCAGACGATCGACTGTCGGGGCCAAATGTTCTGGCGTGCAGACCCAAGGAAGTACCGTAGATAAAACATCGGAACCACGCGTCGCTCGACCAGCGATCGCTGGTCATGCGGCGAGACGGAAAAGCTAGTTGGTCGGCAGGTTGACCCGGTCGATGCCGTGGATCACCGCATTGCTCGAATAGATATTCGGCAACGTGACCTTGCCGGTGCCGAAGCTGACCTGCTTGTTGACCGACTGGATCGCGACGTTGCGACCGTTGACGGTTTTCAACGCGTCCCAGCGTTCGAACTCGACCACCGTCTTGCGCTTGGGCACCAGATGGCCATACAGCACGTCGGCGAGTTGTGATTTATTTTCCGGACGGAACAATATTTCCAGCATGCCCTCGGGCAATTTGCCGAATGCGGCGTCGATCGGAATGAACGCGGTGAACGGGCCGTTGCCGTTGAGCAGCTCGGTCAGGCCGGCGCGCTCGACCGCGTCGCAGAAAATCGAGAACGAGCCTTGCGCGGCGGCGACTTCGAGCAGGTTTTTCGGCGCCGTCTCGGGCAAGGCACGGGCAGCGGAATCGGCCATCGCGCCGGCCGGGGCCATCGGGGTATTCATCAAGATTTCGCCTTCGCTACGATCCGTCAGAAACGGATCAATCAACGGCCTAAGCCGCATCTCCCACAAACGCGGGGAGTTCTAGGCTCGTGCGGTTGGGCAATGTCAATCGCCGCGCCTGAGTCACTGCCACGACGTTGCGTCGTGTCGCCGGCCTACACTGCGCCGCCGAGTGTTAGCTAACCGTGATCCGTGCGCGCTCGTACCGGCGATCGTCACATGCGCGGTGGCGGCGACTGCTATGGTGGTATCGCTGCAAGTACTCATGCGACCGCTATCGGCCGCTCTCGCGCGTCGCCACAAGCGCAGCCGGAATACTCATGCACTCGCGCGTCCATCCGCACTTCGCTCGCATCGACCGCCCGACACGATCGGCAGCGCGCCGTTATGCCTTGGCGATGGAGACGGCGGAAAGCGAAGGCTGGCCGATGCGACCGCAATCGCCTGGACGACCGGCGGCGGCGATGTCCGGCAAGCGTTACTTCCGCGACGACGGCGGACCGATCGCAACCCAGGTCCACGACGAGCAGGGGCGCTGGTGAACCGTCCAATCGATGCAGGCATAGCTCGGGTGAAGCGGGCGATGCGGATGCGTTGACCGATATCGCGGTCGACCGGCTTGGCTATCGAATGAACATCGCCGGCCTGGATCGCTCGTTCGCGACGAACGTCGGCCGCGACACGCCGTTGCCGTTCCTGCCCGTCGACTCATGCTCGGCGCGATCGCGCGAGCGACCGCATGCATCGCCTGTTCGGTACGCAGACAGATCGATCAGGGCAGCGTGAACTTGCGCGTCGAGCGCAGCGGCCAGATCGAAGTGAACTTCGCGCCGCCCACCAGCCGGAACGCGGCCGACATGCCGTTGTGGATGCCTTTCGCTTCCAGCACGTCCTTGGCGCGGCGAAAGGAGTGGCGCGGGTCGGCGGTCAGCATGAACAGATTGATCTCCTTCGCGCTGACGTCGTAGCCCTCCAGTTCGACCGTCTTGCCCAGGACCGCCTTCAACTCGTCCTCGATCGTTGCAAGGAACGCTTCGTCGGCCAGCGACTTGCGCCAGAACTTGATGATGAGCTGTTGATCCATCCGAGGATTGTAGACCCAACGCGCGATCGGACCGGTGCGCATGCGATTGCCCTGCCGTGTCCGCGGCGTGCGGCGTGCGGCGTGCGATCAGCTTCGGCGGACACGACGCGCCTCGGACCGGGGCGCGTCCCGCAACTGCGGCAGACATATAAGTAAGTCATCCCTCGCCGCCACGAACGCGCACTCGCCCGGGCGGCGGGCGGCGCAGTCCATCCAGACCGATCGCCTCGGCATGATGCAAATATTACTTGACACCATGTAAAGTATTTTTTACATTCATCCTACCTTGAACCGAGGACGCCCACGTGTCGCACCGAGAGAAAACCGCCTGGTTGTCGCTGATCGCACTGGCCGTCACCTTCGGCCCCTACTTCGCCATGGTGGCCATCAATCCGCCGAGCGGCTCCCTGCCCAACCTGCGCCAGCTCGGCCTGTACGCCACGGTGGCGATCGTGCAGTTGCTGATCCTGGGCGCCGGGCACCTGTACCTGCGCCGCGCTTCGCCCGAGGAAGCGCGCATGCCCGCGGACGAACGCGATCGCGCCATCAGCCAGCGCGCGACCACCTGGGCGTATTACGTGCTCATCGCCGGCATGATCGTCGTCGGCTGCATCATGCCGTTCACCACCGGCGGCTGGACCCTGGTCAATACCGCGCTGGCGATGATCACCGCTTCGCAGGTCGTTCACTACGGCATCGCCGTGTTGAACTATCGCAGGCAGGCCTGATGCAAGGATCGATTTCGAACAACATCCGGGTCTTGCGTTTCCACCACGGTGAAATGTCGCAGGCGCAGTTGGGCCAGCGCATCGGCCTGACCCGCCAGACGGTCGCCGCGATCGAGGCCGGCAAGTACTCGCCGTCGCTGGAGGCGGCGTTCCGGATCGCGCAGGTCTTCGGTGTCCCGCTGACCGAGGTGTTCCAGTGGCAGGCGGCGGCGTCCGATTGAGGCCGGTGTCGCGGGTGCGGACATGCCGGCAAACGGTCGACGATTGTTCGATAGCCGGCGTTTCTTCGCAGACACCGAACAAGAAGCGCCGTCCCTTCTGGATCGCTACAGCGTGGCGTTCGAATCACAGGCGCAGAAAATTTTCCAAGAACTCCAGGGCTGGCCATGGTTCGCAGCCGACAATGACCGCCCATCACTTTCGATCCGGCATGGATCAATGTCCGACCATTCATTCCAGCCGAATCGCCTATGCCGCGCGGCGCACTGCAGGCGTTAGCCGCTGATGGGAGCAGTCATGCGACTGGCAGGCCGGATCACCGACTGGAACGACGACAAAGGCTTCGGCTTCGTCGTGCCCACCGGCGGCGGTGCTCGCGCGTTCGTCCATATCAACGAGTTTCAGCGCGGCTCGCGTCGACCGCTCGTGGGCGACCTGATTTCGTACTTTCCTGTCGTCGATGCGCGAGGACGGACCAACGCCCGGCAGATTCGTCACGCCGGTCAAAAAATGGAAGTCCCGCGGGCGCCCTCGCGGGTTCCAAGAGCGGCGCTGGGCCTGGCAATCCTGTCGGCCGGTGTCGCGGCCGCGGCGTTCGACCTTCTGCCGGCCGTGCTGGTGGGGATATACATCGCCATGAGTGTCGTGTCGTATCTGATGTACCGATCCGACAAGATCGCCGCGCAGACCGAAGCGCAGCGCGTGCCGGAAGCCAACCTGCATCTCGCGGACCTGCTCGGCGGATGGCCGGGAGCGCTGGTCGCCCAACAGCGGTTCCGCCACAAGACAGCGAAGCAATCGTTCCAGATGATTTTTTGGGCTACGGTCGCCCTCAACCTCGTCGTCGCTGCCTGGCTTCTCAGGTCCGGCATGTTCGCCGAGTGGGCCGGGCGGATCGGCGGCTAGCGATTCGCTCAGGCTCACGCCGCTGCCCGGCGCGGCCTGATCCAGACCTCATGCCTCGTTGGATACCTCCATGGCCGGATGGGGTGCGCGAGTGATGAGCACCCGATAGCGCGATACAGGTCCCAGATTCGCGCCTGCAAGCGCCCTGATACCGACGCGCAGGCACGGATATTGCGCTGCAGCGTGCATGGGCGGATTTGATCTGATTAGTCTAACGCCCGTTTCAATCCAGCTACTCAGACCGGGAATTGAAACGCCCGGTCGGCTGCCCGAGCTGAAACCTTCCGCGGATACCCGCCGTGAACAGTCACAGCCCTATCCCAGGCAACACCCGGGGGCGTCTGCTCGAAGCGGCGGAGCTGCTGTTCGTCAAGCACGGCTACGAAGGCATGTCGCTGCGCCAGATCACCAGCCACGCCAAGGTCAATCTGGCGGCGGTGAACTACCACTTCGGCAGCAAGGAAGCGCTGGTCCAGGAGCTGCTGTCGGCGCGGCTGGACCGCCTGAACCAGGAACGTCTGGCGCTGCTATCGCTGTGCGAGGCGCGCTACGGCGAACGCGCGATGGACGCCTCGGCGGTGTTCGGGGTGCTGTTCGTGCCGGCGGTCCGGATCAGCCGCGACCGCACCGGCGGCATGGGCTTCATGCGCCTGCTCGGTCGCGTCTACAGCGATCCGTCGCAGTTCATCCGTGATTATCTGCACGAGCACTACCAGCCGATCTACGAACGCTTCTTCGAAGCCTTCGCCCGCGCCCTGCCGCACCTGTCGCGCAACGAGTTGGGCATGCGCCTGCATTTCGCGCTCAAGGCGTTGTCCGGGGTGCTCGCCAGCGAGGACATGGACGAGCTGATCTCGGCCCTGTGCATGGGCGAACCGGTCAGCGACTCGCTGATGCTGGCGCGGCTGATCGCGTTCGTCTCGCCGATGCTGACCGTGCCGTTCGACAATCGCGAGCACATCCGCGGCGTCGAGCAGATCATGGAGATGGCCGCCGCCGCCGCGCAGGCCGCCGATTCCAGGATCCAGGCCGACGGCGAATCGTCCGGCTCGCGCAAGCCGCGCGGGATCCTGCCGTTGTGGGCCGAAAAAGTGGTGGGGACATGAAAGCGAACCAATACGGTGCGGCGTTGGGGAACGCCGGGCCCCGCGTCGCGACCGGCGAAGGCCGCTCGCGGGCGAAACCACGGCGCGGGCGCATGCAGCATCGGGCCGCGCCGTCGCAGCCGACGACATCGGCGGACGATAGCGTCCACTTGCCGACCTGAGCGTCGGCGCCATTCCATGCGGTATGGGGAACAGACAATGACCGATCCGGCGTCATGGCCGCACGAGTCCGCATCGCTAGCCGATTACGGAGAGGACTGCGTCAAGCAATGGAACAACGTGTCGCTGCGTTATCGGGTGCCGCTGCGAGGCTTTTTCTCCAAGCGGGTCAAGGACAGCGCCGAGGTCGAGGACCTGACCCAGGAAGTGTTCCTGCACCTGATCCGGCGCGCCCGCGGCGGGCCGATCGAGCATGTCGAGCAGTACGTGTTCCAGGTCGCCGCCAACACCCTGCGCGACTGGGGCCGGCGCCGCCGGGCCCGCAACCAGGAGGCCCACGAATCTTTCGACGCGGAAATCCATCAACCCGCTACGGATATTTCGCCCGAGCGCGTCTTACTGGGTAAGGAAGAAATAAAACGGGTCAGCGCCGTGCTGCGCGCGCTGCCCGAGCGGACCCGCGACGTGTTCGTGCTGCGGGTGCTGGAGAAGAAGAAATATGCGGAAATTGCGGTCATGATGGCGATATCGGTGCGGGCGGCCGAAAAGCACATGGCCAAGGCGCTGGCGCAATTGGGCGGCATCATGGGCAAGGCACAGGATCGGGACTGATCGGGGCGCGAACCGTCGCACACGGCAGGTGAATCCGTGCATCCGCACGGGGTTCGGTTGAGCGGTCCGTCACGGATCGGCATGCGGGTCGGGGCGGCGCTGGAAAACGCAATCCGATCTCGCGGAGAGGTAACGGCAGATGAAATGCAAAATCTCGCAGTTGGGTGACGAAGCGACGGACCTCGCGCCCGAAGGCGTGTACGAGGTGGCGGCGCGCTGGAGCGAGATCCTGCGCGACGACACCAGCGCGATGACCCGCGAGGCGTTCGAGGCCTGGCGCGCGCAGTCGCGCGAACACGCCGCCGCGTTCGATCGCGCCCAGGCCGCGCACGCGCTGGCCTCGCTGCTCGCGTTCACCCCGGAAATGCAGTCGCTGCGCCACGAGACGATGGCGCGCATGGTCGACAGCAACGTGCGCCGCTCGCGCCGCACCCGCGGCTGGTCGATCGCCGCCTCGCTGTTCGTCGCCGCCCTGCTCGGCGTGCTGGCGCTGAGTTCGCAGATGAACTGGAACCGCGCCGGCGACAGCCGCGAAGCTTCGGCCGGCAACGTCTACCAGACCGGTGTCGGCCAGCGCGCGGTGGTGACCTTGGACGACGGCTCGGTGATCACCCTCAATACCGACAGCCGGATCTCGGCGCATTACCGCGCCGGTCTGCGCGCGGTCACGCTCGAACGCGGGCAGGCGCTGTTCAAGGTGGCCAAGGACCACACTCGCCCGTTCGTGGTGACCGCGGCCGGACGCCAGGTGACCGCGCTGGGCACCGAGTTCGACGTGTACCTGTCCAAGCGCGCGTTCGAAGTGACGCTGCTGGAAGGACGGGTGACCGTCACCCGCGATCGCGCCGCCGCCTCGGCCAAGCCGAGCGCCGCCTCGCCGCTGGCCGAATTGCGCCCGGGCCAGCAGTTCATCGCGATCGCCAAGACCCAGCCGCAGGTGCGCGCGGCCGACGTCAAGCGCGTGGTCAGCTGGCGCCACGGCCAGATCGTGTTCGAGAACGAGCGGCTCGAGGACGCGATCGCCGAGATGAATCGCTATTCGAGCCGGCAAGTCGTGCTCAGCGACATGCACCTGGCCTCGCTGAAGATCAGCGGCGCGTTCAACACCGGCGATACCGGCACCTTCGTCGAAGCGCTGACCGCGTATTTCCCGATCGAGCGCAGCACCGCGCAAGACGACACCATCGTGCTCAAGCCGCGCCCCGTCAGCCGCGGCTGAGCCGCGCCCACGCTGCGCATGCTGCGGCGCAAGGCCGGATTCATCGGCTGCCGCGCGCGTGCGTGCAACTTCGAAGCAAGCACCGACACGCCGTCGCGCGCGAACGTACGCGCGTACCTGCGCGGCTGCGCGTACCTACCCAGCGCGCCTGAGCGCGCGCCCGCGCATGACGCGCCGGTCCGCGACGCGCTCGCGCATGCCCGCACCTGCATGCCTGCACCCGCATGAGCCGCTCATGCATGCCTGCTTGCAATGGCGCGCGAACACAATCGGTGTTGCAGCGCAAAAATGAACTCATGAGTTCAACAACAATGCAATTTCAAATCGTCGCATCGACAGGTTCGGGTTTTGCATTCGCCCGCGTCTGTACTAACTGAGGTCGCAATCAAAGACGGCCCGAAACCGGAGGGGAGAGCGAATGCAAGTGCAAGATCCGAAACGTCCGTGGAAGCAAGCGGCCAGGCCGTGCGTGCTGTTCCTCGCGCTGCTGCCCTGCCTGAGCGCTTACGCGGCCGAAGGCGCCGGCGGCACCGCCAGGTTCGACATCCCGCAGCAGAAGCTCGACACCGCGCTGTCCGAGTACGCGCGCCAAAGCGGCACCCAATTGCTCTACTCGCCCGAACTCGCCACCGGCAAGAAAACCGGACAAGCGGTCCGCGGCGAGAAGACCGCGCGCCAGGCGCTGGACGAATTGCTCGCCGGCACCGGCCTGAACTACGCCACCAGCGCCTCCGGCGCGATCCTGATCAGCGACGGCAGCAGCCGCGGTGGCGGCGCGAGCGGCAAGCCGCTCGACGGGGAGAAGCAGGGAAACGTCCAAGAGGTCGCCGAAACGCAGCCGACGGCGCCCTCCCAAGAAGCCCAGGCAGACCAATCGGCGGCCGAAACGACGACCGCAAGCCCGACTAAGCGCTCCAGCGCCACGACCCTCGACACCATCGTGGTGACCGCGCAGAAGAAGGTCGAAAACATCCAGAAGGTGCCGATCGCGATCACCGCCTTCGGCGGCAAGGACCTGGGCGATCGCAAGATCGAAACCGGCGGCGACCTGGTCACCGCGACCCCGAACGTCACCTTTTCCAAGACCAACTTCGCCAGCTACAACTTCCAGATCCGCGGCATCGGCACCCAGGCTTTGTCGGTCACCACCGACCCGGCCGTGGCGGTCAGCTTCAACAGCACGCCGATGATCCGCAACCGCCTGTTCGAACAGGAATACCTCGACGTGGAACGCGTCGAAGTGTTGCGCGGCCCGCAGGGCACGCTGTACGGCCGCAATGCGACCGCGGGCGTGGTCAACATGATTCCCAACCTCGCCAACCCCGAGGCGTTCGAGGCCGACGTCAAGGGCGAGTTGGGCAATTACAACACCCGCCGGGTCACCGGCATGGTCAACGTGCCGCTGAGCGATGCCTTCGCCTTCCGCGTCGCCTCGCAATACACCAAGCGCGACGGCTACGACGAAAACACCGTGACCAACCGCGACGTCAACGACCGCGACCTGCTCTCGGTGCGCACTTCGCTGGCGTTCAAGCCCAGCGACAAGTTCAACGCCAGCCTGGTGTGGGAACACTTCCAGGAAGACGACCGCCGCGCGCGCACCGGCAAGCAGCTGTGCCACAACGATCCGGGCCCGACTCAGGTCGGCGCGACCCCGGTCTCGGCGATCGACCGCAACTACATGAGCCAGGGCTGCTCGGACGGCTCGCTGTACGACAACGGCGCGTTCGGCGTTCCCAACGGCGCGAGCATTCCGTTCGTGCTCGGCGCGCAGACCACCGGCGTGGGCTACCTGCTCGATCCCGACGGCAATTTCCTCGACATCGCCACGCTGATCCCGCGCGGCCTGGACCCGTATGCCGGCGTGACCCAGTCGCACGACCTGCGCAAGATCGCGACCACCTACGATCCGAAGTTCAACGCCAAGAACGACATCTTCCAGTTCAATCTGGAGGCCGACCTCACCGATCACCTGCGCCTGGTCTCGCAGTCGACCTACACCCGCGACCAGTACTACTCGACCCAGGACTACGGCCGCTTCCAGTCGCAGCCGATCTTCGCCAACACTTCCACCGGGGTGTCGCGGTTCGGGCCCGACGGCGTGGAGCCGGCGTTCAACGCCCTGCCCAACGGCACCTACTGCGACCCGCAGTTGGGTTGCTCGGACCGGTTACTGATCGCCGACCTGGTCGATTCCGACAGCCGCCAGTGGTCGCAGGAGTTCCGCCTGCAGTCCTCGTTCGACGGCGCCTTCAACTTCAGCCTCGGCGCGAACTACCTCGAGTACAAGGTCGACGAAAGCTATTACGTCTTCAGCAACGCGTTCACCGCGCTGGCCGATCTGTTCTTCAACGGCAACGGCGCGGGCAACGCACCCGGCGCCTGCCCCGCCGGCAGCGCGACGCGGCTGGATCCGGTCTCGGGCGACATGATCCCCTGCGTCTACATCGATCCCAATCCGCTGGGCTCGATCAACGGCCAGGGCCACAACTACTTCCGCAGCCGCAACGTCGCCGAAACCCGTTCGGCCGCGATCTTCGGCGAGGGCTACTGGAAGCTCAGCGACACGGTGCGCCTGACCGCGGGCGTGCGTTTCACCAACGACCGCAAGATCACCACGCCGTATCCCAGCCAGACCCTGCTCGCCGATTCGACCGGCACCACCGGCGTTCCGCAGTTCTTCGGCGGCTATGTCGGCTACGGCTATCCGGCGCTGCCGAAGATCACCCAGACCTGGAACGAGCCCACCGGCCGCCTGGTGCTGGACTGGTCGCCGAACCTGTCGTTCACCGACAGCACCATGTTCTATGCCTCGTTGTCGCGCGGCTACAAGGCCGGCGGCACCAACTCGCCGGCGATCGGCGCCAACCCCGAAGCGCTGAGCTTTCAGCAGCGCAGCGCGGAGTTCAAGCCCGAGTTCGTCAACGCGATCGAAGTCGGCATGAAGAACGTGATGGCCGGCGGCAAGTTCATCCTCAACGGCACCTTGTTTTACAACGACTACAAGGACTACCAGGTCTCGCAGATCCAGGACCGCTCCACCTTCAACGAGAACTTCAACGCCAAGACCTGGGGCGCCGAACTCGAAGCGGTGTGGCGTCCGACCGATGCGTTCCAGCTCAGCGGCAACGTCGGCCTGTTGCGCACCCGGATCGGCTCGAACCAGTACTCGATCGACGTGATGGACCGCACCGCCGGCAACTCGGACTGGATGGTGATCAAGCCCTGGCTGCAACTGGCGTCCAACTGCATCGCGCCGAAGGAGTACGTCGAAGCGGTTCTGGCCGGAACCTATCCGCAGGATCCGCCGTTCAACAACGCCACCAGCATCCTCAACAGCTTCTGCTCGACCAACCTGCCGCTGGCCGGCGCCGGCTTCTCGCCCGGCGGTCCGTACGACGGCGCGTACGGCTTCACCTACGACCCGGCCACCGACGCGCCCAACGGCGGCGCGGGCTTCGCCAAGAACGTCGGCGGCAACGAACTGCCCAACGCACCGCACATCACCGTCAGCCTGAGCCCGCAGTACACCTTCATGACCGCGCACGGCGACTTCACCGCGCGCGCGGACCTGTACTACCAGGGTCCGAGCTGGGCGCGCATCTACCAGGACAAGATCGACCGCCTGCACGACTGGGGCAACGTCAACCTGTCGTTGACCTGGACCCGGATCGAAAGCGATCTGGCGGTGCAGCTGTACGTCAAGAACGCGCTGGGCGGCAAGGCGATCACCGGCACCTTCGTCAACAGCGACGACACCGGCCTGAGCAGCAACGTGTTCATCCAGGACCCGCGCATCA
The DNA here is from genome assembly GCF_018732085.1 of Lysobacter capsici. Classification (NCBI taxonomy): domain Bacteria; kingdom Pseudomonadati; phylum Pseudomonadota; class Gammaproteobacteria; order Lysobacterales; family Lysobacteraceae; genus Lysobacter; species Lysobacter capsici. The sequence goes on along the minus strand of NZ_CP076103.1, from coordinate 726,812 downwards.
TCGGCTTGTCGGTGCGCAAGGGCTTTTTCTGAGTTCGCATCGTCGCCCCGCCGCGTCATCGGCGGTGCGACGACTAGGTCGCCCGACGGCTACGGACCGCTCACCGTAGCCGTCGGGCAGCGCAGCCACGGCGCCCGCTTCATTCCGTGACAGCACGTGTGGACACGCCCGTGTCCCTAAACATCGACGCCTCACAGGAGAACAACGCAATGTCGAAATTCAAGACTTCACTGCTCACCCTCGCATCGGCGGTGGCCATTTTCGGCGCCACCTCGGCCAGCGCGGCTTCGTTCGAAGTATGGAACGGTTCGGCCTGGGTCAGCACCGGCACCACCAACTTCACCGGCCCGACCACCGCTTCGTACCTGGGCAATCCGGCGCCGTGCGACGCCAACTTCGCCGTCTCGATCACCGGCGGCGTCGCCACCGTGACCAGCGCCACCTTCACCGGCTCGTCGACCTGCACCGGCATCATCGCCTACACCCCGTGGCCGATGTCCGCGCCCACGCCCTACACCGGCGCCAATCCGCCGTTCACCGGCGCGCCGACGCTGACCCCGTCGCTGTACAACGTGTCGATCAGCGGCGTGCGCATCTATCTGCCGCCGGCGTTGAACGTGTACTGCCCGAGCTCCACCGGCACCGGCACCGTCACCGGCGTGCTCGATTCGGCCAACCGCTTCGTGTTCAAGTCGACCCTGGGCCCGTGCGCGGTGCAGACCCGCACCAACGCCGCGCCCAACGCGCTGGTGGCCAACCCCGCGGTGCGCGTGGTCCCGTAATCCCATCCGCGGTAACAGCGGATCGTTGCAGCGGCCACTGGCCGACGGTGCCACCGGCTTGCATGCGTGAAAGGTGGACATCGCCGAACCCCGCCAGAGCGGCCGTTGCCTGGAGCTAGCGCGAAAGGATTTCTCGCACAAAAGGACTTGATGCTGGGGAGGAACCTCCTCCTCCCCAGCTGTTCGCGATCCGCCCGGTTCGACCTCAGCCTGCCTCCCCGCGCGCCGTAGCAAGACCAAGTCTGCCGTCGATCCGGCAGCCTTCGCCCTGAGTCGTCAGACGCAGCGGCCCACCCCAATTTTGGAGAATTCACCATGCGCAAGACGTCGCTTCATTACGCCTTGGCCGCGGCAGTGCTGGTTGTTGCACAAGCGCCCACGGCAGTCGCCGGCACGCCTTCGGGCGCCTATGCCATATTCAAGTATTGCCCGTACACCAATCCCTCGGTCGGCAGTTGCGTGATCAACACCACCAACTCCGGCGTGCTCAAGATCGGCACCACCACCATGCCGATCGACAAGCCGATCGTGCTGCAGGGCGGTATCGAAACGATCGGCCCCTCGCCGCTGTACGCCGCGGTCGGCGGGCCGACCCTGTCGGCGCCCCCGGCCAAGGTGCCCGGCGGACTGCTCGGCATCGTGAACCCCGCGCCCAACTGGCCCGGCCCGCTGTGGACCGCGTTCTGGGGCTTCGTCGCCACCTTCAACGATGTCACCGCGACGCTCGAACCGGTGCAGGCGCTGCAGACCAACTTCGGCAACGCGCTGTATCCGCCGACCGACGGCAGCGACCCGACCGTGGCGCGCCTGGCCGTTCGCGTGCATCTGCAAAATCCCTTCCTCGGCAACAGCTGCTACATCGGCTCGCCGCAAAACCCGGTGGTGATCAAGCTGCAGACCGGCACCACCGCGCCGCCGCCGCCGAACCTGCCGATCTCGGGCAGCCCGGGCAACGTCAGCGTGGTATGGACGGACGAGCCGAACTTCATCGGCTACCTGCAGATCGACGACACCAGCCTGGTCGACAACTCCTTCGCCGTGCCGGCCGCCAGCGGTTGCGGCAATATTGCGCTGGGCCTGCCGATCATCACTCCGATCCTCGACGCCCTGGTCTCCGGCGCGGTCAACCTCAAGGTCGGCCTGCCGTCCGCCGCCGGCAAGAACACCGCGATCATGACCGGCAACGCGTCGATCGCCTCGTCGGCTTACGTACTGGACAGCGAAAACTGAGTGGAATGGTTGTCGATGCATCGAGTGGGTTTCATCTCGGATGCGCAGCGGTTCGCGAGAACCGCTGCGCAGTCGTAGCGCGATGCGCGGCCGGAACATAGCCGCCGCGATCATGCTGGCCGCGGTCGCCGCGGCCGCCGGCTATTTCGGCGGCCGCGTGCAAGGCGCGCCCGCGATGGACCCCGCGGCCGGCGGCGTGGACGCCGTCGCCGCGTCGTCCGAAGTGGCGAACCGCCTGGCCAAACCCGCGCCGACGACCGCCGCGAACTCCGGCGCCGCGCAGAAACTGCCGGCCCCGCGCACACCATTGAAATACGTGTTCGCCGACCTGCAGGCCCGCGCCAACGCCGGCGATGCGGCCGCGGCGACCCGGCTGTCCCGCGATCTCGACCTGTGCCGCCGCTACGAGCGCCTGGATCGCGACAACGCCAAACTCTCCGACGAACTGCTCGGCCAGGCCGTCGACACCATGACTGCGCAGCAGCTCAGAAACTACCGCGCCCAGCTCGACGCGGTCGAATCGCGCGGACACAACCTCGGCGGCCTGCGCGCGCTGTGCGACGGCGCCAGCGCCGACATGCTCGACAGCCTGGTGCCGAACCTGCAACGCGCCGCGCAACTGGGCGACGCCTACGCACGCGCGTGCTACCTCGACCGCGGCCCGAACTACGATCAGGCCAGCCTGCTCGATCATCCGCAGCGGCTGGGCGACTACCGGCGCAGCGCGCAGCAGATGATCGACACCGGCATCGAAAACGGCGACTGGCAAGTGGTCAATCTGCTGCGCGGCGCCTACGAGCCCGGCGCGGCCAATCTGCTGTCGGCGGTGGTGGGCAAGGAGGCGTACCAGCGCTATCGCTACCTCAAGCTGTTCCGCCTCGGCGCGGCGTCCGACCCCGCGGCGGCGGATCCGGCGCAACTCGACAAGGACCTGCGCGCGGCGTCGATGAAACTCAGCGCCGCCCAGATCACCCAGGCCGATGCCTGGGCCGAACAGACCTTCACCCGCAATTTCCAGGGCAAGCCGATCGGCGCGGACGGACCGCTGTGGGACCCTTGCGTGTTTCCCTACGAATGACCTCGCCCACGATCGACCGTGGGCCGACCCGCGCTGACCGGACCTTATGCAGATGAAGCGATCGATCTTGTTGGGCGCGGCCGTGATCGCCGCGGTGGCCGGCGCGTATTTCGTCGGACGCACGCAGGTAAGCCGGCCCCAGGCCACCGCGCCGATCGGCACCGACAGCGCCGACGTCGCCGCGCCCGGACCCACGCCCGATTTCAACGCCCCGCCCAAGGTCATCAAAGGCGGCGTATTGCCGACCGCCGGGACGCCGTTGAAGGACACCTTCGCCAAGCTGCAGGCCCGCGCGAATGCCGGCGACGTCGACGCGGCCGGACGCCTGCTGCGCGATCTCAATCAATGCACTCAGCTGCGCGCCACCCAATGGAAGAACGCGAACGCCACCGACACGCTCACCCGCAAGTCCACCGAGGGCATGAGCCCGGCGCAGCTGCGCACCTACCAGATGCTGCTCGATGCGGTGGAACTGCGTAGGCAGGCGGAAAGCAACAGCCTGCAACTGTGCGACGGCGTCAACGACGCGATGCTCGACAGCCTGGTGCCGAACATCGCCCAGGCCGCGCGCCTGGGCGACGAGCGCGCGCGCGCGTGCTACCTCGAACGCGGCCCGCTGTACGACGCGCGCAGCCTGCTCAAGCATCCCGATTCGATCCGCAACTACCGCGCCGCCGCGACCTCGATGATCGACGCCGGCCTGGCCAAGGGCGACTGGCGAGTCGTCGACCTGCTGCAGAAGGCCTACGAACCGGGCGCGCAAGGCCTGCTCGCCGGCGTGGTCGGCACCGATCCGGCGCAGCACTACCGCTACCTCAAGCTGTATCGGCTGGGCGCGGAACAACACCGCATCGCCCAGCTCGACCAGCAACTGGCCGCCATCGCGGCGAACCTGAGCCCGGCGCAACGCGCCGACGCCGACGACTGGGCGCAGACGAAGCTGCGCGACTTTCGCGGCCCTTCGACCAACACCACGCCACCGGGTTGGGACGCCTGCGAGTTTTGAGCGCCATGTCGGCGACGTTGCCCAGTCGATGACGCGGCTGCGGCGAACACCCGGATTCATCGATGTGATCGGCGGCCGATTTGCGACGCAATGTCGTCGCCCAACGCGCACTGCGTCCATCAAGCGAAAAAACCCGATGGCGTAGACGCCGATGCCTGTCTAGGGTGGGCGGACCGGACAGGCCGTCCGGCATCCCACCTGAAAAAGGAATTCGCCAATGAACAGATTATCGTGCGCAGCGGTGCTGATGGCGCTGTGCTTCTCGGGCGCGGCGCTCGCCGACGGAACGAACGATCGAGTCGCCGCATTTCCCGCATCGTACTGGCACTGCATCTATCAGTCCGATAACAGCGGGGTATACGAGTTCCTGTCGCGATCGCGCTGCGCCCCCACCGTGGATCACAGCGTGTACGGGTATCTGACCTTGATCGACGCTTACTACGGTCCGGTGCCGTAACCGACGTCCGATGACGCGATCCACGCCGGCAGAGCACTCGCCCTGCCGGCAGTCATTGGACCCAGCGGCCGAAACCCGCGTCGACCTCGGCACGCGCCGCATGCGTCGCCTCGCGTTCGGCGACTGAAATCCTCGCGCAACGGCTTTCGCCTGTTCAGCCAACCTGCGTCGCGTTCACCTACGACGCCAATCACAGTTTGTTTCGCTCGCGCAGCACGTGCTGCAACGCACAACCAAAATAACAGTTGACGCACATTGCGCTTCGCGCGCAGCGTAGCCGTGCGGTGCCACAACGCATCTTGCCGACACTCGCAAAGCTTGGCCGGATGCAGGCGCCGCACGCGTTGATACGCCACATTCGGAACGGTTCGACTCGCAGGCCGGAGAGGGCTTGTCCGAATTCGCGCTTCTAAATGAACCCCAAAAAGGAGATAGGGCAATGCAGAACAATGACGACGTCGTTTCCGGCTGGCTCAATGGTTCCGACAGCATCGACGGCCAGGACAACCCGGCCGGTTCGCTCTACATCGAAGGTCAGGCCGTAGCCGAAGCGGCGCTCGGCAGCACCGACATGCGCGCCACGCTCGGCGCGTGCGGCACCCTCGGCAAGACCACCTGCAGCTTCGGCGGCGGTTGCGCTTGCTGCTGAGTTGTCCGTAACCGCGCGCAGCCGGGCCTCGCGCACGGCTGCGCGTTCTTGTCGATGACACTGTGATCGAAGACGTGCCCGCAATGACGTCCCGCCGATGATCGCCCGCGCGACGCGGGCGGTTCCGTCCCACCGCAAGGATTCGCAGCTCCGATGAGCGAAACGGTTTCAACCGATGCGTTCGCCCGCATCATCGATCATTTCGCCGCGCCCGCGCGCGCCACCTTCACCGCACGCCTGGCGACGTTGTCGACGCAGCTGTCGCCCGCCGAGACCGCACTGATCCAGGCCGCCGCCGACGAGGCGCTGTACAACAACACCCGGCTCAAACTCAATCGCGTGCTGCTGCTGGAACTGCACGCGGCCCGACGCGCGGGCGAGCTCACCGCGCACGACGACGCCGGCCAGTTTGCCCAGTTCGTCGAGCACTGCCTGCTGCCTGCGTTCACCGACCACCTCGACCGCCGCTACCCGCCGCTGCGCGCGCGATTGCAGCGCGCGCTCGAGCAGCAACGCCAGGCGATCGAACGGCTGGTCGAGCGCTTCGTCGCCGACCGCGACCTGCTCGCGCCGCTGCTCGGCGGCCCGGCCGGAGAACTCACCGGATTCTCGCTCGGCCAGGGCGACCTGCACGACGGCGGCCAGACCGTCGCCAAGCTGTCGGTGCACGGCGGTGCGATCATGTATAAACCGCGCTCGTTGCGCGTGGACGCCGCGCTCGAACATTTCCTCGCGCAGGTGTTCGGCGACGAGCCCCATCGCGTCTACGTGCCCGCGGTGCTCGACCGCGACCGCTACGGCTGGGCCGCGTTCGCCAAGCATCGTTACTGCGACAACGACGAGGAGCTGCGCACGTTCTATCGCGGCCTGGGCCATTGGCTCGCGGTGCTGCGCCTGCTCGGCGGCACCGACATCCATCTGGAAAACCTGATCGCGGTCGGCCCGGTGCCGGTGGTGATCGACGTGGAAAGCCTGTTCGAGATCGTGCCGCCCGCGGCGCCCACGCCTTACGGCCAGGCCTTCGATTTCGCCCAGTCGCTGATCCGCAATTCGGTGCTGCGTACCGGCATCGTGCCGTTCCGCACCCGCGCGCTCGGCTTCGAAGGCGTCGACATGTCCGCCGCCGGCGCGCTGCCCGATCAACAGCCCAAAGTGCGCGCGCCGACCATCGTCGACGAAGGCACGACCCAGGCGCGATTGAAAGTCGTCGAGATCGATGTCGACGTCGCCCAGAACCACCCGAGCCCGCGTCCGGACGTGTCGCGTTACTGGGACGAAATCAGCGAGGGCTTCCTCGCCAGCACCGCGCGCCTGCGCCGGCTCGACCAGGCCGGCGAACTCGCGCCGCTGCTCGCCGGTTTCGAAGGCTGCAAGGTGCGCGACATCCGCCGCACCACCCGCGCCTACGTGGAAGTCGGGCGCATGCTGTGGCACCCAGCGTCGCTGCACAAGGAAGCCGAGGCGATCGAACGCGCGCGCGACCTGTTCGAACGCAACGCGATCATGGCGCCCAACGAACGTTCCAGCCAGATCGATATCCTCGCCGAGATCGACGCGCTGCGCTACGGCGACGTGCCGATCTTCGTCGAGCCGCTGAGCGCGGACCGCATCGACGGCGTGCTGGTCGACTGGCGCGGCATGCGCAGCGATCTGGAAGAACTGACGATCCGCAGCGCGCTGGTCGCCACCGACCTCAACCAGCGCATCCGCGATCGCGAAGAAGAACGCAGCGGCCATCGCTACGTCGCCCGTCATCCGCATCGCGATCAGCTCGAGACGCGCCGGCGCAAGGTCGCGGCCGAGGCGATCGCGCGCTTGCTGCGGCTGGCGGTGCGCGGCGACGACGGCTCCACCACCTGGATCACCCCGGAGATCACCCAGAGCGGCTGGCTGGTGCAGCCGGTGCGCGCCGACCTGTACTTCGGGCTCGGCGGCGTCGCGGTGGTGCTGGCCGGCTATCAGCACGAGGTCGAACACGGCCGCGCCGATCCGGTGGACGGGGTCGAGCAGGCGCTGGAGGGCGCGCTGCAAAGCCAGATCGCGATGGAAGCGATCGACGTGCCCGACAAAGTCGGCGGCTTCACCGGTTACGCCTCGCAGGTGTGGACCTGGCTGACCCTGCACGATCTGCTGCGGCGGCCGGAACTGCTGCCGCACGCGGTCGCGAGCGCGCAGGCGCTCGAACGGCGCGGCTTCGACGACGACGACCACTTCGACATCATCGACGGCGCCGCCGGCGCCATCGTGCCGCTGCTGGGACTGGCCGAGGCCACCGGCGACGCGCGTTGGACCGCGCTGGCCACGCGCGCGGCGCAGCGGCTGGAAGCCGGCGCGATCGTCGACGAACGCGGCGCACGCTGGCCGACCACCGGATCGCCGGAACCGTCGAACGGCTTTTCCCATGGCGCCACCGGCATCGCCTGGGCGCTGGCGCGACTGGTCCTGGCCGGCGCCGGCGATGCGCAGCAACGCGCGCGCTGGAGCGCGCTGTCCGATGCCGGCTTCGCCTTCCAGGAATCGTGCTACGACGAAACCCTGCGCAACTGGTTCGATTCGCGCGAGCTCGACGGCAGCGTCAACTTCCCGACCTGGTGCCACGGCAGCGTGGGCATCGGCCTGAGCGCCTGCGACCTGTACGCGCGCACCCGCAGCCCGCGCCATCTGTTGACGATGCGTCGCGCGGTCGTCGCCGTGCGCGATCAATGGGGCACCAGCCATACCCTGTGCCACGGCGATATGTCGCTGCGCGAATTGCTGGTCACCGCCGCCGCGCTCGATCCGCAGCAATGCGCGACCGATCCCGACGAAGCCACCGCGCAGATCGTCTCCTCGATCGAGGAACATCGCGGCATGGTCGGCGGCCTGACCCGCGCCGCGTTCACGCCCGGCCTGATGACCGGCCTGTCCGGCGCGATCCATGGCTTGAACCGCATGCACCCGCAATCGGGACTGGCCTCGCCGCTGCTGTTGGAGCGGCGGGTGTCGATGGCCTGAGCGGCGGCAAGGCGACGGCGACGATCCAGGCGGCCGGCGGACACGCCGGCCCCGGCCCGGCCTGTGTTCGTTGCAAAGAGCGTGCGCCATGCTAACGTGACTACATCTGTAGTCACGAGGAAGGCATGCATGCGCGATCGGGAACCACAGCCGGGCCCCCGCCTCGACCGCCGACGGGTCTGCGTGGGACTGGCGCTGCTGCCCCTGGCCGCGGCGACCCGGCATGCGTTCGCTGCCGCCGCGCCGACGCCCGTCGCCGACTGGGGCATCGACCTGGGCCATATCAGCCACACGCTGCGACCCGGCGACGATTTCTTCCAGTACGTCAACCAAGGCTGGATCGACACCGCCGAGCGGCCCGCGGGCTATGCACAGTACGGCGAATTGAACGCGATGTTCCTGCGCACCGAGGCGCGCATCAAGACCATCATCGAGTCCGCCGCCGCGCAACCCGCGCGCGGCGACAAGCTCGCCGACCTGTACACCAGCTACGCGGACGTCGCGGCGATCGACCGCGCCGGCCTCGCGCCGATCCGCGCCGACCTGGATGCGATCCTCGCCATCGCCGACCACGCCCAGGTCGCGCAACGCATGGCCCACCCGCTATCGCACACCATCGTGGGCTGCTACGTGTTCCTGGATGCCGGCAATACCCGCCGCAGCCTGCTGCACCTGGACCAGCAGACCGCGAACGGCCGCATCGTCGGTCTGCCGAACCCGGGCCACTACGATACGGGCAACGACCAGTACGCCGGTCAGCGCGCGGCCTACCTCGATTACATCGCGCAGACCTTCGCCCGCGTCGGCATCGCCGACGGACCGGCGCGCGCCGCGGCGATCCTGGCCTTGGAAGCCAGGCTCGCCAAGGTCCAATGGAATGCGCAGCAACTGCGCGACCGCAAATTGAACTACCACCCGATGCCGTTCGACGAGTTGTCGAAGTACGCGCCGGGTTTCCCCTGGCAGGCGTTCATCGCCGCCAGCGGCTATCCGTCGGTTGACACCGTGGTGCTCAACACCGACACCGCCATCCGCGACAGCGCGGCGATCTTCGCCGCAACCCCCGTGGACACCTGGCGCTCGTACCTGGCCTTCCATTGGGTCCACAACCACGCGCACCTGCTCCCGACCGCGTTCCAGGACGCGAGCTTCCAGTTCTACGGCACCACCTTGGCCGGGCAGAAGACCCGCCGCTCGCGCGCCGAACGCGGCACCCAGTTCGTCAGCCAGAACCTGCCGGAACTGGTCGGCGCGCGCTACGTCGAACAGTTCTTCAAGCCGGCCGACCGCGCCGCGGTCGAAGCGATGGCGCCCTTCATGAAGCAGGCGTTCCGCGCGCGCATCGCCAAGGCGGACTGGCTGGACCCGGCGACGCGCGCGAGCGCGCTGGCGAAGATCGACCGGATGAGTCTGCGCCTGGGCTATCCCGACGACCTGCGCGACTACGCCGAGGTCGAGATCCTGCCGGGCGATCCGATCGGCAACATCCATCGCCTCAAGGCCGCGCAGATCGAACTCGATGCGCTGTACCTGCGCGACCCCAAGCGACCGTATCGCTGGCATCTGCCGCCGCAGTCGGTCGACGGCAGCTTTAGTCCGCAACTCAACGCGGTGACGTTTCCGGCCGGACTGCTGCAAGCGCCGGCCTTCAGCGCCAGCGCCGACAGCGCGGTGAACTTCGGCGCGATCGGCGCGGTGCTCGGTCACGAGATGGCGCACGGCTTCGACGATCAGGGCTCGCGCTTCGACGACGAAGGCAATCTGCGCGACTGGTGGTCGCCGCCCGCGCGCGCTGCGTTCGAGGCGAAGACCGACGTGCTGGTGACGCAGTACTCCGCGTATGCGCCGCTGCCCGGCGCGCATCTGGACGGCCGCCGCAGCCTCGGCGAGAACCTCGCCGACCTGGTCGGCGTCACCGTGGCGCTGGACGCGTATCGCCTGTATGCGGCGGCGCGCGGCATCGACACACGCGCCGTGCGCGACGGGTTCAATGGCGAACAGCGCTTCTTCCTGGGCTGGGCGCAGTTGTGGCGCTCGCTCGACACGGACGATTCGCTGCGGGCCGACATCGAACGCGGTTATCACTCGCCCTCGCGCTATCGGGTCAATGGCGTGGTGCGCAATCTGCAGGCCTGGTACGACGCGTTCGAGGTGAAGGCCGACGCGAAACTGTTCGTCGCGCCCGAACGCCGCGCCTCGGTGTGGTGACGCTCGCCGGGCGGCGACGGCTCATCCGGCCGTGATGGGCCGGCCTAGCCCTTGTCGCGATCGTCCTTGCCGTCATCGCGCGCGGACGGCGCGGCGTTGACCGCATCGTCCACGCTCCAGTAATCCAGCGCCGAGGCCGCTTCGCCGGACAGCTTCGCGCGCAGCAACACGCTGCGCACGCCGTCCTTCAACCGCGCCAGGGTCAGTGCGACGCCGCGCGCCTTGAGCCACGCATCGAAATCGCTGAGTGCCTCCAGCGAGGTGCTGTCGAGGTCCGGCGACAGCTCCAGGCTCAACACCAGCCGATGCGCGTCCGGGTGCCGTTCCACCTGTTGCCGCGCCAGCGCCAGGATCGGTTCGGCGTTGGCGAAGAACAGCGGCTGTTCGGGACGCAGCACCAGCACGCCGGGCGCTGGCAACGCCTGCGGATGCAGGGCGATATCGACGAAATCGTGGCCGCCGGCGAGTTTTCCGAGCACGCTCAGGCGCGGCCGCGCGAGCTTGCGCAACAGCATCAGCACACTGATCGCGATGGCCGCCAGCAAGCCGTTGAGAATGCCCAGCGCCAGCACCGCCGCCACCGCGGCGAACGCGATCAGGCGATCGCGATGCCAGCGCAGGTACGGCGCGAATACCGCCGGACGCAACGACTTTCCGACCGCATGGATCACGATCGCCGCCAGCACCGGCTGCGGAATGCGCTCGATCCACGGCAACGCGAACGCCACCATCAGCAACACCACGAGCGCCGCGACCAGGCCGGCCAGACGCGAACGCGCGCCCGCCGCTTCGTTGGCCGAGGTCGCCGAGTAGCCGGCGCCGACCGGCAGGCCGTGCAACACACCCGACACCACGTTCGCCACACCGAGCGCGAACAGGTCGCGGTTGGCCTGCACGCCGTCGCCGTGCTTGAGCGCGAAGGCGCGGATCGCGCCGTAGGACTCGGCGTAGAGGATCAGGGTCAAGGCGATCGCCAGTTCGAGGCTGGGCAACCATTGCTCGCGCGTCGGCCAGCCCGGCAGCGCCCATTGCGGGGCCATCGCGATCGTGCCGGTCACGGCCACGCCCTGCCCCGCCAGCCACGCGGACGCGGCGATGCCGAGCACGATGACGATCAGGCTGCCGGGAATGCGCGGCCTGCGCTCGCCGACGAACAACAGCAGCAGCGCGGCCGCGCCGGTCAACAGGCTGGCCGGCTGCCATTCGCCGATGCGCCGCAGCACTTCCAGCAACAACGGCAGGACGTCGCCGTGTTGCGCGTGCAGCCCCAGCAGGGTCGGCAACTGCTTCACCACGATCACGCAGGCCAGGCCGAAGGTGAAGCCGCGCAGCACCGGCCGCGCGATCATCTGCGACAGGCCGCCGAGCCGCGCCGCGCTGGCGAGCAGAAAACACGCGCCGGTCGCCAGGGTGAGGAACACCGCGATCGCCGCGCGCGCGGCCGCGTCGCTACCGGCGGTGGCGAGGGTCGCCGCGGCCAGCACCGCCGCGGACGACGAGGTCGCCGACACGATCGCGAATCGGCTGCGTCCGATCAGGCCGTAGCAGACCAATCCTGCGAACAAGGCGAACACGCCGGTCTGCGCGGGCAGGCCGGCGATGCTGGAGTACGCCACCGCCTCGGGCAACAACAGCCCCGCGATCGCCAGGCCGGCCAGCAGATCGGTCCAGCGCGAGCCTGCGCTTGCGGGAACGGCGAGCGCGCTCATTCGATCAGGCCGCTCCAGCCGGGCAGGTAGCCGGCGTCGTGTCCGTGCGCGAGCAGCAAGGCGCGCTGCAACAGCTTGTCGCCGCCCTTGGCGACCGCGGCCGGCTTGAGCCGCGCGCGGAAGAAATCGGCCCACAGGAATTCCGCGTACGGCGTCGCGTCCTTCGCGCAGCCGCCGGCCTCGCGCACGCGCGCGGCGAGGGTGCGGTACGGATCGTCGCGCAACTCGCTCAGGCGCGACGGGATCGCGGCGTAATCGGTGCGCTGTCCGCGATCGTCGTAAGGGTGCGCCCAGCGGTTGAATTCCATGGTCCGCCAGAACGTGTCCGGCGCGAGCCAGGAGAAATCGCGCTGCACGATCACCGGCACCCGCTCGACGCCCTCCAGCAGCATCGCCAGGCCGAAATGATGGTGATCGACGATATACACCGCGCCCTGCGGCCCCAGCACGCCGGGAAACCAGTGCGACGCGATCAGGGCCTTGCGTTTCTTGGCGCCGAGCGCATGCCATTGCGCGCGCTTGGCGGCGACCTCGGCACGGCCGACGGTGAGCTGGGTCGGATGCAGGCGCTCGGGCGCGACCGACAGGATGGGGTGACGCGGACCGTGCTGGGACATGAGCGGACTCCGGGGCGGCGCAAGGGCATCGTCGGATCGGGCAGGCGCGAATCCCCGCCAGCGTAGCCCGGACGCGGGCCGGGAACCATGCATTCGGGCGCCGGGCGCAACGAGGCCGGACGCATCCGTCCGGACGCACTATTGGAGCATCGGCGGGTGAACCCGCGGATGCGGACCGCGGCCGTGCGCTTACCCGCGACACACGCGTGATTTATTCTTGTCGGCCGCCCTCAAGGAAACACTCACCGTGGATTTGGAAACGATCGGAACGGTCCAGGAGACCGACAGCGTGCAGGACGTCAATCGGTTGCTGGACGAAGGCTGGGTGCTCATCGCCATCGCCACCGGCAAGCACACCGAAGGCGAACCGTGGATTCGCTACTCGCTGGGCCAGCAGTACGAGGATGAGGACGAAGAAGACGAGGATGAAGAAGAGGAAGAGGAAGGCGAGGACGAGTGACCCTGCATGGGCAGCCAGGGCGCGCGCGATTGCCTCGCGCGGGCCGTGAGGCACAGCCCTGTCGATAGTCAGCGCTCGAAGCGCATGGACGGCGTGGTTTGAAACGCCCGACCATCCGTGAAGCGCAAGCCGCCGCCGGGGCCAGACCCCGGCGCGCGGTCTGCATCACCACGCGGACCGATCGTGTTTTCGGCCAATGGGCGGTTGATCGCAGATCGCATCATTCCATCGGATCTCCTCGCGCGGGAGCGCCGTCGATCGAGCCGATTCGTCCGCACCGCGACACCGGCCGACAGGCGGACGCGGCCACCGAGCAACCCGCTCAGGCACCCGGCCAATACGGCGCGCGCAGTTCGCGCTTGAGCAGCTTGCCGGTGGGATTGCGCGGCAATTGCTCGCGCAACTCGACCGCGACCACGCGCTGCTGTTTGCCCACGCGCTGGTTGAGCCAGGCCTTGATCTGCTCGGCCTCGCCGGAACCTCGCTCGTCGAGGCCGCGCTGCTTGAGCACGACCAGCGCCAGCGGCGATTCGCCCCAGGTCGGGCTCGGGATACCGATCACCGCGCATTCGCCGACATGCTCGTGCTCCATCAGCACCGCCTCGATGTCGGCCGGATAAATGTTCTGTCCGCCGGAAATGATCAGGTCCTTCTTGCGATCGAGGATGTATAGATAGCCCTCGTCGTCGAGGCGGCCGATATCGCCCGTGCGCAGCCACGGCCGCCCATCGGCATCGATCCAGATCGCCTCGGCGGTCGCCGCGGGCCGGCGCCAGTACGCATGCATCGCGAACCGGCTGCGGCCGACGATCTCGCCCGCCTGCCCGGCCGCGACCGGACGATCGTCCGCATCGAGAATCGCCAGCTCCACACCCGCCAGCGGCTTGCCGACCGAGGCCAGGCGGCCTTGCGCGTCCTGCGGCGCCAACGCGGTGAGCACCCCTTCGGTGGTGCCGTACACCTCGACCACATCGCAGCGGCAGGTGTCGATCAAGCGCGCCTTGGTCGCCGGCGGCAAGGACGACCCCACGCTCATCACCATTTGCAGCGAGGACCGGTCGGTCGTCGCGAACGCGGGATAATCGAGCAGCCGCTGGTACTGCACCGGCACCATCGCCGTATGCGTGATCCGCTCGCGCGCGATCGTCGCCAGGGTGTCGGCCACATCGAAGCCCCGGCGCAGCACCACGGTGCCGCCGCTGAGCCAGGTGCCCAGCAAGGCCGCCCAGCTGATGTTCGAATACAACCCGGTCACGATCAGGCTGCGCGCGCCCGAATGCTGACGCAGGGCCAGGGCGATGTCGTAGGCCCATAGCAGCCGCGCCTGATGGGTATGCACGATGCCCTTCGGCTCGCCGGTGGTGCCCGAGGAATAGATGATGTTGCACAGGTCCGCGCCGGCGATCGGTACCTTGGGCGGCTCGACACCGGCGTTGCCGAGCCAGTCCGCGTACGCCTGCCATCCGGCCGCATCCGGGTGGTGCTCGCCCGGGCCGATCGCGCGCGAACCCAACTGGTGCGAGCTGGCGACCGCGCCGACTTCGATCCGCGCAACGCCGGCCCTCGCTTGCACCCGCGCGGCGTGATCGGCGGTCGCGAACACCATCGCCGCGCCCGCATCGGCGATCATCGCCGCCGCGCTGGCATCGCTGACCGCGGTGTTGAGCGGCACCGCGACGCAGCCGGCCTTCATGATCCCGACGATGAGTTCGGCCATCTCGATGCAGTTCGACATCAGCATCGCGATGCGATCGTCGTGGCGCGCACCGGCGGCGATCAGCGCATTGGCGATGCGGTTGGTCTGCGCGTCGAGCGTGCGCCAGTCCACGCTGCGGTCGGGCGCGACGATCACCGGCCGCGTACCGAGCCAGCGGCCATGGGTCGCGAAAATGTCGGGCAGCAAGGGGGCCGGTATGTTGAGCATGGCGCTGGAATCTCCGAACTGCGATCAATCCACCTCGCGCAACAGCCCCATGATCCCGGCCACCGCATCGGGCTCCGACAACGACGGCGCATGCCCGACCTGCGCCACTTCGACCAGACGGGCCAACGGCGACACCGCCGCCATGCGCCGCGCGGTGCGCGCTTCGAGCACGTCCGACAATTCACCGCGCAGGATCAAGGTCGGCCGTTGCGTGGCGAGCTTGCGGTACAGGCGCCACAGCAGCGGCCGCAGCAGCCACAGCTTGATCGGGCCGAGGGTGCGGATGATGCGCGGGTCGTAGTCGAGCACCAGCAATCCATCCTCGCGCACGCGGAACATCCGCTCGATCATGCCCATCCAGTCGGCCCGCGTATAACGCGGATAGGCCGCGCTGCCGACCCGCTCGATATAGGTCGCGGCGTCCTCGCGCGTCATCGGCGGCACCGGAACGCCGGCGTAGCGCGCGATCCGGTCCAGCGCGGCCTTCGGCGCCTCCGGTCCGGCATCGTTGAGCACCGCCGCGACCACCGCGTCCGCGCGCTTGGCCGCGATCGTCAACGTCACCCACACGCCGAGCGAGGTGCCCATGAACACCGCGCGCGAGATCGATTGCGAGCGCATCAGTTCGAGAATATCGAGTGCGTAGGTATCGACGCTGTAAGTCGCCGGATCGGTGGCGTAATGCGACTGCCCGCGTCCACGCAGATCCACCGCGAGCACCCGCCGCCCGCTGGCTGCCACCATCGCCGCGATCTCGTCGAAATCGGCCGAATTGCGGGTCAATCCCGGAATGCAGATCACCGGACAGCGCGCCGACGCCTCGGCGCCGGGCACGCCCGGGTAATCGCGCGCGTACAACTGCAATCCGTCCGGGCTGCGCCAGCGCAGCGTGCTGAATCGTTCGGCCGACATGGTGGGTGTTATATCCCTTGCGTGCGATGGGTTCGCAACGGGCGAGTGCTCAGAATTCATAGCGCGCCGACAAGCTCACCGTGCGCGGCGCGCCGTAGAAACCGGTCACGATGTCCAACGCGGCGACGTTGTAACCGGTGGTGCGATACGACTTGTCGGCCAGGTTGCTGCCTTGCAGGCTCAGCGTCCACGGCTCGTTGACCTGCCAGATCAGCCCGGCGTTCCACAGGCCGTAGGCGCGCTGCGCGATCAACGGCGACAACGTGGTCTCCGGATACACCTTGGTCTGGTAGCTGTAGTTGATCCGCCCGCCCAGGCTGCCGCCGCGCGCCAGTGGGTAATGCCCGTACAGGCTGAGTCCGCCCGACCAGCGCGGCGCGTTGGTGAAACGCTGACTGTCGGCGATATCCACGCCGCCGCTCAGGTATTCGCTGTACCTGGTCCGCAGATAGGCGAAGTTGCCGCTGAGCGTCCAATGCTCCGACGGTTTCCAGGCGAACTCCTGCTCCAGACCCTGGATATACCCCTTGCCGGCATTGGTGTAGTCGCCGAAGAAACCGGTGCTGCCGCCGGGCAAGGTGTAGGACGTGAACACCGACAACTGGATGTTGGAATAGTCGTTGTGGAACACCGAGGTGTTGATCATCAGGCGATCGTCGAAGAAGCTCATCTTGCTGCCCAGTTCATAGGACTGGACCTTCTCGTCGTCGATCGGCCGGCACGAACTCGGGATCACCGCGCAGTTGGCGCGGATGTTGTAGCCGCCTGAGTGAAAGCCGGTGTTGTAGCTGGCGTACAGATTGATGCGATCGTTCGCGCGCCACGACAGCGACACCTTCGGCGACACGTTGCGCGAGGAATTGGAACCGGTGAAGTTGGCCAGCTCCGCGATCGGCCGCTGGAACGCCGGATCGGCGTAGGCGTAGTTGAGGATCAGCGCGCGCTTGGTTTCGTCGGTGAAGCGCAGGCCGACGTCCAGGCTCCAGTCCGGGTCGATGTCCCAGCTGAAATCGGCGTAGGCCGCGACGCTGCGGGTGTCGACCTGGCCGCTGCTGACCGCGAACTGCGACAGGCCCAGCGTGGTGTACGGCGGCGACCCGAGAAACGTGCTGCGGTTGATGCCGCCGGCGGCGCCGTTGAAATAGAACAGCCCGAACACGCCATGCACGCTGCCACCGGAATCGAAATTCGCCTGCAGCTCCTGGCTGAACTGATGATCGCTGTAGCTGCCGCCGGCGTCGCCGATCTTCTGCGGCAGGGTGTCGAAATCGATGTTCGAGCGGGTTTCCGAACTGCGGTAGGCGGTGACCGACTTGAAGCTCCAATCGGCATTGGCGATCCATTTGGCGGTGAGCGCGACGCCTTCGAGTTCGCTGTGATTGACCTGCGGCATGCCGCTGCGGGTGTCGTAATCGCTGTCGAGCGGACGGTACGACGGATAGAAGCGGTTCGCCTTGAGCATCCTGGCGCCGCGCGGGTTCGAATTGTCGTGCATGCCGTCGAGCGCCAGCTCGATGCTGAACTCGTCGGAGGGAAAGAAGCCCAGGGTCGCGCGCGCGGCATTGGTGTTCTTGTTGCCGTTGCGGCTGTCGTAGGTGAGGTTTTCGCCGTAGCCGTCGTTGTGCATGCTCGCCGCCGCGACCCGCGCGCGCCACACGCCGTCGTCGCTGGCGCCGCCGAGGCTCGCCTTGACGCCCTGCTCGCCGTGGGTGCCGATGCTGGCCTCGACCGAACCGCGGGTGGTTTTCGGCAAGGGGTTGGACACGTACTTGATCGCGCCGCCGATGGTGTTCTTGCCGTACAGGCTGCCCTGCGGGCCGCGCAGCACTTCGATCCGGCTGACATCGAACACGTCGAGCAACGCGCCCTGCGGGCGGGCCAGGTAGACATCGTCGAGGTAGACGCCGACCGCGGGATCGAAGCCCCAGGTCGGATCGGCCTGGCCGATGCCGCGGATGTAGGCGGTCAAGGTCGTGTTGGAGCCGCGCGCGGCATACACCTGCAACGACGGCACCTTGCCCTGCAGGTCGCCGAGGTTGCGCACGTTCTGTTCGAACAAGGCCGAAGCGGTGAACGCGCTGACCGCGATCGGTACGTCCTGCAGGGTTTCCTCGCGTTTGCGCGCAGTCACGGTGACCGATTCCAGTTGGGTCGGTTTCTTTGCCGAGGCTTCGGCGCTTTGCGCTTGCTCGGGCGCGGCGGCGTCCTGCGCCTGTGCCTGCGGCAGAGGCGTCAGCATCGCCAGACCGATCGCCGCGCTCAAAATCCCTTGTTTCATTTCGTTCGATCCCCTCGCCCATGACCGCGCAAGGCGCGGCCGTCATCGGATGCATGCCGCGCCGCGTGCGGCCCGAGCCTCGGACCGCGCCCCCCATCGGCGCCGTGTGTCGCAAGCAACATAGCGGCCATGCCCCGGGCGGGTTCTACGTTTGCAGCACCGCGCATTGACGATGACTGCACTCGATGTGCTGCGTCGCAGCATGCGGCGCGGGCCGGATCGCTCCTAAGATGCCGCTGGTCCGATCCGCCCGAGGTGGCTGATGTCCGCAACCGTTCCTTCCACGCGCGTGGAGTTTTCCGCGAGGAATGCGCCGAGCGCCGCGGGCGCGATGGGCGGCTGGTCGACCGTGTCCTCGCCCGGGTTCGGCAGCGCCGACATCCAGCTGACCCGGCCCGAAGGCCGCATGGGCTGGCTGGCGAGCCAGTCGGTCGGCGCGCTGCAACTCAATCACATCGCGCTCAGCGGCCTGCACATGCGCCGCACGCCGTTGCATCTGTCGGGGTTGGCGCAGAACTACGTACTTGCGCTGCCGGCGGCCGGCCGCTCGCGCAACGTCGTCGGTGGCCACGAGGTGTTGCTGGAACCGCAACGCATCTATCTGATTTCCGCGGCGGTGGTCGGCGAGGTACAGCCCGAAGGCCACTACGAAAGCTTCAATACCCTGATCCCGGTGCATCTGCTGCGCCAGCGCGTGTCCAACCTGCCGACGGTGTTTTCCGCGCCGCTCGACGGCAGCGACCCGCGCGCCGAACTGCTCGGCGTGTACGCGCGCCAGATCGATCGGCTCGCCGGCCAGCTCGGCGACGGCGAAGCGCAGGTGCTGACCACCCAGCTGTGCGATCTGGTCGCGCTGATGCTGCGCGGCGATACCCGCACCTTCTGCGACGACCGCTCGCTGGCCGCCGCGCACAAGCAGAAAGCGCTGGACTGCATCGAATCGCATTACCCCGACGAAGACCTGTCAGCCGAAACCATCGCCCGGCGCTGCGGCATCTCCGAGGGCTATCTGCATCGGCTGTTCCGCGACAGCGACCAATCGGTGATGGAACGCCTGCGCGCGCTGCGCCTGAGCAAGGCGCGCGAGATGTTGACCAGCGCCGCGCTGGCGAATCTGCCGATCTCGGAAATCGCCTACCGCAACGGCTTTCGCTCGCAGTCGAATTTCTGCCGGGTGTTCCGCCAGAACTACGGGGTGTCGCCGACCCAGTTGCGCCGTCACTGACGCGCGCCGACGACTGACGACGGCCGCTAGCGATACAGCATCGCCGCCATGCTCGCGGTCAGCGCGGGCTTGTCCTTGCCCTGCACTTCCAGCACGTTGCGGGTCACCATCAACAAGCGGTCGGCGCCCTTGGCTTCGACCGATTCTAGCGTCACGCGCAGCCGCACCGATTCGCCGGCGAGCACCGGCGACTGGAACTTCACCTCGCCCAGGCCGGCGTTGATCGCCCGCGACACGCCCGATGGCATCAGCCCCAGCCGCATCTGCATCGGCGCGAGCAAGGACAGCAGCAAGAACCCGTGCGCGATCGGGCCGCCGAACGGGCTTTCCTGGCGACAACGTTCGACATCGACATGGATCCATTGCCGGTCGCCTGTGGCCGAGGCGAATTGATCGATCGTCGCCTGCTCGACCGCCTGCCAGTCGGTCACGCCGATTTCCCGGGAAACGAAGTCGGCGACGGTGTCCAGGCTGTAGCGAGCGGTCATGCCGTCTCCACGGATGTCGATGGGATTGCGATGAGGTTGCGAAGGATTACGCCGAAAACGGCCGGAACGGCCTGAATTCGGGCGACCCGTGGCGTGGCGGCGCAGCCGCGCCGGCGTCGCCGCATCATTGCGGACTGGCCGCGCGACTACAAGGCGGTCGCGGCCGTCGCGCGATGCAGCTCGCAGTTCGGGTTCGGCCTGCGTCAACAACGAGTTCGCCAACGGTAAAACGCCGCGGGCCGCAAGCGACTACAACACCGCTATTCGCAAGCCCGTCCGTTCGCGGGCCCCGCGCAGCCGCCGGCCATCGCAAACTCCGGCGAGCTCGCAAACCGCCGGACCGGAATGTCCGCAGGCCGCACCCCGCCGTACCCACCAGGAGACCGTGGCATGTACGAGTTGCGCAAGTCGCTACGCCGACGCCTCATCCTCGCGCTGGCCGCGCTGATGCTGGCCGTCGCGATCCCGAGCCCGTCCTACGCCGCCGGTTATTTCAACGGCGCCTACATCAGCGTGTTCGGCGCGCGCGACTACCATGGCTATGTGCCGACGAGTTACCGCCCCGGCGTGGCGATGCCGTTGCTGGTCGCGCTGCACGGCTGCACCGAGAACGATGTCGGCTTCGAACTGTTGTCGGGCTGGGCGCGCGTCGCCGAGGAGCGCGGCTTCATCGTCGTGTTTCCCGACCAGAACAATTTCGCCAACCCGGCCGGCTGCTGGAACTGGTTCCTGGGCAGCAACCGTCACCGCGGCATGGGCGAGCCTGCGCTGATCGCCGGCATCACCAACAAGGTGCGCTCGCAGTACGCCGTGGATGCGAAGCGGATCTACGTCACCGGCGTGTCCGCGGGCGGGGTCATGGCCAACATCATGGCCATCGCCTATCCCGACGTGTATGCGGCCACCAGCATCCTAGCCGGCTGCGAGTACGACTGCGACATCCTGCAACAGCAATCGGGGGCTGCGTCGGGCAACAAGGCGATCGCCGAGATGGGCGGCCGCCGTCGCGCCGTGCCCGCGATCATTTTCCAGGGCACCGCCGATCGGGTGGTTCCGCCGGCCACCGCCGATCGCATCGCCGCGCAATGGGCCACCATCGACGGCATCGACGCGGTCGCCGATGACGTCGAGTACGGGCAGGTTCCCGGCGGGCGCTCGTATACGCGCACCACGTATCGCGATGCCGCGGGCCAGTCGCTGATCGAGCAATACATGATCGACGGCGCGGGCCATGCCTATCCCGGCGGCTGCGCCTGCAGCCTGTACGGCGATACCTCCGGCCCCGACGCCAGCAACCTGAGCTGGGATTTCTTTCTCGCTCATCCCAAGCCATGAGTCGCTGCGTCGCATCGATTTGATCGAATCCGGTGCGGTCGCTATGTGGGGCCTGCGAAATTTCCGCGTGCTGGATCGAACATCGACACGCTCAGCGGCCCGGATCGGCCAACGTCAACACCGACGGAAGATCGCTGTCGGGATGCGCCCTGAGCAGTTGATAGGCGATGCCGCCCAGGCCCGACATCAGGCCGGGCACGAACGCATCGCGCAGTACGCCGCAGGTCGGGCCGTGATCCTCCAGGCTGGTCAGGATCGATGACAGCAGATGCTCGCGACTGAGCCCCGGCGGCGCTTCGCCGAGCGCGATCGCCTGGTCGAGCAATTCCCACGCGCCCAGATCGCCATGGCACAGGCCGTGGTTCGCGCCCAGTCCCATGCGCCAGGTCGCGGCCGCCGCGCGCCGCAGCAACAGGCGCGTGGCCGGTTCGCTCAACTGCGGGTCGAGATCGACGTGCGCCAGGCCGATACCCACCGAGCCATGGCACCAGGCCGCGGTCGAACGCGCTTCTTCGAAGTTGCGCAGATCCAGCCAGTTTTGTTCGTCGTGGTCGAACAGCGAATCCTCGAACGCGAACGCCGCTTGCGCCAGCGCCTGATAGCCGGGCCGGCCGGAGACACGAGCAAGCCGGCTTAAAGCCCAGCCGATACCGGTGGCGCCATGGGCGAAGCCGCCCATGCCGTCGGGCCAGCGCGTCTCGGCCCAGCACGCGGCGGCGTCGCGGTGCTGGGCGCGCTCGGCCAGCAGATCGCCGAGTTCGCACGCCATCGCCACATAGCCTCGTTCGCCGCTCGCCGTCGCCAACGCGAGCAACGGCGCGATCGCGCCGGCCACGCCGTCGATCAGATCGCTGCTGCGCTCGGCCGCGGCGGCCGCGGGAATGCGATCGGCCAGCGCGCGCGCGCGTTGCGAGCCCCGCCCGCCATCGCGGCCCCAATGCGCCAGCACCAGATGGGTCCAGATCTGCGAACCCAGGCCGATGTAGCCGCCGATCGATCGCGGCCGCAGCTTGAGCGCGCGGCTTTCGGCGACGCGGCGTTTGTCTTCAGCAAGATCGAGCGTATGCAGCGCGGCGGCCAGCAGATCGTCGACGCCGTCGACCGGGTCGGCGCGCCCGGCCTGGGTCTCGCGCGCGTACGCCGCCGCGAGCAGGGCGATGCCGCAGATTCCGCCGTACAAGTCCTGCTCGATCGGCTGGATCGACGAGCCGGTCGGACTCACGCTCGGCGCGATCCAGGCGACGCTGCCGTCGCGGCCGCGAATCGCCGCGGCCAGCAACCGGCGCATGATCGCGGCCGCCTGCGCGCGCCGCCGCGAATCGATATCGCCCTCGCGCACCTGTTGCGGCCGCAGCGATTGCTCGCTCGGCACCCAGCCGTCGTTGAGGTAGGCGCTGACCAGCGCGGCCTGGATGATCCCGCGCTCCAGCGGCAGGTCGGACGTGCGCCATTGCTGCAAGGCGTGCTCGACCAGATCGCAAGGCGCAAGCCAGAACGTGCCGCGTGGACCGGCCAGGCGACCGTCGCGCGCGAGCGCGCTGAAGAACGGCACGTCGCCGTCGAGCAGGTCGTCGATCTCGGCCTCGATCACCGCCGCATCGGCCGGCGCGATCGAGTTATTGCCGGCCATCTTCGCCAGCACGTCGTGGGCGCGCCGTCGCGCGGTGGCGTCGTCGTGCAGCGAGACCGGATGCCACAGCATCCGCCCGATCTCGGCGTAGACCTCGGTCGCGCGCGTGACCACGCGCACCTCGCAATCGGCGAAACGCTGCAATCGTTGCCGCAACGCGCCGCTGTCGTCGAGCCGTTGCAGATGCGCGGTCATGTCGTCGAAGGCCTCGAGCACGTCGGGCCAGAACCGCGCCAGCGCCGGTTGCGCGCAGGGATGATTCTGGGCCACGCCGGCCTCGAACATCGCCATGCCGATATGCGCTTCGTCGGTGCCGGCCTTGAGAATATGCGGCAGCGGCATCATCGGCTGCTGACCCGGCAGCATGCCGATGCCGGAGTTGTCGACCCCGCGCCAGCCCAGCCCCTGGCCGCGTCCGGGCAGCAGGCCGATGGTCAGCACGCTGCGGCCGAGCAGGCCCGCGGCCTGATCGTAGGCCTCGCCGAAACCCGATGGATGCGGCGCGATGCGCGGCGTGAACAAGGTCTCGCAATCCACCACCACCGGGCTCGCGCCGGCGGCGATCAGGTTTTCCGCATGCAGGTCGCTGCCGCCGAGCGCGCGCATGATCGCCAGCCAATGGCCGATGCCGCGGTAGAACGCGGCCAGTTCGATGTCGTCGGCGGCGTAGCGGTGGGCGACGAATTCGGCCCAGCCGTGCTCGCCGCCGTCGACGACGCGCGGCACGCGGATGCTCGACTCGATACCGGCATCGGCGCCGAGCTCGGCGACGAACGCGTGCAGGGCATCGTCGATCGCGACCGAACGCGGCTTGTACACCAGCCGGCCGCCGTCGCAGCGCAGCAACGCCACCGACCGCCCGCCGCGATGGCTGTCGCCGGCGCCGAAACTCAGTTGCCGCAGTTCGCCCGGCACGGTGCCGCACAGCGGCGCCAGCATGTGTTTATCGGCGACCCAATGACGGGCGAAATTCAACGATGCCGCGCAGCGGTTCGCGACGATCCGGCCGATTCGCAACGGCAACGACGGATAATGCGGCGCGAGTTCGTCCCAGAACGACGGTTGCGAGGACAGATCGCGGAACTGCGCCCAGCGCTGCGCGGCGTCCACGCCGTCGAGGCGGCCAGTGACGCGCGCGGCATTGAGTTCGAGCACCAGCACGCGGGCGAGTTTGCCGTGCAGGAAGGCAAGCAACGATTCACGCGTGGCGGCGAGCACCGCTTCGGATTCACCCGCGCCCAGGCCGGCGAGCGCGGCGAGGTCGGCACGCAGCGCGTCGAGCGCCGGATCGACCAGGCAGTGCAGCGAGGCTTCGAAATTCTCCTCGATCGCGGCGACGGTCACGCGCGATCGGCCACGACGGGCGGCGGGAAACGCAACAGCGGAGCCAGGCTCACGTCATCGCGACGGCGACGCTCGCCGTGCGCATGCAGCATTGCATCCATGGCATCGCCCTTGCGGCCGTAGCGAAATGGTGAGAGGTCGGATGGGTCTTCAGGCGCGGCCGGCGCGCGGGCGCGGCCGATAAACCAGGCCGCCGGCGCCGCTTGCGAGAGTCGGCGGACGGCCTGGAACCCATCGGGTGTCGCGTGAATCAGGCGCAGCAGTTAATGCGGATCGAACCGGTACAAAGCGAACACCCGGTGATGGCCGGAGCCACTTCGCCGATGATGTCCGACTCTACGTACTCGCCCCCGATGAACAGAGGACCCGCCGGGTTGTTGCTTTCAGCATCGGTGCGCCACTGGGCGACCAGGGCCGCGCCTTCGGAAACATCGCTCATCACCTACTCCTTGGTTGCGTCGACTGCGGTTGAAGTGCAGGAAAGACGTCTCGCGTCCATGCGGCATGCAGCGACTCCAGGCACGGAACGCGAGCGCACACGCTAGATGCACGCCTGGGCGGTGTCAATCAGGATCGATTGCGATATCGGCGCGCGCGATCGCAAGTCAGCGATTTTTCGCGCGGGTCGAAACGGATCGTCGAAAGCGAAACGCACACGGCCCCGGACTCGGCCGCCGCGAAGGGTGGCGACCGGTCAATTAAAGGTGACCGCATCGACGCTTTTCCGCGAAAAATAGCGCGAATGAAACACGGTGACGGCGTCGACATGGCCCTGGCCGTTCTGTTGCGATGCACAAGCGGCTACCGGACCTCGTCGTACGTCGCAGCATCGATGCGACGCTCAAGCGTCAACACCGACTCGCGAGAATTGGCTCATCGGCTCATGCGCCGACATTGCGCGTACCGGCGTCGATGGCACCGGGCCGCATGCCGACGGGAAGGTATCGACAGGCAGGTCGGCCTTCCCGTTTCGTCCAACCGATCGGCCAACTCGCCCGTCACCGCCGCCGTCAGCCAAAATCGCCACCGCTACAATTCGCGCATGAATCCGCAGCCCGATACCCAGTCGAATCCTTCGTTCGCGACGCGCGGCGATGCAGGCGAAGTATTCCGGATCTTCCTTCGCCTGGGCCTGACCTCCTTCGGCGGGCCGATCGCGCACCTGGGCTACTTCCGCGAGGAGTTCGTCTCGCGCCGCGGCTGGTTCAGCGATGCGTCCTTCGCCCAGTTGCTGTCGCTATGCCAGTTTCTTCCAGGGCCGGCCAGCAGCCAGATGGGCGCGGCCATCGGCCTGTTCCGCGCCGGATGGTGGGGCGCGGTGGCGGCGTTCGTCGCGTTCACCGCGCCGTCGATGCTGTTGATGTTCTGCCTCGCCGTGTTTGCGCCGCGCGTGTTCGGCCATGCCGCGGGCGCGGTGTGGGTGCATGGACTCAAGCTCGTGGCCGTGGTCGTGGTCGCACATGGCCTGATCGGCATGGCGCGCACCCTGACGCCCGACTTGCGGCGCGTGGCGATCGCGGCCGGCGCATGCGCGCTGGTGCTTCTGGCCGGCGGCGCCGGCTGGCAATTGCTGGCGATCGCGGCCGGCGGCGCGCTCGGCGCGTGGCTGTGTCCGGCCGGCACCGCCGGCGCGATCGCGTCCTTTCCGGTTCCGTATGCACGCCGGACCGCGGCGATCTGCGCTCTGCTGTTTTTGGCCGGACTGGTCGGCTCGTTGCTGCTGCCGGCCGGGTCGCCCTCGTTGGGCGGGCTGGCCAGCGCGTTCTATCGATCCGGCGCGCTGGTGTTCGGCGGCGGACACGTCGTACTGCCCTTGCTCGAAAGCGAGTTGGTCGCCACCGGATGGATGAGCGCCGATACGTTCCTGACCGGTTACGGCGCCGCGCAGGCGATGCCCGGACCGATGTTTTCACTGGCCGCCTACCTGGGCGCCAGCGTCGATGCGGGCGCATCGCCGCTGGCAAGCGCCACGCTCGCGCTGCTTTGCGTCTTTCTACCGGGCTTCCTGTTGCTGTTCGCGACGCTTCCGGTATGGGCCACGGTAGCGCGGCGTCCCCTTGCCGGCCGGGCATTGGCCGGTGTCAACGCCGCCGTGGTCGGTCTGCTCGCCGCCGCGTTCTACGACCCGGTCTGGCGCGAAGGCGTGAACAGTCCGGTCGACATGGTCATCGTGGCGATCGGGTTGGGCTTGCTGGCGGTTTTCCGGTTGCCGGCGCTATGGGCCGTCGCATGGTGCGTAGGGTCTGCGTTGACCTGTGCATGGCTGGGCGGCGCGATCCAGTGAAACGCGATGCGCCCGCAGTCGGCGACGGCGGGCCGAAGCCGCACGCGACGGCCTCGTCCCGGCTCACACCGGATTATTCGGCCTTCGCGCGACACTCCTTGGCACCGCGCCGGCCAGCAGGCACCCTGGATCGATGAAACCTCTGGACGTCCGCGCCGACCGCGTCGAGACCTGGGCACGGCTGTGGGTGCCGGCCCTGGTCGCCGGCCTCGCCCTGGCGAGCATCGAGCTGGCGGCGATGTTCGACGAGCCGCCGGGGCGGTCCTGGGCCGCGCTGGCCATCTACCTGTTCAATATCTACGTGATCGCCGAAGCCATTCGCGCCATCTCGCGATACCTCGACCGGCATCTGTCGTGGAAGAAAGCCGGCGCGCTGCGGGTGGTTGCGCAGCTCGGGTTGTCGGTGGCGTTCGCCTGCGTCTACCTGTTGCTGATCTATGTGCCGCTCAAGCTCTACGAAATTTCCCGCGGCGCCGACGACGTGCTCGGATGGCCGCACATCGCCTTCACCGTGCTGCTGGCGCTGATCTTCGGCACCACGCTCGCGGCGTTTCAACTGCTGTTCGATTTCTTCCGGCAATGGCGGGCCGCCCAGGCCGAGGCCGAACAGCAACGCCTGGCCGTCACCCGCGCCGAGCTCGACGCGCTCAAGGCGCAGGTCAATCCGCACTTCCTGTTCAACAGCTTCAACACGGTGTACGGACTGATCGAACACGATCCCGCGCGGGCGCGCTCGATCCTGCTCGACCTGTCGGACATCTTCCGCTACGTGTTGCTGCACAACCACCTCGACCTGGTCCCGCTGCCGCAGGAACTTGCGTTTCTCGAGGCCTACCTGAAGATACTGCAGGCCAGGCACGGCGACGGCCTGCAGGTACGCATGAGCGGTTGCGACGCGGTCGCGGCCCGCGCGATCGCGCCGATGACCCTGCAACTGCTGCTGGAAAACGTGGTCTGCCACAACGACATCGAATCCGGACCGGGCATGCACGTGGACATCCGCTGCGAAAACGACCTGCTGACCGTCAGCAATCCGATACGCGCGCGCCGCGGCGACACGCGCGGCACCGGCTCGGGCCTGAGCCATATCCAGGCGCGTTATCGCCTGCTGTCCGCGCGCGAGATCCAGATCGAACGCAGCGAACAGATGTTCCGCGTCAGCGTGCCGTTGCTGCCATGCGCGCCCTGATCGTCGAGGACGAGGCCATCGCGGCCCGGACGCTGCTGGATCTGCTCGGGCAGACCGCGCCGGAGTTGCAACTGGAAACGCCGCTGGGCTCGGTCGCGGCGTGCATCGAGCGATTGTCGCGGACGCCGCTGCCCGACCTGATGTTCATGGACGTGCATCTGTCCGACGGCCTGTGCTTCGACATCCTCCAGGCCGTCCCGGCCAGCATTCCGATCATCTTCACCACCGCCTACGATCAGTTCGCGCTGAAGGCCTTCGATGCGTTCGGCATCGACTATTTGTTGAAACCGTTGCGGCCCGAGCGTCTGGCGCTCGCGCTGTCGAAGTGGCGGCAACTGACACTGGCCGGTGCAGGGCCGGCCCCGCGTCATGTCGATCTGGCCCAGGCGTATTTCGGCCCGGCCCAGCGTTATCGCGAACGTTTCCTGGTCGCCACCGGCCAGGTGCTGACCTCCGTTCCGGTCAGCGACATCGCCTGCTTCCACAAGGAACTGGTGGTTCGGCTGGTGACGCGCGAGGCGCGAGGCCATGTCATGTCGCAAAGCCTCGACGAACTGATGCCGATGCTCGACCCTTCGCGATTCTTTCGCGCCAACCGGCAGACCATCGTCCAGATCGATGCGATCGCGCGCGTGCATCGCGGCTTCAAGGGCAAACTGGAACTGGAATTGATCGCCGGTTGCCCACGGGACATCGTGGTGAGCCAGGAGCGCGCCGGCGCCTTGCGCGATTGGCTCGGGGCCTGAGCCGCCGGCTAGTAACCCGACGCCGCATGGCCCTTGGCGACCAGCACCACCGCGTCGTAGTTGTAGATCAGGCGATTGATCGGATTTCCCGACGGCATGCGCGGCCCATCGGCGCGCAGCGACGCCAGATCGATCACCACCGCGTCGTCCGCCGGCGCGACCGCCAGCAGCGCCTCGATGCCCAGGGTCTTCAATTCTTCCTTGGCGTCGTAGGCGGCGCGTTCGTCGCTGGTATCGGCGGAGAACGGGAAGTGGCGATTCACCTCGCCGCCGTTCATCAGCACCAGCACGTGGAAGCTGCGGCCGCCGTTCGACTCGGCCAGTTCCGAGGCCAGATTGCCGATGTCGAATTGCTGGGTCGGGGTCAGGCCGCGCGCGGCGTGGTAGGCGCCCAGCTTGAACAAGGCCCGCGGCCGCTCCTGGTTCGCCCGCGCCGCCTGATAGTCGCGCATGAACAGCGACTTCATCATCACCGAGCGAGCGCGGTTGGACGCATACGCGCCGGTGTTCTGCGCACGATAGATCTCGGAACTCGCCGCCATCGCATCGACCAGCGCCACCGCTTCGGGGTCGCGCTCAGGTGTGAAGATGCCGCGCAGGCGGCTGAAATCCTCGGCCGTCCAGTTGACCAGCGCGATCGAACCCGGATCGTGCTTGGCCACCATCGCATTCCAGGCCTCGTCGGCTTCGCGACGGAACACCGCGAGCCGCTTGCGTTGCGGCTCGCTCGTGGTCAGTTGCTGCAGGCGATCCAGATGCAGTTGCGACGACAGCAGGAACTCCTGGTCGATGCCCCACAACGACGGCGTCGTGCGATCGCAGGCGACGAACGAGGCCGCCAGCGCGCCGTCCTCCTTGAAATTCACGAACGGCGAGAAGAACGGAAACGCCTGGTTGAGTCGCGCCAGTCCATCCTTGCGCTCGCACAGCGCGGCCTCGACCCGGCGGGCCGCGTAGTGGCCGATTTCCAGGACAAGATGATCGAAGCGCCGCTGGCCCAGCGAGGCTTGCAAACCCTCGGCGAATTGCGGCGTATCGGCGAAGCCGTGATCCTCGCCGATCAGCACGAACTGCGATGCCGCGGCCTGGGCGGCCAGAAACTCGGCGCCCGCGCCCGACAGGCCGGTCGAGGCGATCCGCAGCGGCATGGCGCGCGCCTTGACCGCATCGACGAAGGTCTTCTCGGTCGTTTGAGTCGCCTGGGCGCGCGCATCGGCGCTGCCCAAAGCGATCGCCACGGTCGCGCCGAGCAGCATCAGCAAAGACTTCATGCACTTCTTCTCTCGTGGATTGAAGTGTGAAGTGTGAACCAACCGGCCCGCGTTGCGAGCACAACCATCCCCAAGCAGGACAAGACCGGGCCGAAGCCGTGGTTCTTGCCGGCGAAGCCGGACGAACACCGACCTCGCGGCGCCTCACTCCCGCCGCTTGCGCGGCTTGTCGCGGGTGCGCTTGCCGTTGGCCGCGGCCTGGGTGGTGTCTTCCAGCGCCAGCACGCCGTCGTCGCTCATCCGCTCCAGCCAGGCCAAGGCGTCGACGTAGGCCATGAAGTGCTGCAGATACCCCGGCGACGATTCGCGCATCAAGGTCAACGAGCGATGCACGAGCGCGCCGGAGTTGAGCGGGCCGACGTCGGTGGGCACCTGTTCCAAAGACATCCGAGTCTGGTTTTCGACGCGCACGGCCGACCAGAGTTTCCTGAAATCGTCGAGCGCGGCGAGTTCCGGAAATGCGGGGCGCGGCGTTGCGTCTTCCGTCGCGGCCTCATCGCGTAGCGCCGCCTGCGCGGCGATGTAACCGAGCAATCCGCTCATCGCATCGGCCGTGGACGCATCCGCGGCATCGCCTTCGCCGCTCGCCACGACGGTGAGTGTGGCCGCATCCAGATCGGAGGCATAGGCCGCGATCAGTTCGGCCAGGCGCGCATCCAGAAGACGCCGCACGTCGCCGTCGTAGCCCGCGGCGCGGCGCTCCAGCGCATCGATGCGATGAAAACGCACGCGGCTCATGCGGTCGGCGCCCTGCTCGCGCCATGCGTCGAGCACCGTCCGGGCAGTGGCGGGACTATCGCGCACGGTGCCTCACTTGGCCTTGGGTGGTTTCGGAATCGGCGCGATTTCCACCCGCCGGTTCTTCGCCCGACCCTCTTCGTCGGCGTTGGAACTCACCGGCTGCTCCGCGCCGAACGCGGCGGCGAACACCGACGAAGCCGGCACGCCTTCGGCGATCAGGGTGCGGGTCACGGTCAAGGCGCGGCGCGCCGACAGTTCCCAGTTGTCGGCGAACTGGCCATTGCCTTCGCGCACCTGCCGGTCGTCGGTGAAGCCGCTGATCATCAGGATTTCGTTGCGGGTCTTGAGGTAACCCGACAGCGGCGCGGCCAGGCTCTTCAACAGCTCGCGGCCTTCGGGCTGCAGGTGCTCGGAGTTGAACGCGAACAGCACGCTGCCGCGAATGCCGATGCGACCGTCGACCAGGGTCACCCGGCCCGCCGCCAGCGGCGCCGCCAACGCCTGTTCCAATGAACTGCGGCGTTGCGCCTCCAGCCGGCGCTGCCTGACCTCTTCGTCGAGCCGGTTCGACAACTGCATCTGCACGCCGATCACGCCCACCAGGATCAGCACGAACACGCCCAGCAGCACCGACATCAGGTCGCCGAACGCGGCCCAGACCGGCGCGGTCGATTCGCCGTCGCCGTCGCCGACGTCGCCATGGGTGTCCACGCTCATGCCGCCTGCGCTCCGTCGGCGACGCGCCGCTCGGCCAGTTGGTGCATGTCCTCGATGATCTGCTTTTGCGAGAGCATGCTCAGGTCGATCACTTCCCTGGCCTGCGCGACGTAGTACGCCAGTTGTTCGTCGCTGCGCGCGAGCGACTTGTCCAATGCGGTTTCGATGCCCTGCAGGCGAACCACCAGCGCTTCGTTCGACTCGCCGAACTGCTGCACCGCCGCGCCGAACGCATCGCCCAGGCTCGCGACCTCGACCGCGCCGGCGGCGACCTGCGCGGCGACGACGCCGAGCTTGCCGGTTTCGGCGCCGACATGATCGATGAAGCGGGTGCCGACGCGATCGAGCAGATCGGCTGAAGTGGCGACCAGCGCATCGACCGCGACCCGTTGTTCGGTGGACGCGTGATTGACCGCATCGAGCAGGGTTTCCAGCGTAGCCAGAAGACGATTGCGCTCGTCGAGCATGGCGGTGTCGCGCGCCATGCTGTCGGACAGTTTCTGACGCAGCTCGGCGATGACCTCGGCCGCGGCCTTGGGCGCCTGCGACGCGGCGTCGACCAGGCGCGACATCTCGGCGATCGTTTCCTGCGCCTGCGCCTGGGTCTGCGCGGCGATGTCGTGCGCGGACTGCGCGAGGACATCGCAAATCTGCTGCTGGCGCTCGACCGCGTGCTCGCCGCTGCGCTCCCAGCGCTGGCCCAGTTCGGCGGCCATCGACGCGAAGGCGCCGGTCCACACCGCCAGGCGCTCGTCATCGCGCGATTCCAGCTCGGCCTGC
Source organism: Lysobacter capsici (assembly GCF_018732085.1). Taxonomy (NCBI): domain Bacteria; kingdom Pseudomonadati; phylum Pseudomonadota; class Gammaproteobacteria; order Lysobacterales; family Lysobacteraceae; genus Lysobacter; species Lysobacter capsici. Next base: position 694,758 of record NZ_CP076103.1, on the reverse strand, counting down.
AAGCTGCCATGCGATTCGCGCATCGCCTGCAGCAGCGAGCTGGCGTGCTGTTCGAACGTCGTCGCCGCCGCGATCAAGGTTTGCTGATTGCGCGTCGCCACCTCGTCGTTGGCGCTGGACTGCCGCGACAAGGCCTCGTTCCATGCCTCCGCCGCGGCGACCTGAACCTGCTGGTTGCGCGCGGCCATGTCCTCATTGGCGCTCAGCTGCCGCGACAGCGACGCATTCCACGCATCCGCCGCCGCGACCAGCGCCTGCTGGTTGCGCGCAGCCATGTCCTCGTTCGCGCTCAGCTGCCGCGACAGCGACGCGTTCCACGCATCTGCCGCAGCGACCAGTGCCTGTTGGTTGCGCTCAGCCATGTTCTCGTTGGCGCTCAGCTGCCGCGACAAGCTGTCGTTCCATGCCTGAGTCGTCGCGACCAGCGCTTGCTGGTTATGCGCGGCCATCGCTTCGTTGGCGCTCGACTGCCGCGACAGCGCGGTGTTCCATGCATCCGCCGCGTGCGCCGCGGTCGCTTCGAACCGCGTGGAGACGGTGTCCAGCAGGCCGGCGGCGCTTTGATCGAAACGGTCGGTGAAACGCTCCAGCGCGGCGCCCAGGTCCTGCACCAATCCTTCGTTGGATTGGCGCTGATCGACCAGCGCCTGACTCCACAGACCCGCCACGGTGGCGGTGCTGGCGGCGAAACCCGCCGACAGGCCGTCCATCTGCCGCTGCACCGACTGGGTGACGGTGTCGTGCAACGAGGCGGTCTCGCGCGCGATCGCCGCCATCGTGGTTTCCACGATCGGCTGCAGCGCCGCGCTGGTGACGCGCGCGCTTTCGCTGATGCTCGCCTTCAACGACGCTTCGACCGACGAGGCCAATCGGCCGTAGGCCGCGTCGGTCCGCTCGTGAAAAGCCTCCTGGCGGGACGTCAGCTGCTCGTGCGCGGCCAGACTGTGTTGTTCGATGGCCGCGGTCATCGCCTGCAGCCGCTCGACCAGGGTCGGCATCACCTCGACTTGCTGTTGCAGCAGCTTGAATGCTTCCTCGCGCCGATGGGCTTGCGAGTGGATGCGCAGCGTCGTCGCGATGGCGACATCCAACCGCTGCGCCGCCAGCACCCGCTCGCGCCGGCACAGCGCGGACAGCAAGCCGAGCATCGCCGAGGCGGCCACGCCGGCGATCGACGTACCGAACGCGAAGCCGAGCCCGGCGACCGGCGCGGCGATGGACTCGCGGATGGCCTGCAAGTCGGTGGCGCTTTCCAGCGCCATCCCGGTTCCGCGCAGCGTGGTCATCATGCCCAGCAAGGTGCCGAGCATGCCCAGCAGCACCAGCAGACCGACCAGATACGGCGTCAACGTTGGCGCCGGCAAGGCCACGCGCTCGCCTTCGATGCGCAGGCGCACCGCGTTGCGCAACGAAGGATGCAGGCGACCGAGCCAGTCGCCGAGGTTCGACGGCGGCTGCGACAGGCCGTCGACGGCCTGCTGCAGCGTCGCGGTGGCCTGGCGGTAGCGGTACAGCTCGAACCCGCCGGCCAGATAGCACGCGCCGATCAACATCACCACCGACAACGCCAGCGGATTGGCGAGCACATAGCCCGCGCCGACCCAGCACACGGTGATCAAACCCGCGGCGAAGACGGCGGGATAAAGCAGATTTCTAAGCATGTGAGTTCTTTGCATGAGTGCGCAGGGCCGCGAGCAGGCCTTGCGCCGGTTGTAGGCGAACGTCCAGTTCGGCGAGCAGTACCTCGCGCATGTCCTTGCGAAATGTCTCGAGCCACGCGGTGGATGGCGCGAGCTGCGCGTCGGCGGTCGCCTGCGCGTCGGCGGCCACCAGCGCGGCTTCACGCAGGCGCTCGAAGTGCTGGCCCAGCAGGGTCGGCGCCGCCGACAACAAGGCCCGCTCGCGCCGGCCCAAGGCCCGTTCCATGACCGCATCCACGGCGGCGAGCCGGACCATGCCGGGCGTGCCGTGGGTCAGCATCGCGCGCAGGCGCTCGCGCAGGCGGCCGACACCGGCTTCCATGGTCTGTTGCAGGGCGAGATAGCGCTGACGGTAGAACGGGAAATCCAGCGTTTCGTCCACGTCGGCGCTCGCGGCGCTGGCCGGCCCCGGCCCACGCGGCGTCGCCGCGGCGAATGCGCGATCGGCGACGATCGCGCTCGCCAGCGACGCGCGCACGCGCGCGCACTCGTCGTCTTCGGCGCTGCGCAGGATCCGATCGTCGAGCAGCGCCGCGGGCGGCCTGCCGTCGAGCGCCGTGGACAGCGCCACGGCGTGGGTCCAATCGACCCATTGGCTCAGCTGATCCGACAACGATCGCGCGGGCGGTGGAACGTCGGCGATGGTCAGGCGAGCGAGCGTGCGGATGAACGTCGGGCCGCGAACCGTAGCCCGTCGAGGTGCTTGCATCATTACTGCTGGCTAAAAGATCGCCATTTTACACGCGAATGGAAGCGGCCTGCTGATCGATGCGCGTGCGGGCGGGCCGACACGGCGTATTCGCGGTATTGACGGTCGATTTAGCGAATTCATGCGCGCGTGCGCGGCGTTCCTTGATTGTTCATAAACCCGCCGCGCCGCGGCCACCGATGCGTCCATGACGCAACGCCGAGGGATCGCTCCCTCGGCGTCGCCGCCGCAAGCCGCCACCGTCATCGATGGCCGGCCATTGCCTGGATCACTTCGTCGCACCGCCCTGAGCGGCCTTCGCGGCCTCCTTGGCGTTGACTTCCTGGGTGCGCGCATAGGTCTGAGCGAAGCCGCGCTCGCCGGTGATCATCACGTCGAACACGCAGTTCTGGCGGGTCCGCTCGTCCTTGACGATCCGGCATTCCTGCACCGCCACTTCCAGCGGCAGCGGCTTGACCGGCTCGGCGCCCGGCAGGTTGCACGGCGGGCTTTCCATCGGCCAGTCCTTGTTGGTGAAGGTTTCGGTCGAGGTGCCCGGCGCGTAATCGAACAAGGTCGAGGCGTGGCTCACCCGCCATGCATCGCCGAACTTCTTGTACAGATGGACATAGCGATCGTGCAGCGCGGCCGGACGCGGGCCCAGGCCCGTACCGTCGGGCAGCGGCGGCAACCAGCTCTTCGACGCCAGAGGCGCACCGATACCGCCGACCAGATTGCTGCCCGGCTCGGCGCCGTTCGCGCCGTCGGCCACCTTGCGGCTCACGCCGATGTTGAGATACCACTTGGACTCGGTCGACCACCAGCCCGGCGTGACTTGCAGGTTGTACTTGTCGGGATAGGTGATCTTGATCCCGCCCGGCGCGCCGGTCGGATTGATGCTGCCGCCGTTGCCCAGGTTGATGCCGCCCGCACCGAGCGTGGTCAGCCGGCCGTCGATGCGCAGTTCCAGTCCCTTGGGATCGGGCACGCCGTTGAGGTTCGGCTGATAGGTCACGCGGTACTTGCCCACCCGCGTGGCGACCGCGCTGTTGAGGCTCACACAGGTGGCCAGTCCGCTGTACGGATCGGCGCCGGGCGTGAACGAGGTGGCGATCGGCGTCTGCCGCGCCTGGATTTCCACGCCGCTGGGATCGCGCAGGATCGTGTACTCGCCGGCGCCCTGGAAATCGTAGCGGGTGCCGTCGAGCGTGGTCACGTGCGGGTCGCCGTCGATGGCGATGATGCCGGTGTTGCCCGGGTCCAGCCAATCCTTCAGGCGCGTGGCCGCGGTACCGCCGCCGGTCCAGCTCGCGCTGAACTTGCCGTACCAGTCGGGCGAAGTGGTGGCCGAGCAGGACGCCGCGCCGCCATGCAACTGGCCGACGCAGCGCTTGCTGGAAGCATCCCACAGGCACGAACCCGACGAACCGCCTTCGGTGGTGCCGTCTTCCCACATGTCCACGCGCCAGTGATTCGCCGCGGCGTTGACGGTGTTGGAACCGTACGCGGTGGAAGTGACCGCGTTGTTGTTGAACGAAATCGCCTTCTCATCGCCGCTGGGGTGATGGATGCCGACCGTCGCCGCCGGCGCCACGCCGGTCGCGTCCCAACCCGAATAGTAGACATCGAACAACGGATCGGGCTCTTCTTCCAGTTCCACCAGCAGGAAATCGCTCGGCGCATAGGACGCGCGGAAGATCGCGCCGGTCTGGTTCATGCTCGTGCTGCCGCCGCCGAGATCGCCGCAGTTGGGCGACTCGAACTTCCAGTAGAACACCAGGGTGTCGTCGTTGGCCGCGGTCACGTTGCAATGCGCGGCGCTGAGGAAGTAAGGCGTCAAGTCGAACGCGGTGTTGTTGACCAACTGGCCGCTGCACAGGAACGAGCCGCTGATGGTGTAGCGCGCGACCGAGCGGATCTGCGGACGCCACGGATCGCCCACCGGGCAGATCACGTCGTTGTTGCAGCTGCCGGACTTGTCCATGCTGGTCTCGGACAGATCGCGATAGCCCTGGTTGACCTGGCCGATGGTGATCGCCGGCCTCGCCACGCCGTTGGGCACGAACACTTCCACCACCACCTCGTCGCCCTCGATGATCGGCGTCCACAAGCGGCCATGGCTGCTGCGGTTGTGCCAGACGTAAGGGCCTTCCACGCGTTTTCCGGCCGGATCGTACAGCCACAGCTTCGCGCCCTCGGGCATGTCGAAGCGGGTGATGCCCAGGTTGTGGCTCATCGCGCCCGGCGACTGGATGCGCAGGCGCCACAGCTGGCCGTCGGCCAGCTTCTGCCAGGTGCCGGAGTTGTCGAGGTCGAAGCCCACCGCCGCCTGCACCGCGAAGCGCACCGGCAACGGCCCCTTCGCCGTCTTGGCGCGCGCGCTGTCCTGGTCGCGCAAGGTGCGCGAATCCACCGCCGCCAGCGTCTTGCGCTGCACCGCGGCCAACGACTTGTCCTGCAGCGAAAAACTTCTCGGGGTTTCGAGCATCCTGGCCATCGCCGATTGCAACGGCAGACAGGCCAGTACCGCGACCACCGCCAGACGGCGCAACCACCCTGCGCCGTCGGTTACGTCCTTGAGCCATGTGGTTCTCATAGCACTCTCCTTGACTGAGTCGGATATCCCTTCGTGCAGGCACGGGTGAAGTCGCAACTTCGTTGTGGCGTGGGTCACGCCTTGCGCATGCGGGTGCATCGCATGTGGGGCATCAGCCGTCGTCGTGCGAGCCGGCCTGCGCGGCTTGCTGATTCGCTCAATGACACTTCCAATGAAGCGCGCCCCGTTCTGGTCAACGCCCCGCATCGCGGCCAACGGACAGACGGGCCGCGTTGATTTGTTAAATCAAAACGCAGTTCACCTTCCGATGTGTTCCGCGCCACGTCGCATCGGGATGCGGCATTGCGAGTACGACAGTCCATGCACCACACGCCACGGTGATCCCGGCCTCGGGCGCGCGACAAGGACGATCCGGGGGCGGACATGGGGCGTTGCCGGGAAGGTTTCGAGGCAAACTGTGACGCCCCGCGCGTCCAGGCCGCCGCGGCGGTAAGCTCGCACCCATGCGCCTGCTCGTACTCGAAGACCAGACCGATTTGCGCGAGGCCGTCGCCGGACGGCTGCGCGCGCACGGGCATGCGGTGGACGAAGTCGCCGATCTGGCGACCGCCGAATCCTTCGTGCGGTCGTATGCCTACGATGCCTTCGTGCTCGATCGCGCCCTGCCCGATGGCGATGCGCTCGCCTCGCTGCGGCAATGGCGCCAGCGCGGCATCGCCACGCCGGCGCTGTTCCTGACCGCGCGCGATGCGGTCGAGGACCGCATCGACGGCTTCGCCGGTGGCGCCGACGATTATCTGATCAAGCCGTTCTCGATGGACGAACTGATCGCGCGCATCACCGCGATCGGGCGACGCGGCGGCGCGATCCGGCCCAGCGTGTTGCGCGTGGCCGATCTGGAAGTCGACCTGGGCCGTCGCGAAGTCCGTCGCGGCGGAGTCGCGCTGCCGCTGCGTCCGAAGGAGTTCGCCTTGTTGCAGTTATTGGCCGAACGCGCCGGGCAAGTCGTCGCGCGCGGCGACATCATCGCCGGTTGCTGGGGCGAAGGTCAGGAACCGGCGTCGAACGCCGACGAGGTGTTGATCGCCGCGCTGCGCCGCAAACTCGGCAGCCCGCCGTTGCTGTACACGGTGCGCGGCGCGGGTTATCGGCTGGACGGACGCGATGACGCGACGGCGTGAGCAGGTCCTGCGACGGCTGCACCTGCGCCTGACCGCGGTGTGGACGGCGGCGTGGCTGCTGTGCGTGATCGTGCTGTGCGGCGTCGCCATCGCCACGCATGCGCGGCTGGCCCAGCTCGACCTCGCCTCCAGCGCGCGGCTGCGCGCGACGGCGGTGTACGGATTGACGTGGTTCGACGCCGACGGCCGCTTTCACGACGAAGTGCTGCGCAAGGAGCCCGACGTGATCGACAGCGGCAGCGATATCTGGGTGATCGGCAAAGGCCCGCCGCCGAAGGTGTTGCTGCGCCCGGAGCGGCCGCGCTTCGATCTCGCCGAACCGTTCGCGCTGGCCGAGGCCGTGATCGCCGGCGGCCGCGATATCGCCAGCGAAGGCCACGACCGCCGCGGCCGCGCTTACCTGCTGCAAGCCAAGCCGACCTACGACGACCGCGACCGACCCATCGCCGCAATCCTGGTATTGGCCGACCCCGGCGCGCGCGATGCCACCCACGCCGCCTTCGTTCGCTGGACCTTGGCGATCGCCGCCGGCCTGGCCGCGTTCGGCATCCTCGTCGGCCACGTGCTGTCGCGTCGCTCGCTGCGGCCGGCGATCGCTTCGTTCGAACAACACGAACGCTTCATCGCCGCGGCGGCGCACGAACTGCGAACGCCGGTCGCGCGCTTGCAGGCGCTGTGCGAATCGGCGCACGACGGTCGCGAGCCGCCGACGCAGGTGCTGGCGAAAGTCGAACGGGTCACGACCCAGACCGCCGGCCTGGTCGAACAGTTGCTGCTGTTGGCGCGATTGGACGCGGCCGATTCGCCGGTCCACAAGGAACCCGTACGCCTGGATCTGCTGATCGAGGCGATCCTGCCCGACGATCGGCCGATCGCCTTCCACGCCGACGAGTCGGTGGTGAACGTGGACCTGCGCCTGGTGCAAACCGCCGTGCGCAACCTGATCGACAACGCCTTGCTGCACGCGGCGAACGATGCAGGCGATGCATCGATCAGCGTAACGGTGAGCGGTCGCAAGGTGATCGTCGAAGATCGCGGCCCCGGATTCCCCGGGGCGCTGCTGCAACGCATCGGCGAGCCGTTCGTGACCGGCCCGGCCAGCCGCGGCAGCGGCCTGGGCCTGTCGATCGTCCAGCACATCGCGCAACTGCACGGCGGCGAGCTGCGCCTGGAAAACCGCACCGGCGGCGGTGCGCGGGTGGAACTGCTGTTGTGACGGTGCGGGCGCCGTAGCGGCCGCCGTCGACTGATTTTTTTCGGCCGCCGGTTGTCGACAGGCCGATATCAGCGGGATGTCAGGTTCGCTGGCTAAGGTGCGCGTCCAAGCCCACCTCACCCGACAGGTTTCCCCCATGCACACCTCCAAGCTTCCCCGCGCCGGCTGGCGTCCGCTGGTCGCCAGCGTCCTATGCGCCCTCGCCCTGAACACCGTCGCCCCCGGCGCGGCCCACGCCCAGACTGGTTACATGCCCGACGAAACCGCGCGCCACGAAGGCACCTGGCTGCAATGGCCGCACGCTTACACCTACGGCCGCGCCTATCGCGACCGGCTCGATCCGACCTGGGTGGCGATGACCCGCGCGCTGGTCGCCAGCGAAAACGTCCACATCATCGTCTACGACGCCAACGAGCAGGCCCGCGTGCGCACTCTGCTCAACGCCGCCGGCATCGCGCTGACCAAGGTGAGCTTCCTGATCCGCCCGACCGACGACGTGTGGGTGCGCGACAACGGCCCGATCTTCGTCTACGACCGCAACGACCGGCTCACGATCACCGACTGGGGCTTCAACGGCTGGGGCCTCGATGCGCCCTACCGCAAGGACGACACCGTGCCCGCCGCTGTCGCCGGCCGCATCGGCTTGCCGCGCGTGGACGTGAACGACGTGGTGCTCGAAGGCGGTGCGATCGAAGTCGACGGACGCGGCGTGCTGATGGCCACGCGCAGCTCCACGCGCGAACCGAACCGCAACGCCGAGCTCAGCGAAGCCGAACTCGAAGCGGTGCTGTCCGAGCAGCTGGGCGTGTCCAAGTTCATCTGGCTCGACGGCGCGCCCGGCGGCAAGGACGACATCACCGACATGCACATCGACGGCTTCGCCCGTTTCGGCACGCCGGACACCTTGGTCACGATGAGCCGCGCCGATCTGCGCCAATGGGGCCTGTCATCGTCCGATATCGAGCGCCTGTACCGCGCAAGCGACATCGACGGCGCCGCCTACCGCATCGTGCAGTTGCCGCTGACCGCGCGCGACGTCGTCACCGCCTACGGCTACGAACTGGGCTACCGCGGCTCGTACGTGAACTACTACGTCGGCAACACCGTCGTGCTGATGCCCGAGTACAAGGACCCCAACGACGCCGTCGCCAAATCGATCCTGCAAGGCCTGTATCCGGGCCGCAGCGTGATCGGCATCGACGTGCGCAACCTGTACCGCAACGGCGGCATGGTGCATTGCGTGACCCAGCAGCAGCCTGCGGCGCTTTGAGTCGTCGGCCCGCGCGTGGAGACGATTCCTCGCGCGGGCGGTCGCAGACCGTCCAACCTTGCTCTTGCGCCGACTCAGGCTCGGCGGGCTTGCTCCGCCGCTGAACCTGTCCAGCCCATTGTCTTGGCGAATCGCGCCGCGCACGTCGACGCGGGCGATTGCCGCAAAGACGAATGGCACGGGCCGTTTCGCACCGATGCCGATTAAATGGCCGCATCGCCGTGCATCGCAGGACGCCCATGCCCGCTCCGCAACTACTCAACATCACGGTCCACGTGATGGCGGGCATGGTCGCCATGCTCATCGGCTTCTACCAACTCGGCAATGCCAAGGGCAGCCCCGCGCACCATCGCTGGGGCCGATATTTCTGCTACGCAGGCTTCGTCGTGTGCGCATCGGCGGCGGCCGGGCTGACGCTGTTCCGGTTCCTGCCGAACTTCGCCGTATTGACCGTGCTGGTGCTTTATCAGCTCGTCGGCGGCTGGCGCTCGGCGCGTACCCGCGAACGCGGGCCGCAAATGATCGACGGGGCCTGGACCGTGTGCGCGATGATCCTTGCCGGCCTGCTCGTCCCCATCGTGCTGCGCGCCGAAGGCGCCAACGTGCTGGTGTATTCCTCGCTTGGCGCGTTGGCGACGATCCTGGCCTACGACGCCGCACGCTGGCTGTTTCCGCGCCGTTGGTTCCGCACGTTGTGGCGCTACGACCACAGTTACAAACTGATCGCCGCGCTGTTCGGCATGCTCTCGGCGCTGGTGGGCAACGTCGTGCGCGTCTGGCAACCGTGGTCGCAGATTCTGCCTTCGGCCATCGGCCTGGCGACCGTGGCGTTTTTCTTCTTCCGCTTGAGCCGGCGCGATGCCGCCCGCTCCGTCACCGCGACAAGCTGAAGCGTCATGCTTCAGGCAAGTCCGAGCCGGTCGACTCTGTCAGCCTCGCTTAAACCACGCTGCGATTGATCACGGCTTCGACGCGGTGGCCGTCCGGATCGACGAGGAAGGCCGCGTAGTAGCCATCTCCATAATCGGGACGAAGCCCCGGCGCGCCGTTATCGCGGCCGCCGGCTTCCAGGCCGTTGTGGTGAAACGCATCGACGCTCGCGCGCGACGGCGCGGCGAATGCGAGATGGAAACCGGCTCCGGGGGTGGCCGCGTCGGCGCAAAGATTCAACAGCAGCATGTCTTGGCCGTCCACGAGGCCGTAGCCGATCGACGCTTCGCCGTCGAACACCCGGCGGTAACCCAAGGCGCCCAGGGTGGCGTCGTAGAACGCGCCGGCCGCTTGCAGATCGCGGACGCCGAGAGAGATGTGGTGAAGCATGCGGGCGCCTTGGGTCGATGCGGGGTTGGAGCATAGCTCAGACGAGCGCCTGGGCAGCCGATCGCGCCAGGTAGCGCTCCCGAACCGTATTGATCGACGCTGCGTCGCTTGTGCGACGCATTGCGCTAACGAAACGAGATGCCGGAGCGCGGGCTAGTCCGAAGGGGGCATTGAAGGAAGGGCCGCGCGACTCCCACGATGAAGCCACCAAGGAAGACCGAAGCGAACCGCCGCCGCGCGGCATCGCCCGCATGGCCGCCTCCATCCCTCACCTGCTTCGGGAGTCTCGTCGATGAGCATCACACGCCGCACCTTCCTGCTCGGCAGCGCCGCCGCGGCAGCCACGGGCGCCGTCGGCGCCTCGGCGATCGCCCGCGCCGCCCTGCACGCGCGCGCGACCGGCATCGCCGCGGTCAGCGGCCCCGGCGATGTCGTCGGCAAAGTGACCGTCGGTTACCAGGGCTGGTTCGCCGCGCCCGGCGACGGCGCACCGATCAACGGCTGGTGGCATTGGGCTCACGACTGGGGTCGCGCGCCGAATCCCGACAACAACGCGATCAAGTCCTGGCCCGACATGCGCGAGTACGCCAGCGGCTATCAGACTGACTTCGCGCCACTGCGCAACGGCGCGCCGGCCAGGCTGTTTTCGAGCTACGACCAGGACACGGTCAACGTCCACTTCCACTGGATGCAGCAGCACGGCATCGACACCGCGGCCCTGCAACGCTTCAACCCGGTCTCGGGCGAAGGCCCAACCCGCGACGCCATGGCCGCGAACGTCCGCCAGGCCGCCGAACGCTATCAACGCAAGTTCTACATCATGTACGACGTCAGCGGCTGGACCCAGATGCGCACGCAGATGAAGGAGGACTGGAGCAACAAGATGTCGGCCCTCACCGCATCGCCCGCGTACGCGCGCCAGAACGGAAAGCCGGTGGTGTGCATCTGGGGCTTCGGCTTCGACGACGACAGCCGGCCCTTCCATGCGGCCGAATGCGCCGACGTGGTGGCGTGGTTCAAGCGCCAGGGCTGTTACGTGATCGGCGGCGTGCCGACCCGCTGGCGCACCGGCGACTCGGTGCGGCCCGGCTTCCTGGACGTGTTCAACCAGTTCGACATGCTCTCGCCGTGGATGATCGGCGCGATCGGCAAGCTCCACGAGGCCGACGCGTTCTGGCTGTCGGTCAACATCGCCGACAAGGACTATTGCGATGCGCACGGCATCGACTACCAACCCTGCGTGTTGCCGGGCGACCTCGCCGAACACCAGCGCGCCCACGGCAACTTCATGTGGCGCCAGTTCTACAACCTCGCCCGGCTCGGCGTCGCCGGCTTCTACATCTCGATGTTCGACGAATACAACGAAGGCAACCAGATCGCGAAAACCGCCGAAACCGCGAACGACCTGCCCGTCAATTTCAACTTCGCCGCCCTAGACGAAGACGGCACGCCCTGCGCATCGGACTACTACCTACGCCTGACCGGCGACGGCGGCCGCATGCTCAAGGGCGCGCTGGCGCTGACCCCGGTGCGCCCGACGGCGCCGGTGAGCGGAAGCACGGTCGGACAGGCCACCGTGCTGAGTCTGCGTTCACGGGTGAACAATCGCTACGTGGTCGCCGAAAGCGGCGGCGGCCAGGCGCTGATCGCCAATCGCGACGCGATCGGGCCGTGGGAACGTTTCGACATGGTCGACGCGGGCGGCGGCGATGTCGCCTTGCTGTCGCATGCCAACGCGAAGTTCGTGACGGTGGATGCCGCGCAGCAGAACGCGTTGATCGCCAATCGCGACACGGTCGGCGCGCGTGAGCGGTTCTTCATCGAGGTGCTGCCCGGCGGGACGATCGCGTTGCGGGCGCGTGCCAACAACCGTTACGTGACGGCGACGAACGAAGCGAAGGGGCCGTTGATTCCCACCGCCGTGCAGGTGGGCGGGTGGGAGCTGTTCGATTTGGTGATTTCGTAAGGACGGCGAGGCTTATCGTCTGCATGGTGGAGGGCTTCGGCTTGCGGGCGACCAGAAGCAAATGCCCCGGCGCAGCCGCGTTCGCCTGAAGCCACGCAAGCGCCAGCCCCTTTTTCCAAGGGGCGACTATTCGCGCTCGCAACGCTTCGCCGTCGGCTTTGCTTCGGGCTTTGCTTCTGGCTTCGCTTTTGCCGTTGCTGTTCCCTCATTGGAAAAGGGGGCAAGGGAGATTCGCTTTTCCCGCCAGATCGCCTCAACCCCGCCAACAAACAAGGCGCACCCCAGCCCCTGGCGATCATTAAAATAGCCCGAGCCCACGGACCGAGCCCTCCCGCGGAAGAACCATCAACCTCCCGCGCCCCGCCAACACGCTCGAGGAATCCCCCTTGATCTACGACGTAGTAATCGCCGGCGCCGGACCGGTCGGCCTGTTTCTCGCCTGCGAACTGCGCTTGGCGGGTGTCTCGGTACTGGTGCTGGAGCAGGCCGAGGATCCGGACTCGCCGCTGAAGCGCCTTCCGTTCGGCATGCGCGGCCTGTCCGCGCCCACCCTGGAAGCCTTCTACCGCCGCGGCCTGCTCGACGACATCGCGCCCGCGCAGCGCGCGCACGACGACGCGAGCGACGGCGGCGCAGCAGCGGCGAAGACCGCGCAGAAGCCGCGCCGCCAATTCGGCCATTTCGCCGGCATCGCGTTCGACTCGACCAATATCGACAGCACGAAGTGGTCGTATCGCCTGCCCAGCCCCGCCGATACGCCGACCGGCGCCGACATGGAACGCATCGAAACCGTGCTGGCCTCGCGCGCGATCGCGATGGGCGCCGAAATCAGGCGCGGCCTGCGCGTGGAAGAACTCGACACATCGGATGACGAAGTAAGCGTTCGCGCCGGCAGCGAAACCTTCCGCGCGCGCTGGCTGGTCGGTTGCGATGGCGGCCGCAGCGTCGTGCGCAAAGCCGGCGGCTTCGAATTCGTCGGCACCGATCCCGAGTTCACCGGTTATTCGGTTCGGGTCGAGATCGCCGACCCCGACAAGTTACAACTGGGCCGCCACTACACGCCGACCGGCATGTACTTCCAGGCCCAGCCCGGGACCATCGCGATGGCCGCGTTCGACGGCGGTGCGTATCACCGCACCCAGCCGATCACGCTCGAGCATGTGCAGGCGGTGCTGCGGTATATCTCCGGCACCGACGTGACCTTGACCTCGCTGCTGCTCGCCACGACCTGGACCGATCGCACCCAACAAGCCACGACCTACCGCAACGGACGCGTGCTGCTGGCCGGCGATGCCGCGCACATTCACTCGCCCTTGGGCGGGCAAGGGCTCAACCTCGGCCTGGGCGATGCGATGAACCTGGGATGGAAGCTCGCCGCCACCCTTCGCGGCGACGCGCCGGCCGATCTGCTCGACAGCTACGAGCGCGAACGTCATCCGATCGGCGCGCAAGTGCTCGATTGGTCGCGCGCCCAGGTCGCATTGATGCGACCCAGCCCGAGTTCGCGCGCGCTCGAAGCCATCGTCCACGACCTCATCGGCACGCGCGACGGCGCCACCTATTTCGCCGGACGCGTCTGGGGCGTCGGCCTGCGCTACGACCTCGGCGGCGATCACCCGCTGGTGGGCCGCAGCACGCCCGACTTCGATCTGGCCGACGGCAGCAAAGCCGGCGAGCGGCTGCGCCTGGGCAAGGCTCTGTTGCTGGACTTCGACGCAGACGCGTCGCTCGCGGCGCGTGCACGCCGCTGGAGCGATCGCATCACCCATGTCGCCAGCGACGCCAAGGACCGATTGGGTCTCAGCGCCGTGCTGGTGCGGCCGGACGGCGTGGTCGCCTGGGCGAGCGACAGCGCCGGCGATCACGAAGGCGTGGCGCAGGCCGCGACCCGATGGTTCGGCGAACCCGCGCATTGATGTCGGCGTCCCTGCCCGACATCACCGCTCCACGCGATGCGAACGGGCCTTGAATCGCGGCCACGCCCATCCGCCGCGTGCGATGCATCAACCGCGCACGGCGGCCTCGATCGTGGCGATATCGATCTTCTGCATCTTCATCATCGCGTCGAACGCACGCTTGGCCACCTTCGGATCGGGATTCGTAAACGCATCGGTCAGCACGCGCGGCGTGATCTGCCACGACAGCCCCCACTTGTCCTTGCACCAGCCGCATTCGCTTTCCTTGCCGCCGTTGCCGACGATCGCATTCCACAAGCGATCGGTCTCGGCCTGATCGTCGGTTGCGACCTGGAACGAGAACGCCTCGGTGTGCTTGAACATGGGCCCACCGTTCAAGCCCAGACACGGAATGCCCATCACCGTGAACTCGACCGTCAGCACGTCGCCTTGCTTGCCGTCGGGATAATCGCCGGGCGCGTGATGCACCGCGCCGACCGCGCTGTCCGGAAACGTCTTCGCGTAGAACGTCGCCGCGTCCAGCGCGGCGCCGTCGTACCACAGACAAATCGTGTTCTTGCTGAGCGCGTTCTTGTTGACCATGACCGTTCTCCTGGTTTCAGGTGGATACGTGCATTCCAATCGCGCAGAACACCGGACTGCATCGATGCTCTGCCTGCCACGAGGCGCATGCACGATCGTCTCATGGCGCCGCTCCATGCCCGATCACATCGTTGAACGGGGCCCGGGCAAGTGCCGGGCAAAAATAACATCAAGCGCCGACAAAACAACGGCACGTCGCCATCATTCGCAGCTGTTTGCTCGCGTTGATCGACGGCGTATGCAAAAGCCGCATGTCCATCAGACAAATGTCACCCGCGCGGCCTGACATTTCGACGATAGAGACACCCGATCCGCGAAGATTGCGCTCGAGATTGTCGGATGTCTTCAACAGCCTGCGCAACGCGGAGACGGAACCCAGCCCCGACGTATCGACCCGATGCGAACCCGCCAACGCGAGCGTCGCGCCGCCGCGCGGCGCCACATCGTCGATCAGGAAGAACGCTTGAATGCCGGCAAGCCGACACAGCGGGTCGGACGTTACGTCCACATGCCAATTCAAACCTTTCAAAGTCCAGTCGCCCTGATTAGGCGGCGACAGCAGCAGTTGGGTGCCTTGACTGGGCGTCAATGCCTGACCGCCCAATCGGGATATGAATTCGATGAGCTCCGGCGTGGCAAGCGCGTCGTGCAGCCCTGGGACATTCACGAGCGCGGAGAGCTTGCCGATCTGCTGAAAGAACGGAAGTTGCCGCAACGACTTCGTCACGTCGGTCCTCGCCGACAACCGCTTCATCTCATCAAGCACGTTCCGCCTGATCGCCGCCATCCGACTCTTCGGATGGAAGGCATCCAACCGCAAGTAACCTTGCGCGGCGAAAAATTCGGCTTGATCCGATTTCATCAGGTCGTCCGAGCGAGCAATAAGAGATTTTCGTCCTGCGCGAATCCTTCGGCATCGTAATGGAATAGTCCAAACGCAGCGATCTCGATCATGCAGCCGTGCAGCAGATACGCCTAATCCGCTGCGATGTAGCCAGGCAGTGCCGTCTGTTCGGCGATCATGACCACGACCATGCCGCGCGCATCGCTTCCCCAGCGAACACTGTCGCCCAGCCGAACCTCTTGGCCCTCCTGATAGCGCAGTACCGTCATCGCCCCATGCCCGACCCCTTGGGCGCTTCCTCCGGCATCTGCCCGAGCGCCTGAGCCTGCGGCATTTGTCGGGCCATACGCTCGCTAATCGCCTCTACTTTTTCGAACGATGCCGCCTCGGGCGTACGAACAGCCTCGTCCGTTTTCATATGCGCCCGCAGATGCGCCGGATCGTCCAGCCGACCTTGTACGACGAAGACGTTTTCGCCCGCGGCGACGCGCTCGTTCCTGGTGCTGAAGACCACGTGATCTACTTGCGACAGATCATTCCCTTCGCCAGAACCAACAGGCTAGCGGTCATGCGCTCGCTGCTTTCGTCCCATTGGCGGCCGTGCTGCTGATCCTGTTGTCGGACCTGGGTCGCAATCTGGGAATACAAGCCGTGATCTGGATGCCCTTGCTCCCTCGGCGTCAAACGCTCGCGGCCCACAGCGACAGGATCGTCCGCCAAAACAGCCGCATCGATGGGCACATGCTGGTTCAAACTGCGCCCCGTCTTGGTGTGATCGAAGTGCTGGAGTGCAGGTGGCGACCGGCTGGTGTCGTAGTAGGGCTGCCGCTGCTCCGGACGCGGGTCTATCTCCAACCCCAGTCGCTCGATCAAGCGCTCGTTGAGCCGCAAAGCCGCCATATCGATATGCATCTGCGGCTCGACTCCGTCGATTGCGCGCGCATGCTTCCTGTCGATCGTTATGAGTCGCTCGATCGCGTTTCGTCCGTAATAGTTGGCGTAGTCGGCCTCTCTGTGCGGACCGAGCGTGGATACTTCGCGGGCATTCTTTCCAGGCGTGTTCAAGGGATCCCGATCGAAGTAATACTTGCCCAGAGTCTCGACGTTGGCCGCCGTCGGCTCAAGGTTGAGTTCAGGTCCGAATGTCAGCCCCGGACGTCCCTCAAACTTGCGCGTGGCGTCGTTCCTGTCGACGAATAAATGGCCTCGTATGTTATCTATACGCCCCATGGCATCCAGTCCCGCCTGTGGATTGACTTGTTTCACCATGCTGGCCACGGCGTTCCATCCGGCGATCTCGGCCTTGGCCTCATCCTGCCGACCTGCACCGATCAGCCTGCCTATCGGCGCGGTGTAGTCGTTGATCGGGTTTTTATCGCGTGCGATCTCCCGAACCTCGCGATCGAATACAACGTAGGCCTGTCGCTTGGCCGCATGATTGATCCCATGCTGGGTTTCATGCGCGAGCGTGTAAGCCATGCTGAAAGGATCGAATCCCTCCCCATTGGTGGCGGACGAATTCTGCAACCTTGCGGCTGGAATACTGATCGACTTGTTGTCGCCGTCATAAGTCGCGCCTGCGCCAAAGCCAGCATCAAGGATGTCGAACTTGATCAAGTGCGGGTAAGGCTTGGCGCTGACCGCCGCTTTCATTTGCGCAGCCAACTCCGGCGACTGGTTGATCGAGTTCTGCAAGTTCCCGAGCATTTCCTGCGAGACAGGAACTTTTCTGCCCGACGTATCCGCATAGACACTGTTTCCGAATCTCACGGACATGTCCTGCAGCTTTAAGACGGCAGTCAGATCTTCCGAGGCAGAGACGCCTGATGGACGAAAGCTCGTCGTTGGCAAGGTCACCGTGCCCGATTGGATGTCGTAGCGTCCCGCCGGCCCTTCTTCACCGATGACGAAAACCTTGATATGCCCCAGTTTGGCCTCATCGTTCATGCGATCCAGCAGCTTGCTATCCGAAGCGAGCGCGTTACGTAACTGAGCGAACTGGTCCGCGGTGGCGCCCGGGTCCGCCGCTAACCGATCGATGGCGTCGGATAGCTGTTTATTTGGTCCGGCCATGGATTAACCCGCCGAATAGACAGTCAGGCGCTCGACACACAAGGGCGCATCAACGTCTTTTACGGTCCGGTTTCGGGGTCCTATCCGAATCTTCAAATCTTCGCGATGAAAAATATATTCCTCCAACATTCCGATCTCATTGCGATCCTCACTAACGCTGTACCCCGCTCGTTTCAGGGCGTCCGCATAGGCATCGAAGTCGAGCTTGCATACGGGGGTCATGTCCGCGCCGCTGCGGTTAGCGGGATTGCGTACCTCGTAGGACAGCCTCTCTTTGTAGCGGCCGTCGGCCGGCTCGAATGTCAGCATGTAGAGCCATCCCGAATCAGGCATGCGAACCGTAAAACCGTAAACGCCTGCTTCCGCAGCCAACTTGAGGGGAAGCCCGGTTTTCTCGATTACCTGCTGCGCCGTCAGTCCCTTCAGGGACGGCAGTTCCTTCAATAGCTTCAACACCCTCAGCCCCACCTCTTCGGGCGGTAATGTGGGGTACTCCGAGGCGTCGCTGATCCGATAGTGCTCGTTCGACGTCATGCCATGAGGCTCCTGGGCGGTAACGGAGGTGTGCGGCGGTGTCGGGCCATGGGCGCAAGCGCTGACCGCGAGGACATTGAGCACAATCAATGCGGGCGCGATTGCGTAGGGCCGAATAGCTGCGGCGACACAGCGGAACTGGAAGTTGCGCATTGCTTGCACCGCACGCAGAGAGGATGCGCTGAGCATAAGCGAGCCATCATGTGATAAACAACGACCGCCGTAGACCTTATGCGCCGGATCAGAAAAAAGCCGAGGATTGATGCTGAAAACATGTGGCTTTGTCAGGCATTCATACACCGGGATTTCGTCGACGCTCGTCATCGTCTGCTTCGTATCGGCTTGCTCGGATACCAGAGCGATACGGCGCGAAACGCTATCCGATCTTCATGCCGAGAGCCTCCTGACACTCCCTCTTCGTGAGGGCCCCGCCGGATTCGATCGTCTGGATCGAGCGTTGCACGGCCATTTCGCTGCCAACGATAACGCGAATGCGATAGATCGAATCGCCACGCAGAAGCCGGCAACGCTGCGCGACGGTTATGTGGTCCGTCGCTATCTACGCCTGGATGACGAGCGCCACATGCTGGTGGAGTTGAGCAGCGAGCCGTGTTTCCCGGTCAAGCAAGCCATTGCGATCGCGCGACCCGACCCGTCTTGGATGGATTACTACCAACGCACAGGCATCTACACGGCAACCGGCGAGGGAATGTCCGTCGGTTTTTCCGCCGATGGCTTCAAGCGCGATTGCGTGATATCGCTTGAGATCGTGGAAACGCCCCGCTGATACGGCTGACGCTATCGCTGGCGACATCCCCTGCCGCGCAGCTGGTGACGGCGAACTTAGTCGCAACCCTTCCCATCGCGACCGAACGACCTATGCGTGCCTTGGGATCGGCCGCGGCCTTGCGCTTTTGATCGGTATTACCTGGTTCGCCGCGTGTCCGCGAGATGCAGGAAGCTGGTATCGGCGAGGCATTGCGGGTTGTCCTGCGATTCGATCAGCATTAACTTCACGCCGTTTTGCTTCACAGGAAAGCTTCGTCCCACACCAGCAGCCGGCGCCGGCGGACTCCACTGAATACCTGCGATCTTCGCGGCTCGATCCATCGGGAAGCAGGGCTGGTCGGCGATGGAGACCGAGGCAACGGCCCGATACCAGTATTGGTTGTCCACCTGCGCGCCCGCGAGGCTGAAACCATCGCCCAGGCGCACCGGATTTCGCGCGTAGAGGCTGGGTGGTGCCGTGCTGAACGCCTGGGCGCGATACGCGCCGAGCAAGGCGGCGACGGCTTTGTCGTAGCCGTCCGGGCCTTGCAAGGGCCAGCGCAGGAAATCCTCGACCGCGAGCGTTGCTTCCCCCGTCGCATCGGATACAGCCACTGGGCGCGTGGAGGTGGCGCAAGCGCTTTGCGCCAATAAGGCGAGCAGCAACGCCGCTTTGAAACAAAGTCCCTGCGCGCTCATCGCGGTACTCATAGTTGCGCTCTGCGTTCGCGCGCGGTGCCGGCTGCGATTGGAGAGTAATGCAGTTGCTTGAGGCGCAACAGCGCGCCTTTGGGCCGGGCCGGCATGGCGATGCCCTGGCGCTTCATTGCCAGTGTCGACAGGCACAGGCCTGTCACGAATCTATCCAGCGCCGCGCTGGAAAGCCGCGATGCGGGCCCGGTGTGCCAACAAGGCACATCGATGAGCAAAAAATACATTCCGGAAGGCGAAAAAGCCTTAAAGGAAAGCCGGCGAGTCATTCCATTAAAGCTTTTTCGGCTTCGCGAAGGCCGCGGCGGGACTACGGAGGGTGAATTTCGGACTCGCGAGTGCGGCGGAGGTCTTCCGGAGTACGGATTTCGCTCTCGCGAGAGTGAAATTGGCTTTCCGGAGAGTGAATTTCGCTTTCGCGAGTATGGCGCCGGCCTTCGGGAGTACGGATTTCGCTCTCGCGAGCCCCGAATTCACTCTCCGTAATCACTCAGCGGGATTCGCGAAGGCCTCGGTGGCTTTCCGCAATGAGGCTTGGGACCACGCGCAGATCCGGACGGGTCTCCGGCGGGGCGCTTCGGACTGAGGAAACGCCCGTGCGATCCGACGCAATGCCGGCGCGGCGCACGCCAGAGCCCGGCTTACGAACCCGCGTAGCCGGCGGACGCTTGCATCAGGTGCGGCGCGCGGTCGCCAGATCGGCGTCACGAACCGCCCTCTCGTAGCGGTTGATCGGCGCGCCCGCGGTTTCTTTCCATATCCGTGAAGCCTCGATCTGTTGAGGTATCAGAGGCCTGAACCTTCGTCAGCGATCATCGGCCGGCAGATTTTTCGCAGAAAGCTCCAGCTTGTTCTCTGTCACGAATTCGGAGGCCGCTTTCATATTGACCAGACGGATTTCGGACAGGCACTCCTCGCCCTTGGCGAACTTCCCGATGTTCACATCAACGCCGTTGGCAATCGCCGAGTAGGTGTCGGACTCAGGGCCTTCGACGTAGGGATAGCTGACCGCCGACACGGGTTTGGCGCCGGTAATCCTGACGGCACCTTTCAATTTTAAACATCGGGCTTTGTCCACACCGATGCTCAAAACACCGGCCTTGGTGTAGTCGATGACTATATTGATTCGATGGCCATCGGAAAGATTTATCGGCTCGCCTTTAGTCACGACGTCGCCAGTGATCGTTCCCGGAGCGTCGGGATAGTTCGCGAGACGAAAAATTTCAGACGTTACCTGTCGCAGCCCTGCCTCGCCTTGCGTCAAAGGTAGCGAGAGGATGCGTTCGATTGTCACATCATTGATGTGCTTCGACTGCACATCGAGTGTTCGAGCCTTTGACCGCTCTGCGGAGCATGCGCTCGCAATAATGCTCAGCGTTATCATCAACAGCAGCAAGCCTTTGGCCCGGTGCTTTCCATGTGCTTGCATAAGCTGCTTCTGTAATGCCAGTGAACGGATGCGGACAGGCATACCACAGCGAATCATCCTAGATCGGAACTATAACGATGACGCCTGCTACTGACGACCCCAAGAGCAAGAGCCATGCGGAAAACACTGAACTGTTGCGCGAGACCGCACAGTTCAAACAACTGCCCGATCGAGTTCAAGGATGGGTCACCGATTCTCCGCTAGCGAGCGCGCAGTTTGCTCAGTTCTTTCGCGACGGCGGCACGATCAAGCCGGAGGCTGGCGAAGGCTTAGCGTCGTACAGGGAGCGTGTACCGCCCGAGATCGCGATCAATCCCAGCTACTACCCGCTGGTCAATCTCGGCGGCAAGAGCACCGAGTACCAGGAAGGACGACTGTTCGCCATGATGGCTCACGAGATAGGCCATCACTCGATCAACAGCCGCACGCATCCGTTCACGGGAATGACGCGCGAGCAGAACGTGCAGTACCGCGCCGAGCATGAGGGACAGACGGTGCTCAACGCATTCAAGATCTTCGATGAGCTACGTGATAAGGATGATAGCTTCCGCCCTCGGTACGACAGCGTTGGTTATGGCTCTGACCTTCAGATCGCGGTTCTGTATCAGGACTGGAGAAAGAATCACGACGAGACAGCGACCGTCCGAGGGGTCGCCTCGATCGTGTTGAGCACTCGCGATTCCCGGACCACTCACGGAAATAAGCAGAATCACTGTGCCAACAATGCGCACATGGCTCTTCGAACCCTTCATATGGGTTGTCCAGCCAGAATTCCCGATGATATACAGATCACCAAGGCGCCAATAAGGAAGGCCGCATGACGCGAACAAACAGTGCCATCCTCGCCACCGCTGCATTACTAGCGGCTCTGTCCGGCTGTGCTTCAACTGTTGATCCAAAGGAGAGCTCCTTAACTATTGAGCGCATTCTCACCGAGCCTTTGACGGGGATCGCGGGTAGAGATCGCATTCGGGCGGGACTGAATCATATGTATGGCCTCGATCCCGCTGGGCAGAAGTACATGGACAAAGAGCCCAGGACGCTGGCGGATCGTCATGTACTTTCAATGCTCTGGCTGGAGCCGCTGCCTGCCGACTTCATTGCCATTGCCGTATCGGGCGAGCCCTGCTTTCCGGTGGAGCGCGCGTTGCGCCTAACTCAGGCCAAGCTACATAACAAAATTCGAAGCACTGGCGCGCAAACCTACGATGCGTTTCGTAATGGGATGCTGGTTAGCTTCAGCACCACGCCCGACGAAAAGTGCGTTTCTTTCATTCACATCGAGAGAGACAGATGACCACGAAGGAAAAGGAATTCCTTGAGACGAACGCGCAGTTCCAAGAGATGCCGGTGCGCATCAATGAGTGGATACTTAAGTCACCGAATGCCACGCAGGATTTCGCCGACTTCTTCGGCAAGGGCGGCCAGATTATTACCCAGCCGGACTTGCCAAAACCCTTCTACCGCCCGAGCACACCGCCCGCCATCGTGGTCGACGAGACCAACTGGTCTGCGATGAAGGAGTACCCCACTAATGCTTGGCCGCAGCGTCATCTGTTCGGAATGCTCGCCCACGAGGTGGGACACGATAGAGACAATACGACCCGGCCCTTCAAGCAAGGCGGCTCGGTGGATGAGTACGTTCAGTACCGCAGTGAGATAGAAGCGAAAGCCATCTTCAACGCATTCCCGATCTTCAACGACCTAAAGAACGAAGACGAGTTCAAGAAAGAAGCCCCATTCGAATCCATCGGATATCTGCATGGCATGGAGTTAGCCAAGCTCCATCGGCAATGGAACGCGGGGGAGCTCACCGACAGCCAGGTCGTTTCATCTATCGCAGCCAAGGTCGCCGACACACGTTACACGCTCGGCGGAACCTTGACCGACCAAGACGGGAACGGCGTACTGACCCATCGCGACGTGTACATGCGCGATTACGAGCGTGTGTTGCGACCCGAGGGCGAAGTGCCGCCGACGCCGAATGAATCGCAATCGCGCGATCGTGGAAGCGACGGGAGCCATGGCCAAGGCCAGCAGGATGCCAGTCGCGCCGGTCCCGAGCAGGCGCTTTGGCTGCACACGCGCGAAAAGACTGCGGGCGCATTTGCTCAGCACGGCATAACACCGTCGGACCACGCGCTGGACTGCATTGCAGGTTGCCTCGCCGCACAGGCGAAGCGCGACGGGCTGGACCGGATCGACCATGTGGTGCTGAGCCGGCATGCCGGCGGCGAGGTTGGCCGAAACGTCATCGCCGTCCAAGGCCGGCTGGATGATCCCGCGCAGACGCTGTCGCATGTCGAGACGCAGCGCGCTGCGTCGGTTCCGCTGAGCGATTCGCTGCGCGCGCTGGAAGTCATCAGCGCTTCCCAGGATCAGTCAATGACTCCTGTCCCGCCCACGCCGGATCGGCCGATCACCCGCTGAGTGCGCGTCGGCCGTACCGCTAAGTCTTGTCGCGCGCGGCGACCGACTGGGTGAGGCGGGCCTTGAGGTCGGCCACGGCCTTGCGCTGCTCGGGTTTGGACAGCAGGCCCAAGGTCAGGATGGCCTCGGCCATGGTGTCGGTTTCGGCGTAGAGGAAGGCGAGCGGGACGCCCAAGGCCTCGGCGATGCGGCGCGCGGTCGCCAGATCGGCGTCATGGACCGCCTTCTCGTAGCGGTTGATCCGCACGGCCGCGGTTTCTTGCGGTAGACCTATGGTCATGCCCAGTTCCTTTTGGGTGAGCCCTGCATCATCCCTGGCTGCTTTCAGCCGCTGCGCAAAGATGGAGCGGGCATCTACTTCGGTCTGAGTCATCCGCAGAGGATGGCGCTCAGACAGCCTATTCGTAAATTACGTTAAACGTAATTAAATGTCTAGTGGCTGCGTACTTGCTGTCCACTCCGACCTAGGCGATTGACTTCAGCCGTTTACTAGTTCATGTGCTCCGCCTATTCTTTGTACGCTCTCAACAGGTCGCCTCTTAGATGCCTACTGCAGTATCTCTATTTTCCGGATGCGGCGGATCCGATGCAGGCTTAGTGTCTGCTGGTTTCGATGTTTTAATGGCCAATGACATCTTGACTTATGCCTCTGAGGTTTATAAAGCAAACCTTCCAGACACGGATTATCGTGTTTGCAGCATAGAAAATATTAAAAAATTTCCCAAAGCCGATCTTCTAGTCGGGTGCTATCCTTGCCAGGGTTATAGTCAAGGTGGTGCAAGGGAAGCAAACCGACCAATAAATTTGCTATTCAAGGAGTTTGGCCGAGCCCTTAGAGCAATTAAACCAAAAGCCTTCATTGTTGAGAATGTTTCGGGCCTGACGCGAGAGGACAATCTAGCGCTATTTCAAATGCAACTCCGCAACTTCCGCTCTGCTGGTTACAAAGTAAAATGGAGCCTTTTGAACGCTGCAGATTATGGCGTCGCGCAAGAAAGAAAGCGCGTGTTGATTGTCGGTATACGCTCAGATCAAGATGTGGGATACGAATTTCCTAAACCCACTCATGGATCAACAGCGAGAAAACCTTATCTAACAATCCGTGAAGCCCTTAGTGGGCTGCCCGAATGGCCGGAAGGTGAATTCAATGAAGAGCCGTTTCATTGGTATTACATGTCACGGAATCGGCGTAGAGATTGGCATGAATTGTCCAAAACCATTGTTAGCCATGCGCGTCACATGCCACTGCACCCAGTAAGCCCGCCTTTGATTTACGCAGGAAAAGACAAATATATTTTTACTAATGACTCCCAAGCTCGTCGATTTAGTTATAGAGAAGCAGCGTGCTTACAAGGATTTAAGCGTAATATAATATTTCCAGATAGCTGCGGAATGTACACTCGATACAAGGTCGTGGGCAACGCCGTTCCGCCCCCTCTATTCAAAGCCGTTGCCAAGGCGATACCGGCAATTTGGTAATTAAACGATGCTAGTGACCAAATTAGTAATGGGAGCCAAGCGACGCTGAACGGAAATCTGATAGCGTGAAGGCATAAGATTCTCAGCAATTAAGACCAGCCGCACCCGATCAAAGACAATAGCCTTGCTATTTCTAGATGTTTCGCGGATGGTTTCAGCCCCAAAAACAAAAGGAGTCGTGAAGGCTTTTACTGGCGGAACTAGCCACGGAGGCTTGAACCATTTCCTTATCCTCTCCAAGTCAGGCTCTTGCAGTTTAGTGTCCCAATTATTTCCACAAGCACATTGACCTAGGATATAAAGATTACCTGGCCTAGCGTCCATCATATTAGCCGTGACTATAAAGTCCACCGTCTCATCTTTAACTACAGTATACGGCGGATCTTCATCAAGACCTTCCTCAGGAGACCAGACCCATTCTTTTGAATTCCGCGCCATCGGCGCCAGCGCTTGCCGGAATCGCGTGGTCGGGACTCTCGGCCACCCAGTGTGAAGGGCTCCCTTCTTCGGTCCAAAGTAAATTTTCACTAGGACAGCTACCACTCTTTCAAAATATTTTGGAAAGCTAGTGAATGGATCAGCCGTAATAGTCGGCGCAGTAGCAGTAGCTAAACAGAATTCATAGAACCCTGTTTGACTGGGAGTATATGCAAGCTTGTTACCTTGAAATTGAAATGGGTATGCTGAACCTAGGTGCTGGATTCTGTCCCTAATCTCCTGAGCAGCGGCTCCGACGATTTCTTCCTGAGCCAAATCTCTCTCCTGCCAAGCAGTGCGCGCGTTTTCTCCCCCACCGCGATTCTCGGCAGCCGCAATCTCAGAATCGTCATCTAGTTCGCCAGATACCAATTCATCCTGAGCCGCCTGATCTACCACAGAAGAAGCGCCGCGAATCGCCGCCAGCTCTACTTGGTCGGCGTCAGCTGCTGTACGAGATTCCTGCACACGTCCTGCGTACGGGGTCTTTGGCATGGCGTATCTTAGCCCTCACCCGAATTGCCGCGCGCCACATCTTGGAGCTTACGCACGAGAGATTGACTTAAGGCAGCTGCGCGCTCCGCTGGATTCAAAACCGAAGTTGCGACCTCTCTCTCCACCTCCACTTCATCCATGCGGGCGACAAGGTCGCGCAGGATTTCTCGCACCTGCTCTATTCCAAGCCGGAGTTTATCGTTAATAGGAGTTATCGCCGCCTCTATTTCTTCAACGCTCTTACCCTGTTCGATCATGGTAAGTGTCTCAGGGTTAACCAACATTGATGCCAGTTGCCCTAGTTGACGAGAGTCCTTGACCGAAGAACTGCGCCCTTGCTTGCGATCGCCGAACATCGCACGCATAAGTGCGCCGCCTTTCTTCGTCCCCTTTTCCTTTAAAGGATTAGGACCTGAAGTCCCCGGCTCAATCTCTAGATACTTCCGAGCTGCTTGGTACCCTAGAATGGTATAAACCCAAGAGAATGGGTAATCGGTAACACTGCCTCGACCACCTCTTAGGCTATCCGTGGGCCTGAACTCCCCGGCGTCCACTAACTGTTTCACCAAATAATAGCCCTGCAAGAGCCGATCTATCGTCTGATGCTGGTCGCCAATCATTGTGGCGATATCTTTCACAGCCAGATCATGCTTTTCTACAACTTCTGCGACCCATGCGGCTTTGGCATATGAATCCCAACTTTTTGAGGCAGATATATGCCTGACACCGAGATATGAAAGTAGCTCCTTCTGAGCGCCGTCTCCAGAAAAAACAATTACCGGAACAGGATCAATGGATGGCTTGCCATGCTGCTCCCAAGCCCCTCTATACTTCGCTGACTTATCTTCTACACGACGCGCTCTATCGTCACCTGCCAACATAAGACATGCCGCGAGACGACGATTCCCTTCCGCGATTACATATCCATCAGGAGTTGCTCTGGCAACCAATGGCTCGGCCTCGAAGTAGCCATTAACAGAAAGAGAACTAAGAAGATCGTCAACCCCAAAAGTATCAACGATGTGCTCAAGCACGTCGGACTGTTGATTCCCACTTTTTGAAAGCCCACCAAAGCGTGGATTATTAGCGTCGAGCAGCAACTCACTTAACTTGAGCTCTGCTTTCTTACCTGCCGGATGGTCGATAGGTGAATTCATCTAGGCATGACCTCGGGTAGAGCGAAGTTGTGGTTAAACGACAGACTTCATGAATTTGGTTGAAATTACACAAAACTGCAACGCATACAACAAGGGCGACCCACTGGTCGCCCTTGTTGAGATCGCAACTTTAAGCTCAAACCCCTAACGGATTCGGCTTCTCCACATCAATCTTGTACTGCTTAATAGCCCTCGCCACATCCTTCCCGGTCATCTTCCCCTCCGCCGCCAGCGCCGCAATGGCCGCATGCGCGATGTAGTACCGATCGACCTCGAAGTGACGACGCAAGTTGGCGCGGGTATCAGAGCGGCCGAAGCCGTCGGTGCCCAGCACGGTGTAGCGCATCGGTACGAACGCGCGGACCTGCTCGGGGTACATGCGGATGTAGTCGGTCGCGGCGATCGCCGGGCCGGCGCGGCCTTCCAGCAGTTCGGTGATGTAGGGCTTGCGCGCGGTCTTGGCTTCGGGGTTGAGGCGGTTCCAACGTTCGACATCACACGCGTCGCGGGCGAGTTCGTTGAAGCTGGGGCAGGACCAGATGTCGGCGGTGACGCCGAAGTCCTTGTCCAGCAACTCGGCGGCGGCGATGGCTTCGCGCAGGATGGTGCCGCTGCCCAGCAGCTGCACGCGCAGTTCGCCCTTCTTGGGCTTGCCGGCGTCCTTCAGCAGGTACATGCCCTTGATGATGCCGTCGGCGCTGCCTTCGGGCATGTCGGGGTGGGTGTAGTTTTCGTTCATCAGGGTGAGGTACCAGTACTCATCCTGTTGTTCGGTCAGCATGCGCTGCATGCCGTGTTGCAGCAGGGTCACGACTTCGTAGCTGAAGGTCGGGTCGTAGCTGCGGCAGTTCGGGATCAGGCCGGCCTGGACCATGCTGTGGCCGTCTTCGTGTTGCAGGCCTTCGCCGTTGAGCGTGGTGCGGCCGGCGGTGGCGCCGAGCAGGAAGCCGCGCGCGCGCATGTCGGCGGCTTGCCAAGCGCTGTCGCCGATGCGCTGGAAGCCGAACATCGAGTAGTAGATGTAGAACGGCAGCATCTGCAGGTCGTTGGTGCTGTAGCTGGTCGCGGCGGCGAGCCAGGACGAGAACGCGCCTGCTTCGGTGATGCCTTCTTCCAGCACCTGGCCGGTGGTGTCTTCGCGGTAGTACATCAGCTGGTCGCGATCGACCGGCTTGTACTTCTGGCCATGAGGGGCGTAGATGCCCAATTGACGGAACAAACCCTCCATGCCGAAGGTGCGCGCTTCATCGGCCACGATGGGGACGATGCGCGGGCCGACTTGTTTGTCGCGCAGGGCGATGTTGAGGGCCTGCACGAACGACATGGTGGTGCTGATTTCGCGCTCGCCGGTGCTCTTGAGCAGGCGGTCGAATGCTTCGAGCTTCGGCACTTCCAGCGAGGTGCTGGCCTTGCGGCGGCGCTGCGGCAGGAAGCCGCCGAGGGCCTTGCGGCGCTCGAGCATGTATTCGACTTCCGGCGATTTTTCGCCAGGGTGGTAGAACGGGACGGCGCCGTCCTTGAGTTGTTCGTCGGTGACCGGGATGTTGAAGCGGTCGCGGAACAGGCGGACGGCTTCGTCGTCCATCTTCTTGGTGCCGTGGGTCGGGTTGAGCGATTCGCCCGATGCGCCCATGCCGTAGCCCTTGACGGTCTTGGCCAGGATGACGGTGGGCATGCCCTTGGTGTTGACGGCTTCCTGGTAGGCGGCGAAGACCTTGTGCGGGTCGTGGCCGCCGCGGTTGAGGCGCCAGATGTCGTCGTCGGACAGGTTGGCGACGAGGGCGGCGGTCTCCGGGTATTTGCCGAAGAAGTTGTCGCGGGTGTATTTGCCGCCGAAGGCTTTGCAGTTCTGGTATTCGCCGTCGACGGTTTCCATCATCAGCTGACGCAGCTTGCCGGTGGTGTCGCGCGCGAGCAGCGGGTCCCAGTAGCTGCCCCAGATGGTCTTGATGACGTTCCAGCCGGCGCCGCGGAATTGGCCTTCCAGCTCTTGAATGATCTTGCCGTTGCCGCGCACCGGGCCGTCGAGGCGCTGCAGGTTGCAGTTGACGACGAAGACGAGGTTATCGAGGCCTTCGCGGCCGGCGACGGAGATGGCGCCCAGGGATTCAGGTTCGTCGGTTTCGCCGTCGCCTAAGAAGGCCCAGACCTTGCGGTCGGACTTCGGCATCAGGCCGCGGCCTTCGAGGTATTTCCAGTTGCGCGCCTGGTAGATGGCGCTGATCGGGCCCAGGCCCATCGATACGGTCGGGACTTGCCAGTAATCGGGCATCAGCCACGGGTGCGGGTAGGAGCTCAGGCCGCGGCCGTCGACTTCCATGCGGAAGTGGTCGAGCTGGGATTCGCTCATGCGGCCTTCGAGGAAGGAGCGCGCGTAGATGCCGGGGGAGCTGTGGCCTTGGACGCCGATGACGTCGCCGGGGTGATCGGCCGACGGGGCGCGCCAGAAGTGGTTGAAGCCGACGTCGTACAGGGTGGCCGCGGAGGCGAAGCTGGCGATGTGGCCGCCGAGGTCGCCGGGCTTGCGGTTGGCGCGCACGACCATGGCCATGGCGTTCCAGCGGATCAGCGAGCGGATCCGCCATTCCATCGCGTTGTCGCCGGGGCTCTTGGCCTCCAGGTGCGCGGGGATGGTGTTGATGTATTCGGTGGTCGGTTGGAACGGCAGGTGGGCGCCGGCGCGGCGGGTGACCTCGACCATGCCTTCGAGCAGCTGGTGGGCGCGCTCGGCGCCGTCGCGGGCGATGACGGCCTGGACGGATTCGACCCATTCCTGGGTTTCGGTCGGGTCGGGGTCGTTCTGCAGGAGGTCGTGCAGGGAGCTGGCAAGCGGCTGGTTCATCTATCTCGCGGCCCCGTGGCCGCGCCTCGTGGTGTGGGGGCGGATTAGAGCGTCGAGTCTAACAAACGGGGGGTGGGGTTCGGCTTGCTTTGAGTGGTCGGTGGGGTGGGATAGTTCGTATTGGCTAGGGGATGTTGGGCGCGCTGGGTGTGGATGGGTGGTGGGGTGGGTGGATACGCGGGCGTGTGGTGGGGTTTGTTGGGGTGTGTGGGTTCGCGGTCGCGGCTTGCGCCGCTCCTACAGGGGGCTGCGGGTGGGTGCGTTTCTGACTGTAGGAGCGGCGCGAGCCGCGACTGCGAAACCTCCGGCCGGGACCGCCTTTCCGCCACGCCCACGTCACCCCGCATCCAACCCCATCACCTGTTCACCCAGACCGCTCCCCAGAACGGCCATTCCCGCACCCGCCGCACCAATCGCGCTCGCACCGGATTCATCACCACGTACCGCGCCGCGGCCACCATTGCTTCGTCCCGTCGCAACGCACGATCGTGATACGCCTGCGCCCATACCGCCGCCGGCACCACCGCGCCTAACGCCGCCCTCACCCGTCGCGAACTCGTGCATTTGAGCTGCCGCACCAGGGCCGGCACACAATCGCGCTCATCCAGTTCGACCAGCCCATGCCAGTGATCGGGCATCAACACCCAGGCCAACAGCGTCGAGTGCCGCCACGAGCGCGCGTCCAGCAACGCCGATACCGCGGCCTCGGCCAGGCGCACGTCGGCGAACCACGGATGGCGGTGTTCGGTGATGAAGGTCAGTAAGTAAACACGCCCCGCCTCCGAAACACGCCCGCGTCGTAACGCGGCATGGCCGCGGGCAGGTTTAAACGCCGGTGTGGCAACTGGTTCAGAGGTGGGTAATTTGTCCATGGTCCAACCGTCGCCCAGCTGACTTTTCCACCAAATCAGGAAAAGCCGCCGATCTTTGTCGGGTTAGTCCAGATTTTGTTGTTGCGCCTCGATGTGAAATGGCGCGGTCGCGGCTCGCGCCGCTCCTACAGGGGGATACGTGACCGGCCGCAGACCCTGTAGGAGCGGCGCGAGCCGCGACCGCGTCAATGGAACCACGACGCGAACGGCCGCAGACCCGCCTTGCTCACGCTGGCGCGCCGCGAAGCACAACGATCCCCGCAACAATCAAGCCGACACCGCCCAACTTCATCGCCGTGATCGATTCGCCGAACACCACCGCCCCCAGCAACACCGTGCCGGCCGCGCCGATGCCGGTCCACACCGCGTACGCGCTGCCGACCGGCAAGGCGGTCAGCGCGCGACCCAACAGCCAGACGAAGGCGATCAGGGTCACGATGGACGCCGCAGTCCAACCCGGCCGGGTGTAACCCTGCGACAACTTCATCGACACGGCCCAGGCCACGTCGATCAGGCCGGCGGCGATCAGCATGGTCCACGCGGTCGAGGCTTTCATGCCGATGCGGGCTCAGGTTTAACGCGCGCGTCCTCGCGTTCGCGGCGCAGCGCGTCGCGCACGCTGTCGCGCTGGCCGATGCGGTCGAGATAGGCGTCCAGCGCGGGGTACGGGTGCAGGTCCATCTTCAGCGCGCGGGCCCAGCCGGCGATGGTGTAGAGGTAGGCGTCGGCGATGCTGAAGGTGTTGCCGAGCACGTAGGCGTGTTGGGCGAGGTGGCGGTCGACGTAGGCCAGGCGCGGCTGCAGGCGTTCGCGGGCGATCGCGCCCGGGGCGTCGCCGTATTCGGGATGGAACAGCCAGGGGCTGAACAGCTTGTGCAGTTCGGAACTGATGAAGGTCAGCCACTGCTGCAGTTCGATCCGTTCGAAACTGCCGGGCGGCGGAGCGAGATCGCTGTCGGGGTGCTGGTCGGCGAGGTACTGCACAATGGCGACGCCTTCGTGCAGGATGCGGCCGTCGTCGAGTTCCAGCAGCGGTACGTAGCCGAGCGGGCTGAGTTCGCGGAAGTCGCGGCCGTCGGCGACCACGATCGGGTCCGGGCCGATGCGCACGCGGCGCAGTTCGGCGTCGATGCCGAGTTCGCGCAGGACGATGTGCGGAGCGAACGAACAGGTGTGCGGGGTGTAGTAGAGCTTCATGGCCGTGTGTCCGTGGAGGAGTGGCGCTACTCTCCGCGCGCGGGCCTTCGCCGGGAATACGGCGCGATCACAAGGATTGCTTGCGGATGCGACAAGCTCGGTTGTCTTTGGAGGATTTCGACCTGCTGCGCGCGATCGGCGCGCACGGCAGCCTGAGCGGCGCGGCCAAGGCCCTGGCGCTGGATCATTCCAGTGCGTTCCGGCGGCTGGCGGCGATCGAGGCGCGCGCGGGCGCGGCCTTGTTCCGGCGCAGTCGCAGCGGGTATGTCGCGACCGAGGCCGGTGCGATCGCGATCGCCGGGGCGCAGCGGATTCTCGACGATGCCGATCGCTTGCAGCGGCAGTTGGCCGGGCGCGATGCGCAGGCGCAGGGACGGTTGCGGATCACTATTCCCGATACCTTGGCCGGGGTGGCGGCGCGGATGTGCGCGGCGTTTTCCAGGCAGCATCCGTCGGTGCGTTGCGATCTGAGCGTGGCCAATGCGTTCGTCAATCTGCAGCAGCCCGATGCGGACGTGGCCTTGCGCGCGAGTGCGTTGATGCCCGATGGGTTGTCGGTGCGACGGATCGCTTCGATTTCGACTGCGGTGTATGTGGCGAGCGGTGCGAAGGTCGGCAAGCGCGCTGCGTTGGCCGATGGCGAGTGGGTCGGGTTCGACGATGCCTTGTCCCATCTGTCGTCGGCGCATTGGTTGCGCGCGCATGTCGGCGATGAGCGGATCGCGATGCGGGTTAATTCGTTGCCGGCGGCGTTGGCGGCGTGTCAGGCCGGGATCGGGCGGGCGCTGTTGCCTTGTTATTACGCCGATGCGGCCGGTGGAGTGAAGCGGCTCTCGGGGCCGATGGCGGAAGTGCCGACGGAGCTGTGGTTCGCGGTGCATCCGGATTTGCGGCGGTCAGCGAAGGTGAGGTTGTTGCGGGAGTTTGCGATGGGGTGGTTGCCGGGGCGGGTTGAGGTTGGGTAGGTGGTAGGTGGGTCGTGGACGATGGCGATGAGTGATCGGTTTTTGATGGGGTGTTTGGCTTGGTGTGTAGAGCTTCGCTGGTGGGGACGGGCTGAAGTCGCTGGATATTCGGCTGCGCCGAAGTAAAGCGGAGCCCGCGTTCGCGGGAATGACGAGCAAAAGCAAGGCGAAGTCTCGAGCGAACGGGCGAGGACGCACTCTCCTGCCGTCATTCCCGCGAGCGCGGGAATCCAGTGACTTTAGCGAGCAGTCGCCAGAAAGCCTCGTCATCCCTGCAAACAACATCATTCGCACTACGAGCGGCGTCGAACGCTTTCGACCCACTCACCCTTCATCCCTCACCCATCTGCGAATCCAACCACCGCAAGAACGCCCTCACCGGCGGATGCCGCTCGCGACCCGGCACGCACAGCACGTGATAGGTCTCGCCGGGCACGGTGATGTCGGGTCGATGCATCGCCAACAACCCGCGTTCGACGCTACCCGCGGTCACCACCGAACTTGCCAGCACCAGCCCCTGCCCTGCGCTCGCGGCATGCAAGGCGTAGTGCTCTTCGTCGTAGGCGCGCATCACCGCGCCGGGTTTCATCCAGTCCACGCCGGCGCGGTCGCACCAGGCCTGCCAGGTGCATGCATACAGTTGCGATTCGCCCCACTCCACCGAAATTAACGTCGGCGATGGCTTCGCCGCTTCGGCCTCGACATGACGGGGCGCGCCATACACGCCGAAGTATTCGCGCCGGCCGCCGTGGCGATGCAGCCCGGCGGGAACCGCGCCGCCGTAACGAATCGCCACGTCGACGCTGGCGTCCTGCTGCAAGTCGATCACCTGCGCGCCGGTATCGATGCGCACGGCGATGTCCGGGTGCAGCTGGTAGAAGCCGCCGATACGCGGGATCAGCCACAGCGCGGCGAACGATGCGGTGGTGGTGACGGTCAAGTTCCCGGTGCTGCGTTGCGGTTGCAGCGCGGCCATCGATTGCGCGATCTCCAGCAGGGCGCCGTGCAGGTCGCGGAACAGGCGGCGGCCTTCGCCGGTCAGGGCGACGCCGCGCGGCAGGCGGTCGAACAGCGCCAGGCTCAGGGTGTGTTCGAGCTGTTTGATCTGGTGCGAGATCGCGGTCGGGGTGACGTGCAGTTCTTCGGCCGCGGCCTTGAAGCTCAGGTGGCGGGCGGCGGATTCGAAGCTGCGCAGGGCGGTGAGGGGTAGGTTGGCGAACATGGGCTCGACGCGAGGCTTGGATTGCAGTGCAACGGGCGGCGTGTGGATTTCGCCGGGGAGTGTGATTGCGCGGTCGCGGCTTGTGACCGAAGGAAATCCAGCAGGACGCCGCTCCTACAGTCGGAAGTGAGGATGAACCTGATTCATGCGGGTGCGACTATCGTCATTTGTGACGGTGCGTTGCGGGAAATAGATTCAGGGCTCGATCTTCCAGGGTGGCTCGCCCGATGACTGTTTCCGCTTCGCCGCAACAATTGCTCGTGTTGGTCGCCAGCCCTCGGCGCGAC
Organism: Lysobacter capsici; assembly: GCF_018732085.1. Classification (NCBI taxonomy): domain Bacteria; kingdom Pseudomonadati; phylum Pseudomonadota; class Gammaproteobacteria; order Lysobacterales; family Lysobacteraceae; genus Lysobacter; species Lysobacter capsici. The sequence continues at coordinate 660,580 of NZ_CP076103.1, read as the reverse complement.
GGCAACAGCACCACATTGGGCGCGGCGGTGATGCGCGGCGCGCAAGCCGCGGGCCGCGAGGTGTCGCTGGCGTTCATCGACGATCACCTCGATGCGTTGGTGCGCGATTGCCGCGAGTGCCGCGACGAACACGGGCGTTGTCGGATCGAGGACGGATTCGGCGAGCTGTTTCTCGATCGGTTCCTGCCCGCCGACGGTGTCGCGCTGTGTACGCCGGTGTATTGGTACGGGATGTCGGGTCAGGCGAAGGTGTTCTTCGATCGGATGTTCTGCTATTTCGCCAAGAGCCACGCGGGTTCGGCGCAGGTGCGCGAGCGCATCAAGCGCAAGCGGGTGGCGCTGCTGACCTCATCGGAGGAGATCTATCCGGCGATCGCGCTGGGGATCGTGCACCAGTTGCAGGAGTACGCGCGCTATACCCATTCGCAGTTCATCGGCGCGGTGCATGGCTGGGGCAATGGGCGCGGTGAGGTGATGCACGACCCGCAGGGGTCGGTGGCGGCGGCCGAAGCCCTGGGGCGGGAGTTTTTCGAGCGGCCTTATCTGGATTTGCAGATGGATACGCCCAGATAATTCAGCCGGATCGAACCTTCGCACCCGGCGTTTACACGAGGTCTTTTGTGGGAGGGGCTTCAGCCCCGATGCCTTCCGCTCAGACGCGACGATGCTTACAAGCGATCGGAGCGAACAGCGTCGGGGCTGAAGCCCCTCCCACAAAAGACCTCGGTGATGCGATGCGCGATGAGATCAACGCAAGCCAAACCACGCCCGCGGGATCAGCAGCTTGAACGCGCGCTCGGCGCTCTTGCGGCGCAGGCCGCGCTGGGCGAGGCCGCGGATCACCGGGCCGATCCAGCGCCAGCGCGGTTGCAGCAGGATCGCTTCGCGGGCCTGCGCTTCGATGCGGTACATCGCCAGCACCTGCTCGGCCAGGCGGCGCTTTTTCGCCGGCAAGTCGGGGATCTGGCGCAGGCAGGCGTCGAGGTCGTCGGCGGTGCCGCGGTAGAACTGCACGGTGCGTTCGTAACGACGGCGCATCGCCACCTCGCGCGGTTCGTCGCGCGCGAACACGGTGCCGCTGACACTGCCGGAATGGCGGCGGTATTGGATCAGCGGTTGCCGCAGGCACAGCGACTGGCCCAGCAAGGCGCCGCGCAGGCTCAGCGCGTTGTCCTCGATCGGCCCGATCAACGGACCGAAGCGATCAAAGACGCAGCGACGGAACGCCAGGGTCGCGCCGAGCAAGCCGATCAGGCGTCCGATGCGCACGTAGTACTCGAATTCGTATTGCTCCGGACGGCGCCGGAAGCTGATCCGGATCGGGCTGCCGTCGGTGTCGATGCCGTCGAAGTCGCTGCCCAGCACCATCGCCTGCGGCGCATGGCCGAACGCGTCGACGATGGTCGCCACGCGTTGCGGATAGGCGATGTCGTCGCCGGCCATCATCACGATGATCTCGCCGCTGGCCAGCGCCATGACCTCGTTGAAATGCGCGGTGACGCCGAGGTTGTTCGCGGTGCGGCGCACGCTGACCCGGTGCGGGCCGCGGTAGGCCGCGACCTGTTCGACCGCCAGTTCGAAGGTGCCGTCGTCGGAGCAGTCGTTGGAGACGATGATTTCGCACGGCACGGTCTGCGCGAACGCGCTGTCGATCGCGGCGCGGATGTAGGCCGCGTCGCGATAGCACAGCAGCAGGATGCTGACCTGCGGGGCCGTTGCCGGCGGCTGCGACGGCAACGGCGGCGCCAACGAAGCGGCGGCCGAAAAATCGGCCGCCGGCAAGGTGGCGAGAGCGCCCATATCGTTCATGGGCGCCGCGGTCAGACGCCGCCGAGTTCCGACAGACCCTTGCGCTCGGATTCGCGCGAGGCGCGGATCTGCGCGTCCACGGCCGCGATCGCGGTCATGTTGACGACGCGGCGCGGGGTCGAGGCGGGAGTCAGGATGTGGGCGGGCTTGTCCAGGCCCATCAGGATCGGGCCGATGGCCACGCCGTCGGTCATCACCCGGACCATGTTGTAGGTGATGTTGGCCGCGTCGAGGTTGGGTAGCACGAACAGGTTGGCGCGGCCGTGCAGGGTCGCGTTGGGGAAGATGCGCTGGCGCAGCGCGTCGTCCCAGGCGGTGTCGGCCTGCATTTCGCCGTCGATCTCGAGCTTGGGCTGGCGCTGTTTGACGATCTGCCGGACCTTGCGCATCTTCGCCGCCGACGGGTTGTCGTGGCTGCCGTAGTTGGAGTGCGACAGCAGCGCGACCTTGGGCTCGATGCCGAACAGCTTGAGGCGGTAGGTCGCCTGCAAGGTGGCCTCGGCGATCTGCTCGGCGGTCGGATCGACCTGCACGTGGGTGTCGAGGAAGAACCACGCGCCCTGGTCGTTGATGACGCCGGTCATCGCCGAGGTGCCCGACACGCCGGGATCGAAGTCGAAGATGCTGCGCATGTAGCCGAGCTTCTTGTGGAAGCGGCCGACCAACCCGGAGATCATCGCATCGGCTTCCCCACGTTCGACCATCAGCGCCGCGATGAGCGTGGGCCGCGAACGCAGCAGGTTCTTCGCCGCCGCCGGGCTCACGCCGCGGCGTTCGGTCAGCGCGTGGTACTGCTGCCAGTATTCGTTGAAGCGCGGATCGTCGTTGATGTTGGTCAACTCGAAGTCCACGCCTTCGCGCATGCGCAGGCCCAGGCGCTGGATGCGGGTTTCGATCACGTCCGGGCGGCCGATCAGGATCGGATAGGCCAGCTCTTCGTCGATCACCGTCTGCACCGCGCGCAGCACGGTCTCTTCCTCGCCTTCGGCGTAGACCACGCGCTTGCGGTCGCTGCGGGCGCGGTCGTAGACCGGCTTCATCAGCAGGCCGGTGCGGTAGATGTACTGGCTGAGTTTTTCCTCGTACGCGTCCATGTCGGTGATCGGACGCGTGGCGACGCCCGAATCCATCGCCGCCTTGGCCACCGCCGGCGCCAGCATGACCAGCAGGCGCGGGTCGAACGGACGCGGGATCAGGTATTCGGAACCGAACGTGGGGACGTCCCCGCCGTAAGCGCTGCCGAGGTCGGACGACTCCATCCGCGCCAGTGCTGCGATCGCGCGCACGCAGGCCAGCTTCATTTCTTCGTTGATGACCGTGGCGCCGACATCGAGCGCGCCGCGGAAGATGTAGGGGAAGCACAGCGCGTTGTTGACCTGGTTCGGGTAGTCCGAACGGCCGGTGGCGATGATGCAGTCCGGACGCACGGCCTTGGCGTCTTCGGGCAGGATTTCCGGGTAGGGATTGGCCAGCGCGAGGATGATCGGCTTGTCGGCCATGGTCGCGACCATTTCCGGCTTGAGCACGCCGCCGGCGGACAGGCCGAGGAACACGTCGGCGCCGGCGATGATGTCGGCCAGGCTGCGCTTGTCGGTGTCGCGCGCGTAGCGCTGCTTGTCCGGGTCCATGTTGCCGCGGCCGGTGTAGAGCACGCCGTCGCGGTCGACCGCGAGGATGTTCTCCGGCTTCATGCCCAGCGCGACCAGCATGTCCAGGCAGGCGATGCCGGCCGCGCCGGCGCCGCTGGTGGCCAGCTTGACGTCCTCGATCTTCTTGCCGACCACTTCCAGCGCATTGAGCACGGCGGAACCTACGATGATCGCGGTGCCGTGCTGGTCGTCGTGGAACACCGGGATCTTCATCCGCTCGCGCAGCTTGCGCTCGACGATGAAGCACTCCGGCGCCTTGATGTCCTCGAGGTTGATGCCGCCGAAGGTCGGTTCCAGCGAGGCGATGATGTCGACCAGCTTGTCGGGATCGCGCTCGTCGATCTCGATGTCGAACACGTCGATGCCGGCGAACTTCTGGAACAGCACGCCCTTGCCTTCCATCACCGGCTTGCCGGCCAGCGGGCCGATGTCGCCCAGGCCGAGCACGGCGGTGCCGTTGCTGATGACCGCGACCAGGTTGCCGCGCGCGGTGAGTTCGCTGGCGGCGTTGGGGTCGGCGACGATCGCCTCGCAGGCGTAGGCCACGCCCGGCGAATAGGCCAGGGCCAGGTCGCGCTGGGTCACCATCGGCTTGGTCGCGGTGACCTTGATCTTGCCCGGCGGGCTGAGGCGGTGGTAGTCGAGCGCGGCGGTTTTCAGATCGTTATCGGACATCAGAGGATGGCTGCCGTGGCAAGGGCGCGAGGTGATTGGACTTGCAGTCTAATGGATCGCCAAGGCGGATTCGCGCGACCGCGGCGGCTTGTTCATTAGTACTTTGGAGTTGTACCACCGGCCGTCGCCGGCACTTTGCCCAACCCGGCGGCGGACCTGTCGCGGGGCGTGCATGGGCCGGCCGCGCGCGCGACGGGGGCGGCGAAACGTGATCGGCGCTGCGGAAACCGACGCCTGCGTATGGCGGTCAGGGCGCATCGGCCGCCGCCTTGCCGGGCTGCACGGTGCTGCGCCACGCCTCCAGGAACTGGCGCCGCTTGAGCGCGTCGAGGTACACCAGCAGGCCCGGCCCCAGCGCGATCGGCCGCAGCGCGCGCACCCGCGCGCCGTCGCGCGCATGCGGCGACAGCGGGGCGCCGTCGGCGGCGCGGATCGGCTGCAGACCGACCTGACGGGCCAGCATGGCCTGGCCGCGCGGCGACAACAGATAGTCGAGAAACCGCCCGGCCTCGGCCGCGTTGGGCGCGGTGCGCGGGATCAGCGCGGTGCGCAGCAGGACCAGGGTGTAGTCCTCCGGCAGCACGATCCCGAGCGGCGCGCCGCCATCGACCCGGGCCTGGGCGTAGGAACCCAGCACGTTGTAGGCCAGGGCCAGGTCGCCGCGCGCGACCCGGTCGAGCAAGGGGCCGGTGCGTTCCTCCAGCTGGACCCGGTTGTCGCCGAGCGCGGCCTGCAGCGCGCCGGCCATGCTGCCGAGTTGGTGGTCCTGGGTCGCCAATAGATAGCCCACGCTGCTGCGGGCCACGTCGTAGGTGCCGACCCGACCGGCCAGCTTCGCCGCCGGGTCGCGCAACAGGGCCAGCAGTTGCCGGCGCGTGTGCGGCACCTGCTCGGGCCGCAGCAGGCGCTTGTTGTAGACGATCACCACAGGCTCGTAACTGATGCCGAAGGCTTCGTGCCGCCACTGCGACCACGCCGGCAGCGCGGCGGTGGCCGGCGAACGATGGGGCAGCGCATGGCCGTCGTTGGCCAGCTTGGTCTGCAGGTCCATGCCGCTGCTGATCAGCAGGTCGGCGCGATCGCCCGCGCCGCCGCGCAGGTGGCGGGTGTAGATGTCCTGCGCGACCAGGTCGGAATACTCGACCTGGGTGTTGGGATGCAGCCGCTGGTAGTCGGCGATGACCGCGGCGAAGTTCTCGATGTCGGTGGAACCGTGGATGCGCAGTTGCGCGGTGGCGGCTTGTGGCGCTTTGAAGGTGCGTACGTCGCCCGGGGCGGCGGCGGCAGGAGCGGAAAACGAGTTGAGAACGGCGAGCAACGAGCAAAGGCAAAAGCAGCGCGCGGCACTGTAGCGCGGGGCATTGCGCTGTTTCTCGTCTCTCACGTTTGTGCGCTCGCTTTTCAAATCACGCTCCTCGGCAGCCGCAACGTCACCACCAACCCGCCGCCGACCCGGTTGCTCAGGTCGATGCGGCCGCCGTGGCTGTCGACGATGCGTTTGACGATCGCCAAACCCAGGCCGGCGCCGCCCGAGGCCGCATCGCGGCCGCGCGCGAAACGTTCGAACACGGTCTGGGCATCGGCCGCGGCGATGCCCGGGCCGTGGTCGGCCACGGTCAGCACCGCGCTGGAGCCGGCGCCGCCCTCGCCCGCGGCCACGGTCAAGGCGATCTGCAACGGGCCGCCCGCTTGGCCGGGACGCGGCTGGCCGTGCTTGAGCGCGTTGTCGATCAGGTTCTTGATCGCCTCGCGCAGCAGCAGCGCATCGCCCTGCACGCGCACCGGGTCGCTGGTCACCGCCAGGTTCAGATCCGGGCGCGGGCCGGACTGCGGGATCGATTCGTACAGCGCCTGATGCAGCAGCTCGGCCAGATCGACGGTTTCGAACTGCTGCAAGTGCGAGCGATGGATCGCGCTGGCATCGCTGAGCAACTGGTTCAACAGCCGGCTCATGTGATTGGCGTTGCGTTCGATCATCACCAGGCTGCGGCGCTGTTCGGCCGGATCGTCTTCGTCCAGCGCCAGCTGCGCCTGCGCGCGCAGCGCGGCCAGTGGCGTGCGCATCTGATGCGCGGCGTCGCCCATGAACGCGCGCAGGGTTTCGTTGCTGGCCGCCAATCGGCCCATGAAGCGGTTCAAGGCGCCGACCAGTTCGCCCAGTTCCAGCGGCACCGAACCGGGCACCGGCTTGAGATCGGACGGTTCGCGAAGCGACAGATCGCGTTCGAGTTTCTGCAACGGCCGCAAGGCGCGATGCACGCCGACCCAGACCAGCGCCAGCGCCGCCAGCGACAGCACCACGATCGCGATCAGCGCGCGCAGCACCACATCGTCGGCCAAGGCTTCGCGCGCGATCCGCGTCTGCCCCACCTGCACGATCGCCTGCCCCTGGCTGGCCGGACCGGCGACCCAGCGCGACACCGCGACGAAACGCGTGCGCTCGCCCCGGTACATCGCATCGAACAGCTTCGGCTTGCCGTCCAGCGGCGGCGACGGCGGCGTGGGCAGGTCGGCGTAACCGGTGATGGTGCCGCCGTCGCGGCCGGCGCCTCGACTGCTGGAGACGCGGTAGTACACCCGATCCTCCGGCGCCATCGCCAGCAGGTCCAGCGCGGCGTAGGGCAGGTCGACCTGCCATTGCCCGTCGACCAGCGCGACGCTGTCGGCGATCGACAGCGCCGAGGCGATCAGCAGGTGATCGTAGGAACGATCGGCGGCCGCGCGACCGTAGCTGCGCGCGGCGAGGAACAGCAGCACCGCACCGATCAACGACAGCACGCCGAGGTACACCAGCAAGGTGCGGCGGATCGAATGCGGGCGCGCAGGCTCAGCCATCCGTCGGTTCCATCGCGGCATCGGCCGCTTCGATCATGTAACCGGCGCCGCGCACGGTGACGATGCGCAGCGGCGCGGCGGCCAGGCGCTTGCGCAGGCGGCCGACGTACAACTCGATCGCGTTCGGCCCGGCTTCGTCGTCGAAACCGAACAGGCCGTTGCCGATCTCGTCCTTGCTGACCACCTGGCCGAGCTTGCCGATCAGGATTTCCAGCAGGCGGAATTCGCGGTTCGGCAGTTCGATCGCCTCGCCGTCGAGGCTGACCCGATGCGCGCCGCTGTCGAAGGCGAAGCCGCCGATCTGCACGATCGCGCTGACCTGGCCGCGGTTGCGCCGCAGCAGCACCCGGCAGCGCGCTTCGAACTCGCGGAAATCGAACGGCTTGGCCAGGTAGTCGTCGGCGCCGGCATCGAGCGCCTGCACCCGGTCCTCGATGCCGTCGCGCGCGGTCAGCATCAACACCGGAGTGGCATCGCCGCGTTCGCGCAGGCCGGCGAGCAGGCCCAGCCCGCTCAATCGCGGCAGGCCGATGTCGAGCACGATCAGGTCGAAGCTTTGATACCGCAGCACGCTGGCGGCCTTGAGCCCGTCGGACTGCCAATCCAGCGCGTGCCCGTCGCGGCGCATGCGCCGGACGATCGCGTCGGCCAGATCGGCGTTGTCCTCCACCAACAGAATTCGCACCAGATGGACTCCGTCGCTCGGTCAGAAGCCGCAGTCAGGCAGCGGCCGGAAGAAACAGCATCGGCGATGACAGGTCTTTGACAGCTTGCGCCGCCTAGCCTGCGCTGGAGGGGTTGGGACAGGCCGTCCGGGCCGACCCAACTATAAGCGCAGTGAGCGCGCATGTCGCGCAAAACCGCGGGAAAAGCAGGGTCGGGAGAACCATTGATGGCTGTTGTCCACCACGCCGGCGCGTGCGTCGCGCTGTGCCTGCTCGCCGCGTCCGGCGGCGTCCATGCGCAAGATTCCGGCGAACGACCGGTCACCGCCGAACTCGGCGGCCGCATTCACTGGGACTTCGCCCAGTTCGACAACGACGGCCGCGGCGTCGCCAATCCCGACGACAACGAAGTACGCCGGCTGTGGCTCGACGTGTCGGGCAAGTTCTACGGCTGGGGCTACAAGATCGAAGGCGACTTCGCCGGGCTGCAGGACGAATTCACCGGCGACAGCGTCGAGGCCAAGGACGTCTATGTCACCCGGGACTTCAAGGCCGGCAAGCTGACGATCGGCCAGTTCAAGCAGTACTTCACCCTGGACGACCGGATCAGTTCGAACTACGGCGCGTTCATGGAGCGCAGCATGTTCGCAAGTTCGGTCGCGCCGCTGTATCGGTTAGGCGCGGCGTGGATCACCGCGGGCGAGGACTACACCCTCGGCGGCAGCGTCTACAGCCTGGAGAGCATCGACGTGTGGCAGGTCAAGGGCCGCGCACTCGGCGCGCGCGGCACCTGGGCGCCGCGCCACGACGACGGCGACACTCTGCATCTGGGCCTGTCGCTGGCGCGCGAGTCCTACGACCACCCCGGCCGCGACGGCGCCAACGGTCTGCGCATCGCGCCGCGCCCGGCCGGCCATCTGTCCGACAACAGCCGCGCCACGCTGGTGAATTTCAATCGCGGGCTCGATACCGATGTCGACAAATACTCGCTGGAGTTCGGGTTCACTCGCGGGCCTTGGTATCTGCAATCGGAAGTGAGCGGCGCGAATTTCGACGACGGCTCGCAACGTGGCGAGATCCGTTCGGCCTACGGCCTGGTCGGCTGGTTCATCACCGGCGAATCCACGCCGTACGACAGCAAATCCGGCCGCTTCGGCCGGGTCAAGCCCACGCGCAGCAGCGGCGCCTGGCAGCTGGCGGCGCGCTACGACACGATCCGCGGCAAGCAGCATTTGAATGGCGCGGCGAATTTCAGCGATGTGTCGATGGACCAGGTCAGCGTCGGGGTGAACTGGCATCTGCGCTCGAATCTGCGCTTCATGCTCGACTGGATCGACAGCCGCAATCGCGATCGGCTGGCGGATGTGACGCTGGATCGGACGCGCGCGGTTACCGGTCGGTTTCAGTACGACTTTTGAGAGCGCATGAAAATTCTCTATGCCCGCTTTCGATCCTTTGTGCTTTTGCTCGTCATTCCCGCGAAGGCGGGAATCCAGGGCCTTTCGTGCGAGAACGCTTGAAGTCTCTGGATTCCCGCGTTCGCGGGAATGACGGGATTAGGGTTTCGTCGTTCTACAAGGGAAGAGCCTTGTCGCTTGGCGGGATGAAAGCTCCATTGTTTCCGCACTAACACGCCCTGTCGCGTCGGTGCATTCAAAAGGAATAACCTCATGTTGACCGCGCTCGGCTTCGGCATGGTCCTCACCTTCATGTACCTGATCATGAGCAAGCGGCTGTCGCCGCTGGTGGCCTTGATCGTGATCCCGATCGCGTTCGCCCTGCTCGGCGGTTTCAGCGCCGGCATCGGCGAGATGATGATCGAGGGGATCAAGAAGATTGCGCCGACCGGCGTGATGCTGATGTTCGCGATCCTGTACTTCGGGGTGATGATCGACGCGGGCCTGTTCGATCCGATCGTGCGCCGCATCCTCAAGCTGGTGAAGGGCGATCCGGTCAAGATCGTGGTCGGCACCGCGGTGCTGGCGATGTTGATCTCGCTCGACGGCGACGGTTCGACCACCTACATGATCACCGTCTCGGCGATGCTGCCGCTGTACCAGCGCCTGCGCATGAACGCGCTCAACCTGACCTGCGTGACGATTCTCGCCGGCGGGGTGATGAACCTCACGCCCTGGGGCGGGCCGACCGCGCGCGCGGCGACCGCGCTGCACGTCGATCCCAGCGACGTGTTCGTGCCGCTGGTGCCGGCGATGGCGATCTCGCTGCTGGGCATCATCGTGCTGGCCTGGTACCTGGGCATCCGCGAACGCAGGCGGCTGGGTATCGTGACCTTGCCCGGTCACGGCGCGGACTGGAATCCCGACCTGGATACCGACAGCGACAACCTGCCCACGCTCGCCGACAGCGAAGACACCAAGCGGCCGAAGCTGCTGTGGGTCAACACCGCATTGACCGTGGCCTTGATGACCGCGCTGGTGCTCGGCGTGCTGCCGCTGCCGGTGTTGTTCATGATCGGCTTCGCGATCGCGCTGGTGATCAACTATCCCGACCTGGCCGAACAGCGCCGCCGCATCGGCAACCACGCCGGCAACGTGCTCGCGGTGGTGTCGCTGATCTTCGCCGCGGGCATCTTCACCGGGATCCTGTCGAACACCGGCATGGTCGAGGCGATGTCGCGCAGCTTCCTGGCGGTGATTCCCGATGCCTGGGGACCGTATCTCGCCGTGATCACCGCGATCGCGAGCATGCCCTTCACCTTCTTCATGTCCAACGACGCGTTCTATTTCGGCGTGCTGCCGATCCTGTCTGAGGCTGCGGGCCATTACGGCATCACGCCGGTGGAAATGGCGCGGGCCTCGCTCGCCGGACAGCCGGTGCATCTGCTCAGTCCCTTGGTGCCATCGACCTATCTGCTGGTCGGCATGGCCAACGTCGATTTCGCCGACCACCAGAAGTTCACCTTGAAGTGGGCGGTGTTGATTTCGTTGTTGTTGATGGTCGCTTCGCTCGCTTTCGCCCTATACCCCTTCGCTGCTTGATGGCTCCCTGTAGGAGCGGCGCGAGCCGCGACCGCGACATCGCGCTCACGACGCAGCCGTGAGGTCGCGGTCGCGGCTCGCGCCGCTCCTACCGTCGGATACCCAGCAACGCCTCACACAGGAACCGTTCGCCATGACACTCCGCATCGCCTACGTCACCAGCGGCATGGGCAGCCTCGGCACTGCGATCTGCCAAAAGCTCGCGCTCAACGGCCACACCGTAGTCGCCGGGTGCGGGCCGAATTCGCCGCGCAAGGCCGGCTGGCTGCGCGAGCAGCGCGAACTGGGCTTCGACTTCATCGCCTCGGAAGGCAACGCCGCCGACTGGGATTCCACGGTCGCCGCGTTCGCCAAGGTCAAGGCCGAGGTCGGCGAGGTCGACGTGCTGGTCAACAACGCCGGCGGCACCCGCGACATCCTGTTCCGGCAGATGACCCGCGAGGACTGGAACGCGGTGATGGCCGGCAATCTGCATACCTTGTTCAACATCACCAAGCAGGTGATCGACGGCATGTCATCGCGCGGCTGGGGACGCATCATCAACATCGCCTCGGTCAGCGCGCAGAAGGGCCAGATCGGCCAGGTCAACTACGCCACCGCGAAGTCGGCGATGCATGGCTTCACTCGCGCATTGGCGCAGGAGTTCGCCGCGCGCGGGGTCACGGTCAACACGGTGTCGCCCGGTTATGTCGCCAGCGCGGCGATCAGCGCGTTTCCGCCGGATGTGCTCGACCGGCTCGCCGCGTCGGTGCCGGTGCGGCGGCTGGGCAAGCCGGAGGAAGTCGCGAGCCTGTGCGCGTGGCTGGCTTGCGACGATGCGGCGTTCGTGACTGGCGCGGATTACGCGGTCAATGGCGGCCTGCATATGAACTGATCTCGCATCGAAGCGACTGTAGGAGCGCCGCAAGTCGCGACCGCGAAACGTCGCTCACGTCGTATGTGTGGTTCCGCGGTCGCGACTTGCGGCGCTCCTACAGTCAGATACGTAACGGTTGCATCGGTCTCAACCGATCTCGCTGAAATCGCCCTCAGCCATCTGATCCAGACGAATGCGATTGGCGAACAGCGAGAACGCCAGCATGCCGGCCAGGCCGTTCGCGCGGGTGATCCACGGCGGCATCCAGCGCGGCGGGGCCAGCACGCCGTCGTGGAACAAAGGCTCGAAGCGCTGGACATCGCCGAGGGTCATCTTGCCGGCGAACAGCCAACGGCACAGATGCAGCTTCTGCTGGCGCAAGGCCCAGCGGAAGAAGGTATGCACGCCGACCAGGCCGCGCAGGTACACGGTGTCCTTGGTGAACGCCGCGCCGCCGCCGGTCGGCACGCCGCGGAACACGCGCTGCGCGGAAGCGAAGCTTTCGCTCTGCGTCTGGCCGGCGTCGATGAAATAGCGGAACACTTCGATGAAGTCGGCGCCGTCGAGCGCCATCGCGACCGCGTCGATGCGCAGGCTCAGTCGCTTCATGCGGCCGATGTCGATGCTGCCGGTGATCTGCTCGGCGAAGGTCGCCAAGCCTTCCTGGGTGGCGGTGCTGCGCGGCGAGGACAGCGCCAGGCTCGGCAACACCGGTTGCTCGCGGCCGTTGAGCGCGGTCAGCGAATGCACGAAGGCTTCGTGTTGCAGCAACTGATGGCGATCGTAGTCGCTGAACGCCGCGCCGGTGCGCAGGCGGATGCGGGTCGCGCCGGCCGCGGCCTTGGCGATCAGGGTCGGATCGAGGACCACGTCGATCACGCGGGTGTCGAAGTAATCGTCGAGGTCGCGCTGCAACTGCAGGCTCAACGCGGTCGCGGAGATTTCCACGGTTTCCGCCGGCGACATCAGTTCGCGGTCGAGCTCGTTGGCGATGGAGATGAAATGGTTGGCCGCTTCGCGGGTGCTCGGGCCTTGCCCGGGCAGGGCGACATCGGGTTTGCCGAACAGCCGCACCGAGTAGTCGGTGACTTGCGGGGTGCCGAGGCATTCGAGCAACTGCGCGGCGATGCCCCAGGACTGCGCGGATTCGATCAGGTATTCGCCGAGCGGATGATCGGGGTCGGCCTCGTTCGCGACCGCCTCGAGTTCGGCGCGCACCTCGCTGAAATCGTGCTTGGGGTAGTCGATCACCGGCAATCGGGCGACGCCGCGCGCGTAATCGGCGAGGAACGGCGCTTCCAGCCCGGCCGGCCAACTGGCCATGGTCAGCAGCTTGATGCCGCGCGCGGCGCGGACCATGCGCGCGTCGAGCGCGGCGTGGTGCTGGATGTCGGGGGGGAGGCTGGGCGGGGGCGGCAGGCTCATGGGTGGATTCCGCGGGGGCGGTGGTGGTGGGGTGTTTGCGCCGTCGGTGAAGGCGGGGGCGACAGCACAAGCAAAAGCAAATCCCCCCTGCCCCCCTTTTGCAAAGGGGGTAGGCGATCGGCAGGGGTTGTCGCTGGCGGCAAGCGGCGATGGCGTTCGCTGTGGCGATCGCGTTCGCTGCAGTGATGAGGTTCGCCGTGGCGATGAGGTTCGCCGCGGCGATGGCGTTCGCTGAGATGATGGTGCTGGCCGTGGCGCTGATGACGCTCACCGCGCTCATCAAAGCGATCCCGTCGCACACCAAGCATCAAGACCGCCGCATCACCGCCCGCAACCCCGTGCTGTTCCCCCCTTTGCAAAAGGGGGGCAGGGGGGATTTGCTTTTGCTTTGCATCACGAGCAAGCAAACGACCCGCGCACGCGTAATCCCTCAAACCGCCGCGCTCAACGCCGCCCATGCTTATCGCCCGAACTCTTGTTCGAAGGCTTGCCCGAAGGCTTCCCAGGCGCCTTGATATCGGCCTTGTGCGCGCGCCGGTTGGCGAGCTTGCTGGCCGCACCCGACACCTCGCCGCTCAACTTCAGATAACTGGCGAACCGCTGCGGGTCGAGCTTGCCGCTCTCGATCGCCTCGCGCACCGCGCAACCCGGTTCGCTCGCGTGCGAGCAGTCGCGGAACTTGCATTGCTCGGCCAGCGCCTCGACATCGGCGAAATTCTCGGCCACGTCCTCTTCGCCGGTCGGCTTGAGTTCGCGCATGCCGGGCGTGTCGATCAGGCAGGCGCCCGACGGCAGCGGAATCAAGGCGCGGTGGGTGGTGGTGTGGCGACCGCGCGCGTCGCTTTCGCGGACCGCGCCGGTCTTCATGCGTTCGTTGCCGAGCAGGCTGTTGGTCAGGGTCGACTTGCCGGCGCCGGAGGACCCGACCAGCACCACGGTGCGCCCGGGCTTGAGCCACGGCGACATCGCCGCGACGCTGCTTTCGCGATCGCGCGCATTGACCGCGCGGATCGCCACGCCCTGCGCGAGTTCGATCAGCGCGCCGCTGGCTTCGGCGACCGCATGCTCGTTCGCGGCGAGCGCTTCGTCGGCCTTGGTCAGCACGATCACCGGCTCGGCGCCGCCGCGCACCAGCAACAGATAACGTTCGATCCGGCGCGGATTGAAGTCGCCGTCCAGCCCGCACACCACGAACACCGTGTCGATGTTCGCCGCGATCAGCTGCTGCTTGTAGTGCTCGCCGGCCGCGCCGCGCTTGATCGCGCTGTAGCGCGGCAGCAAGGCCACGACCTTGGCGCGTTCGGGCTCGCCCTCGACCAGCATCCAGTCGCCGACCCCGGGCCGCTGCTCGGGCGCGAGCGAACCTTTCTTGTAGTTGGCCGCGCGCTGCCACTCGGGCAGGGACTCGACCCGGTAGCCGCTGTCGGGGCCGTCGGAGACCACGTAGCCGCTGCGGTGCTGCTCGGTGACCCGCGCCGGGCGGGCCTGCGGGTGGTCGGCGAGGGCCTGGCGCCAGACCGGGTCGGCCGGCAACGGGTCTTCGGCCGTGATCGGCCAGCCGATCGCCTGCAAGGCGGCGAGTTCAGGAGTCAAAGGCGCGACAGGCATTGGGCATGGCGCGATTCTACATAGGCCGGGCGTGGGTTTTGGGCCGGATCGGCCGATCCATCCGCCGGTTTGCGGGCCGATCCCGCCCCGGCGCCGCCGGCCCGGTCGCCGAAGCGTGCCGCCGGCCGCAAACCGATGCGCTCCGCCAACCCCACCCCCAGCTGAATACTCGTGCCGATTCAGCTAGTCTGGACGCCACTTTCATCGACCCCGACCCGCCGCGATGTCCTTGCCGCCCCTGAAAACCCGCGAACGCCTGTCCGAAGTCCGTTACGAAATCCGCGGTGAATTGGCCCGGCGAGCCCGCGAGCTGGAGGCCCAGGGCCGCAAGCAGATCAAGCTCAACATCGGCAATCCCGGCGCGTTCGGTTTCCGCGCCCCCGAGCACCTGCAGCGCGCGATCGCCGACCACATCGCCGATACCGATCCCTACACCCACCAGCAAGGCCTGCCGGCCGCGCGCGAAGCCATCGCCGCCTTCCACAAGAAGCGCGGCACGCCCAACGCCTCGCCCGAACGCGTGTTCGTCGGCAACGGCGTGAGCGAGTTGATCGACCTGTCGCTGCGCGCCCTGCTCAATCCCGGCGACGAAGTGCTGCTGCCCTCGCCCGACTACCCGCTGTGGTCGGCCGCGACCATCCTCAACGACGGCCGTCCGGTGTATTACCGCTGCCAGCCCGAGAACGGCTTCCTGCCCGACCCGGACGAGATCGAGCAACTGGTCTCCAGCCGCACCCGCGCGATCGTGCTGATCAACCCGAACAACCCGACCGGCGCGGCCTATCCGCGCGAGTTGATCGAACGCATCGTCGCCATCGCCGCCAAGCACAAGCTGCTGCTGATGTGCGACGAAATCTACGACTCGATCCTTTACGACGGCGCGCAGTTCGTGCCGGTCGCGCCGATCGCCGGCGATCTGCCGTGCCTGAGCTTCGGCGGCCTGTCCAAGGTGCATCGCGCCTGCGGCTGGCGCGTGGGCTGGGCGGTGCTGTCGGGCGATCCGGTCGCCAGCGGCGATTTCCATCACGCCATGGACCTGCTCGGCGCGCTGCGCCTGTGCGCCAACGTGCCGGGCCAGTTCGCGATCGAGGCCGCGCTCAACGGCGAAGACACCATCGCGCCGCTGTGCGCGCCGGGCGGCCGCTTGTTCGAAGCGCGCCGCGCGGTGATCGAAGCGGTCGAAGCCAGCAAGCACCTGCAACTGGTCAAGCCGGCCGGCGCGCTGTACGCGTTCCCGGCCGTGGTCGGCGCCGCCGCGCAAGGCTTCGACGACCACCGCTTCGCGCTGGAACTGCTGGAAACCGAGGACGTGCTGGTCGTACCCGGCTCCAGCTTCAACGTGCCCTACCGCAATCACTTCCGGGTGACCCTGCTGCCGCAGCCGGCCGACGTGCGCGAAGTGTTCGGCCGGATCGAGCGCGTGCTGGACCTGCACGCACAGCGCGCCGAACACAACGCGCAGGCGCTGTCCGCCGCGGTCGCCTGAGCCGTCGGTGACCCAACTCCGTTACCTCGCGCTGGGCGACAGCTACACCATCGGCGAAGCGGTCGCCGAGTCGGGCCGCTGGCCGGTGCAACTGGCGGCCGGCCTGAGCGAACGCGGCGTCGCGGTGGCGACGCCGCGCATCATCGCCACCACCGGCTGGACCACCGACGAACTCGCGCTCGCGCTGGACCTGGCCGAGCCGCTGGGCGAGTGGGATTTCGTCAGCCTGCTGATCGGGGTCAACAACCAGTACCGCGGCCGCGGCGCCACGCAATACGCGAGCGAGTTCCGCGAACTGCTCGAACGCGCGATCGGTTATGCGCACCGCCGCAGCGACCGCGTGCTGGTGCTGTCGATTCCCGACTGGGGCGCGACCCCGTTCGGCGCGACCGACAAGCGCGGCCCGGCCGCGATCGGCGCCGAACTCGACGTGTTCAACATCACCGCCAGCGAGATCTGCGCGCGGCACGGGGTCGCTTTCGTCGACATCACCCCGGGCTCGCGCGAAGGCGCCCGGCAGACCGGGATGATCGCCGAGGACGGCCTGCATCCGTCGGCGGCGATGTACGCGCAGTGGACCGCGCAGGCGTTGCCGGTGGCGATGGACATGCTGCGCGGGCAGTCGGCCTGAGCGTATCTCCCGGGCAGCCCCCTGTAGGAGCGGCGCCAGCCGCGACCGCGACACCGCGCTTGCCTCGTAACCTTGATGTCGCGGTCGCGGCTCACGCCGCTCCTACCATCGACTACCCCGCAACGCACCGAACCACCCAGATTTCCCCATCCGCGCCCACAGTGCCAAACTGCCCGACCACCCCAGCGACGCGGCCTTCAACCAGCGATGACCCCAGCGGCCCAAGCCATGGCTCCAGGACAGGCGTTGCACATCGCCCGCGCCTACCTGCCCGAACACCCGCTCGGTAATCGCTGGGACTATTACTACAGCCGCGCCAAGCTCAGCAGCGATCCGCTCTACCCCGGCGTCAGCGACGCCCTGCGCGGCACCGATGCGCCCTTGCTGGACCTGGGCTGCGGGCTGGGCCTGCTCGCCCACACCCTGTACGCCGACGGCATCCGCCTGCCCTACTACGGCGTCGACAGCGACGCGGCCAAGATCCGTCGCGCGATTCGCGCCGCGACCAAGGTCGGACTCAAGGACACCCGCTTCGACACCATGGACCTGTCGCGCGAATTGCCCGTACACCGCGGCAGCGTGGTGATCCTCGACGTACTGCAGTTCATCCCCTATCCGGCCCAGGCGCAGGCGATCGACCAGATGATCGCGATGCTCACGCCCGGGGCGAAACTGGTGATCCGCACCGGCCTGGACGACGGCACCGGACGCGCGCGCATCACCCGCGCGGTGGATCTGTTTTCGCGCGCGCTGGGCTGGATGAATGCGATGCCGCGTTATTACCCCGATGGCGAAGCGCTGCGCGCGCGATTGCTCGCGGCGGGGTTGCAAGTGGAGTTCACGCCGTTGTTCGGGCGCACGCCGTTCAACAACTGGCGGATCGTGGCTTCGAAGTAAATCGCAGCTGCGATCGTCGCGATGCTGCGAGGTTTCTTGTGGGAGGGGCTTCAGCCCCGATGCTATTCGATCAGCTGCGATGAAGCCACGCTACGATCGGAGCGAAAAGCATCGGGGCTGAAGCCCCTCCCACAAAAAACCTCTCGCATCGGTATCGCTTGAGGTTGCCGGTCGGTTACGGCAATACCGGCACTTCTGGCAAATAGATTGCAATCTCGGCGATAGCGAAACCACTAAGTATTTTGTGGGAGGGGCTTCAGCCCCGACGCTGTTCGATCAGCTGCGATGAAGCCACGCTGCGATCGGAGCGAAAGGCACCGGGGCTGAAGCCTCTCCCACAAAAAACCTCCAGCATCGGTATCGCCTGAGGTTGCCTAGCCTGTTACGGCAATACCGGCACTTCTGGCAAATAGATTGCAATTTCGGCGATAGCGAAACCACGAAGTACTTTGTGGGAGGGGCTTCAGCCCCGCCGCTGTTCGATCAGCGGCGATGAAGCCACGCTGCGACCGGAACGAAAGGCATCGGGGCTGAAGCCCCTCCCACAAAAAACCTCCCGCATCGGTATCGCTTCCGATTGCGTGACCAGTTACCGCACCACCGGCACCACGCACCGATACCCCAGCGCCTGCAAGCGCGCCAACAGCATCGCCATCGTCTCGACATTGCGCCCGTGCCGCGCACCTTCGTGCATCAGCACGATCGCGCCGGGCGACAGGCCGCGTTCGATCCGCGCCACCACCGTGGCCGGGTCGGCGGCGACCGCGTCGAAGCCGCGCGCGGTCCAGGCCACGCGCGCCAGGCCGCAATCGCGCAGCCAGCGCGCGGTGAACGGATTGGCCATGCCGACCACTGCGCGGAACCAGCGCAGCGGATAACCGGGCAACAGTTCGCGCAAGCTGCGGTCGGCGTCGACAATCTGCCGTCGCATCGCCGCCGGTCCCAAGCGCCAGAACGCCGCCGAAGGATGATCGGCGCTGTGATGGCCGATGCCGTGGCCGCGCTGCACGATCTGCGCCAGCAGGTCCGGCCGCGCGCGCGCGCGTTCGGCGACGACGAAGAAGGTGGCCTTGACCGCATGCGCGTCGAGCAGGTCGAGCATCGCCGGGGTGTCGGCCGAGGGGCCGTCGTCGATGGTCAGCCAGACCTCGCGCTCGCGCGTCGGCAAACGGCTCAGGACCGGCCCGAACAAGCGTGAGCGCGGCCACAAGGTGCCCCAGAACATGACCGCGTGGGTGACCAGCAGCGCCGGCAAGCCGATTCGCCAGCCCCAGCCCAGCCACAGCCCGATCACGCCCAGTTGCGAGGCGGCGAACAGCCACACCCAGACGAAGGGTCGGCGCGGCGGGCGATGGACGACGGTCGGGTTCATCAAGCGGCGGGAAGGCTCGGGAATCGGGAATCGGGAATCGGGAATCGGGAATCGGGAATCGGGAATCGGGAATCGGGAATCGGGAACAGCTCAGCACGGCGTGGCGGTTGTGCAAGCGCTGGGGGCCGTCGTGATGGCAATGTGGACCGATTCGGCATAGCCGGCATGCCGAGCGTGCCCCGCCCGATGCCGCATCCTACCTTGCGGCGGCATCGCGCCGCCCCCATGTGGGCATCAATCCCGCCAGACAGACCGCCATGTCCCTCGATCCCGCCCTGCGTTCGCGCATCGAAACCCTGCTCCAGTCCAACCGCGTAGTGCTGTTCATGAAGGGCGAGCCGAACGCGCCGCAGTGCGGCTTCTCGGCCAAGGCCGTCGGCGCGCTGAACGCGCTGCTGCCGCAGGGCTACGCCCACATCGACGTGCTGTCGAACCCGGACCTGCGCGAAGGCATCAAGGTCTACGGCGAATGGCCGACCATTCCGCAGCTGTATATCGACGCGCAACTGGTCGGCGGCAGCGACATCATCGAGCAGATGGCCGGCAACGGCGAACTGCACGGTCTGCTCGGCCTGCCGGCGCCGGACCGCAGCCCGCCGAAGCTCAGCATCACCCCGGCCGCGGCGCAGATGCTGCGCGACGCGGTCGCCAACGCCGGCGAGAATTTCGCCGTGCAGCTCGACGTCGACGCGCGCCATAACGTGCGCCTGCAGCTGGCGCCGGTCGATGCCGACGCGGTCGCGGTGGAAATCAACGGCGTGCGCGTGCAGACCGACTGGATCAACGCGCGCCGCGCCGACGGCGTGTCGATCGACTGGGCCGACGACGAACGCGGCCGCGGCCTGGTGATCACCAACCCCAACGCGCCGCCGCCGGTGCAGTCGATCGCACCGGAGCAGGCGCGCGAACGCGTCAGCGCCGGCAGCCTGCGCCTGGTCGACGTGCGTCCGGCCGACGAACGCGCGATCGCCCAGGTCGGCGTCGCCTTCGACACCTTCGATGCCGGCGCCGACGCGCTGGAATCGCTGCCCAAGGACACGCCGCTGGCATTCCTGTGCCATCACGGCGGACGCAGCGCGCAGGCGGCCGAGCACTTCCGCCAGCAGGGCTTTACCCAGGTCTACAACGTGATCGGCGGCATCGATGCGTGGGCCGATCTGGATGGGGCGATCGCGAAGTACTGATTCGCCGCGAATGGGTTGAACGACGGCCGCGATGCCTGGTATCGCGGCCGTTTTTGTTTCCGCGTCATTCGACACGCGCCGCGAATCTTCGATAGCGCTCTGCAGGAGCAGCGCGAGCCGCGACCGCGGCACACGCATGACGGCGCAAGCGCGGCTTATGAGCCGCAACAGGCATGGTGCAGCCTTAGCCTACCGTCACCACGAATCCTCGACAGCCCCCGGCAGGAGCGGCGCAAGCCGCGACCGCGAATCGCGCATGTCGGCGCAAGCGCGGCGTTTGATGTGTTACAGGCTTGTTGCGGCCTTCCGTAACGGTCGATATGTCGCGGTCGCGGCTCGCGCCGCTCCTACAGGGGCCTCGATGCAATTGCGCGAATCGCCGGCTGCGTCGCTCAGCCCTTGAAGCCGCCATCGTCGAGATAGGCCTGCTCCTCGGCTGTGGTCTGTCGCCCCAGCGCCGCATTGCGATGCGGGAAGCGCCCGAAGCGCTCGATGATCTGCAGATGCTTGACCGCCCATTGCGCGACATCGGTGCCGTCGTCGTTCGCCGGCAGGGCGCGGTGCAGCTCGACCGATCGACGCTGATCGTCGATGGCTTCGGAATGTTCGAACGGCAGATAGAAAAACGCGCGCAGCGCCGGCTCGATGCGTTGATCGTGACCGAGTTCCAGCGCGCGCCGCGCATAGTGCCGCGCCAGCGGATCGGTCGCGTAGGAATGCGCGCTGTCGCGGAACACGTTGCGCGGGATCTGGTCGAGCAGGATCAGCAGCGCCAACGCCGATTCGGCGTCGCGTTCGACCCAGTCGTCGTGTTCGCGGCGCGCGGCCGCATGGTGCGCTTCGAGAAAGCCGCCGCGGCATTGCTGGTCGAAATGATCGCTGCGGTCGAACCATCGGGCGGGGCCGGCGTTGCGCCAGAACACGACGACTTCTTGGGCGGTGACGGGCATGCGGGGGCTCGCGGGAGGTGATGAACAAACCCTAGCAAACAATCGGTGATGAGGCACGACCGGTTCAACCTAACCGACCGCGCACTGACGCAACGCACGATGTCGGCTCGGCGAATGACGGACTGGCGTTATCGGCCTCTTTCACGGAAGCGGCCCCCCATGTGGAGGCGTTGCATCGACCATCGACTGTAGGAGCGGCGCGAGCCGCGACCGCGACATCACGATTACGACGCAAGCGTGGTTTCGCGGTCGCGGCTCGCGCCGCTCCTACAGTCGGAATTAAGGCCCGCGATGGCTGACACTTAACTTTCAAGGACGGCGCCTGGGCGCCTAAGTATTTCCATGACCTGCCACAACTGTCCTACCGTCATTCCCGCGAACGCGGCAATCCAGCGACTTTCGTGCGAGAACGTTTGAAGTCACTGGATTGCCGCGTTCGCGGGAATGACGTTCTCGAGGGGGCGTTCTGAAGTCTTTGCCTTTGCCCCGCTCAGCGGGAATGAGGTTCTTGACGGATCGTTCTAAAGTCTCTGGATCCCCGCCTTCGCGGGGATGACGAGCAAAGGCGGCGCTTGCGTCAGGGCGCAGCACCACGTGGCACGACACGACACGATACGACATGGCATGGCATGACGTGAGTGGCGTGACATGGAATGACGCGACACCGCACGCCACGACGCTTCGATCGCAGCGCCTTATCAGCTCGCTTCATCCTCACCCAACTGCGTCTCCAACTCGTTGATCCACGCCACGGTCAAGCTCTCCATGGTCACCGCATAGATCAGCGGGCGGATCGAGCCGGCCGAGTACGACTGCGAGACGAAACGCGCATGCGCTTCGCGAAACGCCAGCCACGCTTGGTGCGCCTGTTCGAACGCGGCCAGGCCGTCGCCGTCGAGCTGCTTGCGCAGATGCGCGACCAGCCCTTCCAGACGCACTTCCTCGCGTCCGAGTTCGGCGATGGCGTGCCGGCTCATGTCGGCCTGGCTGACTCCATCGTCGTCGCTGTCGCGCGCGATCGCTTCGGCCTTGCCGAAGTAGTTGTCGGCGATGCGCGCGGCGGTTTCGGCCTTGCCGATCAGGCGGTTTTCGAATCGGCGCAATTCCTCGACGCTGGTGTGCGCGCCGTCGAGTTCCTGCTTGAGCGCGAGCAACTGTTTGCCGCGCTCGATCGCGTCGACGGTGCCGCGACGTTCGGCGATGCGTTGGATGAAGTAGAACGCCCACGTGAGCAGGGCGCCGATGACGGTGAAGATTAGCTGTTCCATGACCTGTCCTCCGGCCTTGGTCCACAGTGTCGTCTTCGAAGGTCTCAGGCCGTGCGATGTCGCGTGTCGCGCGTCGCAAAACCCCTATAAATATAGGGATTTTCTTTGTGACGGGGGTAAACGATTCAGGCTGTCGCGGGCGCGGATTGGCGGCGAGACAAGGCGGCCGCGTCGGTGCTTCGGGCCCTCACCCCAACCCCTCTCCCGCAAGCGGGAGAGGGGCTATGAAGCGGAGCGGGAAATGATCGTTGCCGCTTGTTTGACGAGGTTTTTTGCGGGGCGGCAGTCGTTAGTCAGCCCGCGCTGCGAACCTCCCTCTCCCGCTTGCGGGAGAGGGCCGGGGCGAGGGCCGAGATCAAACGGATGCCCAGCACGCTCCTTACTCGTCGAAGCGCAAATGCCGCACCGACTTGCCATGCCGACGAATCAGCTTCAACGCTTCGATGCCGACATTGATATGCGTATCGACAAAGCTGGCGCTGACCTTCGCATCCGAAGCCTCGGTCTTGACGCCCTCGGGAATCATCGGCTGGTCCGACACCAGCAGCAGCGCGCCGCACGGAATGCGGTTGGCGAAGCCGGCGGCGAACACGGTCGCGGTTTCCATGTCGATGGCCATGCAGCGCATCGCGCGCAGTCGTTCCTTGAACGCTTCGTCGTGTTCCCATACGCGGCGGTTGGTGGTGTAGACGGTGCCGGTCCAGTAGTCGTGACCCAGGTCGCGGATCATGGTCGACACCGCGCGCTGCAGCGCGAAGGCCGGCAACGCCGGCACTTCCGGCAGCAGGTAGTCGTTGGAGGTGCCTTCGCCGCGGATCGCCGCGATCGGCAGGACCAGGTCGCCCAGTTCGTTCTTGCGCTTGAGCCCGCCGCACTTGCCCAGGAACAGCACCGCCTGCGGCATGATCGCCGACAGCAGGTCCATCATCGTCGCCGCGTTCGGGCTGCCCATGCCGAAGTTGATCATGGTGATGCCGTCGAAGGTCGCGCTCGGCATCGGCCGGTCCAGGCCGACGATCTCCGCGCCGGTCAGGCGCGAGAAGGTATGGAGGTAGCCGCCGAAATTGGTCAGCAGGATGTGCTGGCCGAACTGGTCCAGGGGCACGCCGGTATAGCGCGGCAGCCAGTTTTCGACGATCTGTTCTTTGTCTTTCATGTTTTTCGCCTGTTCTTGTTGTTGTGCGGCCATTGTCGCACCGCCCATGACCTTAGTCAGGGTTGGCAGCGGCGAAAGCGGCGGCTACGGTTCCAAAGTTGGGCTCCAACCGCCCTGCGCACGCTTTCCGCTTGCCTTTCGCTCGCCTTCCATGGGGACATCCATGCTCCGACCGCTCTTGGCCGGCTTCGGCCTGGCGCTGCTTGCCGGCGCCGTGCAGGCCGCCACGCCCGCGCCCGCACCTTCGCGCTACACCCAGGACCCGTACCCGAGCACCTACAAGCCGCTCGCCGGAGGCCCGGTGCTGCTGCAGCACGCCACCGTACTGACCGGCACCGGCCAGCGCCTGGACAACGCCGACGTGCTGCTGCAAGGCGGCAAGGTGGTCGCGGTCGGCACCGCGCTGGACGCGCCGGCCGACGCCACCCGGGTCGATGCGACCGGCAAGTGGGTGACCCCGGGCATCATCGATGTCCATTCGCACCTGGGCGTCTACCCCAGCCCCGGCGTCAGCGCGCACAGCGACGGCAACGAGATGACCAGCCCGGTCACCCCGAACGTGTGGGCCGAGCATTCGATCTGGCCGCAGGACCCGGGCTTCGAGGCCGCGCTCGCCGGCGGCATCACCTCGCTGCAGATCCTGCCCGGCTCGGCCAACCTGATCGGCGGCCGCGGCGTGACCCTCAAGAACGTCCCGTCGACAACCTACCAGGGCATGAAATTCCCCGGCGCGCCGTGGGGCCTGAAGATGGCCTGCGGCGAAAACCCCAAGCGCGTCTACGGCAGCCGCAACACCTCGCCGGGTACGCGCATGGGCAATGTCGCCGGGTACCGCGCAGCCTTCATCGACGCCAGCGAGTACCTGCGCAAGACCACGCCCAAGCCGGCCGCGCCGAAGAAGTCGCGCTGGTGGCAGAGCTCCACCGCCGCCAATGGCGCCGACAGCGAGAAGGACACCGGCGGCAAGCGCGACCTCAAGCTCGACACCCTGGCCGGCGCGATCAAGGGCGACATCCTCGTCCACATCCACTGCTACCGCGCCGACGAGATGACCACGATGCTCGACCTGGCCAAGGAATTCGGCTTCAAGGTCGCCGCCTTCCACCATGGCGTGGAGGCCTACAAGATCGCCGACCGGCTCGCCGCCGAGAACGTATGCGGCGCGCTGTGGGCCGACTGGTGGGGCTTCAAGATGGAAGCCTTCGACGGCATCCAGGAAAACATCGCCATCGTCGACCGCCCGGCCAACAGCTGCGCGATCGTGCATTCCGATTCCGAGGAAGGCATCCAGCGGCTCAACCAGGAAGCGGCCAAGGTCATCGCGCATGCGCGCCTGGCCGGCATGGACATCGCGCCCGAACGCGCGATCCGCTGGCTGACCCAGAACCCGGCCAGGGCGCTGGGCATCGGCGAACGCACCGGCACCCTGGAGCCGGGCAAGATGGCCGACGTGGTGGTGTGGAACGGCAATCCTTTCAGCGTCTACGCCAAGGCCGAGCAGGTCTACATCGACGGCGCGCGCATCTACGACCGCGCCGATCCCTCGCGTCAGCCCAAGTCGGATTTCATGCTCGGCCAACCGGCTGCGCAGACGGTTCCGACTATCGGAGGTGTGCGATGAGCCGCGTGTCCGTGTTGCGGCGCGCGCCGCTGTTCGCCGCGTTGTTGCTGGGCGCCAGCTTCGCCGCGTCCGCGCAGAACGTCCTGATCCGCAACGCCATGGTCCACACCGCGACCGCGCAAGGCACGCTGGAACGCGCCGACGTATTGGTCGGCAACGGTCTGGTGCGCGCGGTCGGCAAAAGCCTGAGCGCGCCGGCCGGGGTCAAGGTGATCGAGGCCGAAGGCCGGCCGCTGACCCCGACCCTGTTCGGCGGCATCACCGAGATCGGCCTGGAGGAAGTGTCCGGCGAAAAGGTCACGGTCGATGAAACCCTCGCGCTCGGCGCCGACACCAAGGAAATGACGGTGCGGCCGGAGTTCGACGTGACCTTGGCCTACAACCCCGATTCGGTGCTGATCCCGGTGGCGCGCATCGAAGGCATCGGCTGGACCCTGCTCGGCGCCGGCACCGCGACCGGCGGTTCGATCGTCGCCGGCCAGGGCGGCATCGAACGCCTCGACGGCGGTCCCGATCCGATCGGCCCGCGCGTGCTGTTCGTGCGCCTGGGCAAGGACGGGCTGGGTCTGAGCGGCAGCTCGCGCGCGGCGCAGTGGATGATCCTGGATCAGCTGATCGACGAAAGCCGCGGCCGCATTGCGCCGGACAATCACGCCGCGCTGCTGACCCCGGCCGGGCGCGCGGCCTTGCAGAAATACTTCGGCGGCGGCGGCCGCATCGTGTTCGGCGTCGACCGCGCCGCCGACATCCGCCAGCTGCTGCGCTGGTCGGCGAAGCATCAGCTGCGCATCGCGATCGTCGGCGGCGGCGAGGCCTGGCGTCTGGCGCCGCAACTCGCGGCGGCCAAGGTGCCGGTGTTCGTCAATCCGCTGTCCAACCTGCCCAGCGATTTCGACCAGGTCGGCGCGAGCATGGAGAACGCCGCGCGGCTGCAGGCGGCCGGGGTCGCGGTGGGTTTCAGCGAAGGCGGCGCTTCGCACAACGCGCGCAAGGTGCGGCAACTGGCCGGCAACGCGGTCGCCGCCGGCCTGCCCTGGGACGCCGGTCTCGCCGGGTTGACCCGGGTGCCGGCCGAAGCTTTCGGCGTGGCCGGCGAAGTCGGTTCGATCGCGCCGGGCAAGCGCGCCGACCTGGTGCTGTGGAGCGCCGACCCGCTCGATGTCAGCAGCGTCGCGCTGCAGGTGTGGATGGACGGGCGCGCGATCGAAATGCGCAGCCGCCAGACCGAATTGCGCGATCGTTATCTGCGTCCCGACAACGGCTTGCCGCGCGCGTATTCGGCGCCGTCGGGGAATTGAGCCGGGTCCGGCCGGCGCCGAACGCGCCGGCCGGATCGCGGCCTGTACGAATGGCGGGCCATCGCTAACGCCATTGGTACGCCGCCGCGTTGGCCAGGTGTCTGCAGGCAAGCGGGGAAAGCCACGGCACACTCGAGGCGATGGCGATTTCCGCCCTGGCCGTGGCCTCGTCAAGGCTTCCCGATGCCCACAGCCGATACTCGCAGACCGCGGCCCACAGCTTCGCCAACTCGCGGCGATCGGCATCGTCGAGCGCTGCGTCGGATGCCACCGTGTCGTGGAACGCCCACGGTCGGCTCCAGTCGTCGTAGCGTTCCATCGCGTCGATGAGATTTTGCCACTGCGGCATGCTTCACCTGTCGTCTGAAACGAGCCGGCCCACGCCGCTTTCGGCGCGCAACGGCGTTCGGATCTGCTCTACGTCCCTGTGTTTTCCCGTGCACCATGCACCGAGAACGCAGCGAGATTCTGCAGCCCCATCCAGGCCGCCAACAGCTCCGGACTTTGCTGCGACCAGCCGCTCGACCAGCCGTGGTTGGCCAGCTGGTGTACGAACCCGCGGCCCTCGCGCCGCACGCTGACGTAGGCGCCCGGATCGCTGACGCTCGGGTAGAACCGATCGTAGAAGCGCAGCTCGCAAGCTTCGGGCAGCCAGGTCAGCAGCGACAGGAAGGTTTCCTGTCCGGCGCCGGCGGAAACCGAAAACTCCAGGACGTCCTCGCCTGGCGTCGCCGTCAGATGCTCGATGGCCGGTGGGCTCATGCGCATGTCAGCGTCCGCCAACGAGCCGCGTGGCGCAGCGGTTCGGCTTGGACACAGCGCGCCGCTTCACAGGTTCATCCATTCCAGAAAGCTGCCGAACCCGGCGAGCGGCAGCTTGCACGCGAGGTTCTCGTTCAACCCATACCAATTGCACGCGAACCAACCGAACGGCATCAACAAGGCCAACAGGATGATCGCGTCGGTCAGATACCCGGCCGGCCATTTCCTTTTGACCTGGACGATGAAGTCGATGAAGAACCCGATCAACATCATCAGCGACACGAAGCCCAGCACGATGGCGATACCGAGCCCGGTATCGCCGTGATGCTCCTGTCGGCTCGCCTGTTCGAATGCGTTGAGCGCGAACAGGTTCAGCAGATACAGCGGCGTGATGAACAAGAGCAGTCGGATGATGATGGCGTATGCGTATTTTTTCATTGCGGCCTGATGTCTGGAGCGAACCGAGCCGAATGGCGGCTTCGGCGAAATGGATGATCGCGTTGAGCGGCGAGCGGCCGCCGCGCTGTCGAATGCCCTTTTAGGACGCAGCCGATCTCAATCCCCCAGCGGCAATTCGCCGAGCAGCGCGCGCGCTTCGAACACCGCCTTGCCGGTGACGAACACCCGATATCGCAGGTCGTCCGGCGCCGAATACAAAATCTCGTCCCGCCATGCCTCCACGCGATTGTGCTCCAGGCGCGCGGCGAGTGCGCGCGCCTTGCGTTGCGAGCGAAAGATGCCCACGCAGTGGTCGTGCCGCATGCTCAGGATCTTGTCCAGGCAGAACCGGCACGCCTCCTCCTCATCGGCGCTTTCGAATACCGGCGGCGAATCGAGGCCGCGTTCGGTGTAGAACACCGTCCACAGGCCGTCGGTTTGATGCAGGCAAAACGCGTCGGATCCGCCGCGGCCGATCGTGTAGTTGGCGGGATTACATCCCTCTTCGGCGAGGCGTCTGGCCAGTTCGTTCCGATCCATGGGCGATGGCTGCGATGCGCCGTAGCGCGGCGAGTGGCCTGGAGTGTGGGCGGGGCTGCGAAAGGCTGTCAATCGCAGCGATGCGCCTCGCGGGGATGTGGTCGGGCCGGACCTTGCTGGTCCCTTTTCCTCTACGGGCGTAGTGGCGGCGGCTGTGGGTGCGATGGTCAAGGCTGCTTCCGCCCGCGGCGTGGATCGATCCGCCACGCCGTGCTTATGCCTGAGGCGTGATTGGCGGCGTATCCTGTCGCCATCGGCCGGCTCTGGCCGGCGGCCTGTATGTGATTCGCGGCTGTTTCGGGCGATGCGTGTTGTCGTCGGTCGCGACGATGGCGGCAGCATGGGTATGAATCGGATGGGAGGGTGCTGATGGGTTTTCGCTTCGTGGGAATACCCATGAGCTTGTCTTTGCTGCGGCTTGAGTGATCGGATTTTCGCTTCGGAGGAAGACTTATGAGTTTGTCTTTGCTGCGGCTTAAGTTTGCTGGCGGGATTTTCGCTTCGGAGGAATACATATGAGTTTGTCTTTGCTGCAACTTAATTGGCTCGCGATCCTGGCCGCCACCGCTTCGGCCTTCGTGCTCGGCGGCCTGTGGTACGGCCCGCTGTTCAAGAAAGCCTGGTGCCGCGAGGCCGGCATGGACCCCGACGCCAAGCCCGCGCATCCCGGCCGCGTGTTCGCCGTCGCGATCGTCTGCGCGTTCCTGGCCGCGACCATCTTCTCGATGCTGATGCCGCCCAGCGCCAACGCGGTTGACGGCTTCGGGGTCGGCTTCGTCGTCGGCGTGTTCTTCGTGTCGATGAGTTTCGGCATCAACTACGCCTTCGCCCAACGCAGTCTCAAGCTGTGGATGATCGACAGCGGTTACCACATCCTCCAGTTCATCCTCTACGGCGTGATCCTCGGCGCCTGGAAATAAGGACCCGACCATGAGCGCTCCTCAGCCGCCCGTGCTGCGCTGGTATTTCGATTTCATCTCGCCGTTCGCCTACCTGCACTGGCACAAGCTGCGCTCGCTGGCGCGCGAACGCACGATCGAGCTGGTGCCGGTCGCATTCGGCGCGGTGCTCGCCGCGCACGGCCAGAAAGGTCCGGCCGAGATCCGCGGCAAGCGCGAGTTCACCTACCAGCACGTGCTGTGGCTGGCCCGGCGCGAGGGGGTGCCGCTGCGCTTTCCGCCGGCGCATCCGTTCAACCCGCTGACCGCGCTGCGGCTGAGCATCGTCGCCGGCAACACGCCCGACGCGGTCGACGCGATCTTCGACTGGATCTGGCAACAGGGGCAGGCCGGCGACAGCGTCGAAGCGCTGAGCCCGGTCATCCAGGCCCTCGGCGTGGACGCCGCCGCGATCGGCGGCGACGCGACCAAGGCCGCACTGCGCACGAATACCGAATCGGCTTTGCTGGCCGGTGTATTTGGCGTGCCTACGTTGAGTATCGATACGCAATTGTTCTGGGGCAACGACGCACACGATTTCGCCCTTGACGCACTGCAACATCCTGAACTGTTTGACGATCCGGAAATGCAACGCCTGCAGCGGCTGCCTGTCGGCATCCAGCGCCGAGCCTGAACCCGACCGCAAATCAGGCACCGCATCGACGGTGACACCGGACCCGAAAAGGTATGCTGCGGTCACACTTACCGCCACGCGCCACGACCCGGGGGGGACCATGCGCATCGGACTCGTCGTCGATTCGGCTTGCGATTTGCCGTTGGAGTATCTGCAACGCAATCGCATCCATCTGCTACCGATCACGGTACGCATCGGCCAGGCGGTGCTGGCCGACCACCGCAACGAAGAAGCCACGTTGCAGTTCTTGAACACGCACCTGGCCGAGCGCGGTTTCGAAGCCGAGACCACGCCGTTCTCGGTGCAGCAGATCCGCGATCTGTTCGTCAGCGAGTTCGCGATCGAATACGACTACGTATTCTGCATGACGATCACCAAGACCCGCAGCCCTGTTTATGAGAACGCCAATCAGGCCAGCTTCGCGATCCTCAACGACTACCGACCGGTGCGCAGCGCGGCCGGGATCAACACACCGTTCGCGTTGCGGGTGATCGACACGCTCAACCTGTTCGCGGCCCAAGGCATCACCGCGGTCGAATCGGTGCGGCTGCGCGACGCCGGCGAGGGCGCGCCGAAGATCCGCGCGCGGCTGGAGCATCTGGCCCTGCACACCCACGGTTATCTGATTCCGCGCGACCTCAATTACCTGCGCGCGCGCACCCGCGTGCGCGGCGATCGCAGCGTGAGTTTTCTCAGCGCCACGCTCGGCACCGCGCTCGACATCAAGCCGGTGCTGCACTGCAACCGCGGCGAAACCGGGCCGGTGGCGAAGATCAAGGGCTACGAAAACGCCGCGCAGAAACTGCTGGAATTCACCGCGCGCAAGGCCGGCGCGAGCGGCGGCGACGGACTGCTGACTCCGACCGTGTGCCTGAGCTACGGCGGCGAACTGAGCGAGTTGCGCGCGCTGCCCGGTTACGAACGCCTGCGCACGGCCTGCCGCGACAACAACGTCGAGCTGTTCGAAAGCGTGATGAGCCTGACCGGCATGGTCAATGTCGGCAAGGGCGCGCTGGTGGTGGGGTTTGCGGCGGAGAAGGCGGATTTTGCCGGGTGAGGGGTTGGATTCGGGATTCGGGATTTTGGATTCGGGATTCGGAAATCCGAAATCCGAAATCCGAAATCCGAAATCCGAAATCCGAAATCCGAAATCCGAAATCCGAAATCCGAAATCCGAAATCCGAAATCCGAAATCCGAAATCCGAAATCGGTTAGAGCGTAGCGCTCCATCACTACGGGTTACGCAAGCTATCCGAAGCAATACACTCCCACATCCAACGTACTTCCCTACCGTCATTCCCGCGAACGCGGGAATCCAGTGCCTTTCGTGCGAGAACGCATGAAGTCTTGCGAGGCCAACGTCGTTGGATTCCCGCGTTCGCGGGAATGACGTTCTTGAACGATGACGCTAAAGACTCTGGATTCCCGCGTTCGCGGAAATGACGCTCTTGAAGGATGGCGCTGAAGGCTCTGGGTTCCCGCGTTCGCGGGAATGACGCTCTTGAAGGATGACGCTGAAGGCTCTGGGTTCCCGCCTTCGCGGGAATGACGCTCTTGAAGGATGACGCTGAAGGCTCTGGATTTCCGCCTTCGCGGGAATGACGCTCTTGAAGGATGGCGCTGAAGGCTCTGGGTTCCCATCTTCGCGGGAATGACGTTCTCGAAGGATGACGCTGAAGCCTCTGGATTCCCGCCTTCGCGGGAATGACGTTCTGGAAGAATGACGCTGAAGCCTCTGAATTCCCGCCTTCGCGGGATTGACGTTGTAGCCGGATGACCCTGACGGCGAAGCCCCACCGCAATCCATCCCCCCAAACACGACTTCCAGCCCACGCCCCACCCCGTCCATGCGGGTTAGCCTCGGACTTTGTCAGCCCCAGGTAGCCGCTCGATGCCCACTCACCGCCTGCTCGTTCTCGCGCTCGCCAGCGCGCTCGCCGCCGTGTCCGCGACCGCGGCGCATGCCCAGACTCCGCCGCAGCCGGCGCCCCAGGACAAATCGGGCGACCCCGGACAGGGCGACGACAAACAGGCCGGCGACAAGAAAGACGGCAACAAACCGGCCGCGCAGCTCGAACAGGACGCGCTCAAGCCCGCCGGCACCGACCCGGCGCGCGCCTCGGCGCAGACCGCCAAGGGCGCGGGCAAGGGCGAGGACAAGGACGAGAAGAAGTGGGACGTCAACGCCGCCCACGGCCCGACCAAGTCGATCGCCTTCGACACCGACGAAGGCACCTGGATGGACCTGGACGTCTCGCCCGACGGCCGCCAGATCGCCTTCACCCTGCTCGGCGACATCTACCTGCTGCCGATCGGCGGCGGTCAGGCGCGTCGCATCACCAGCGGCCCGGCCTGGGACGTGCAGCCGCGCTTCTCGCCCGACGGCCGCGAGATCGCCTTCACCTCCGACCGCGGCGGCGGCAACAACCTGTGGCGGATGAAGACCGACGGCAGCAACGCCACCGCCGTCACCAAGGAAGACTTCCGCCTGCTCAACAACCCGGCGTGGACGCCCGACGGCCAGTTCCTGATCGGCCGCAAGCACTTCACCGGCGAACGCTCGCTCGGCGCGGGCGAGCTGTGGATCTACCACGCCGCCGGCGGTGGCGGCGGACTGCAACTGACCAAGCAGAAGAACGATCAGCAGGACCTAGGCGAACCGGCGGTGTCGCCGGACGGACGCTACGTCTACTACTCCGAAGACGTCAGCGGCGGCCCGACCTTCCAGTACAACAAGAACCCGCACGACACGATCTACGCGATCAAGCGCCTGGACCGTCAAAGCGGCAAGAGCACGACGGTGATCGACACCGGCGGCGGCGCGGTGCGGCCGCAGCCCTCGCCCGACGGCAAGTCGCTGGCGTTCGTCAAACGCATCCGCGAGAAATCCGTATTGCACGTGCTGGACCTGGCCAGCGGCGAAGCGCGGCCGGTGTGGGACGGGCTGTCGCACGACATGCAGGAAGCGTGGGCGATCTTCGGCCCGTATTCCAATTTCAACTGGACCCCGGATTCGAAATCGGTGGTGATCTGGGCGCAGGGCAAGCTGTGGCGGGTGTCGATCGCCGACGGCAAGCACGAACAGATTCCCTTCGCCGCCAAGGTCGAACAGACCGTCGCCGAACCGCTGCGGTTCGAACACAAACTGGACGAAGGCCGCTTCGCGCCGAAGATGATCCGCGACGTCGCCACCAGCGCCGACGGCAAGACCCTGATCTTCCACGCGGTCGGCCAGTTGTGGCGCAAGCGCTTGCCCGACGGCAAGCCCGAGCGACTGACCGGCAACGACAACCTGTACGAATACCAGCCCAGCTTCAGCGCCGACGGCAGCAAGCTGCTGTACACCACGTGGTCGGACGAAGCGCTCAGCGCGATCTACGTCACCGGCGCGGGCGGCGGCGGCGGCAAGCGCCTGACCCAGGAAAAGGGCTTCTACTACGGCCCGCGCTTCTCGCCCGATGCGCGCCGCATCGTCTACGCCAAGACCGGCGGCGGCGGACTCACCGGCAGCCTGTGGTCGGTCGATCGCGGCATCTATGTGATGAACGCCGACGGCAGCCGGCCGGTGCGCGTGGCCACCAGCGGCGAGTCGCCGCAATTCAGCGCCGATGGCACCCGCGTGTATTACCTCACCGGCGGCGGGCTGAAGAAGAAGCTGATGTCGGTCGGCCTCAACGGCGAAGACGAACGCGAAGTCTTCAACCTCAAGTACGTCGATTCGGTCAGCATCAGCCCCGACGGCAAGTGGGTGGCGTTCACCGAACTGTTCAACGCCTATGTCGCGCCGCTGATGACCGCCGGCACCTCGGTGGAATTGAGCAAGGACAGCAAGGCCCTGCCGATCGCGCCGGTCAGCGCCGATGTCGGCAGTTATCTGCACTGGTCGGCCGATTCCAAGTCGCTGCACTGGATGGTCGGCAATCAGTACTACTCGCGCCCGCTCAACCAGGCGTTCGCGTTCCTGCCGGGCGCGCCGGCGACGCTGGCGAAACCTTCGGCCGACGAGCGCGGCATCCCGGTCGGTCTGGACGTGCCGGTGTATGCGCCGAGCGATACGGTCGCGTTCACCCATGCGCGCGTGGTGACGATGCGCGATGCGGAGAAGAATCAGGAAATTATCGAGGACGGCACCGTGGTGGTCCGCGGCGACCAGATCGTCGCGGTCGGCCCGAGCGCGTCGGTCAGCGTGCCGGCCGGCGCGCGCAGCATCGACGCCAGCGGCAAGACCATCCTGCCGGGCTACATCGACGTGCATGCGCATGCCGCGCATTTCGGCCAGGGCGTGGTGCCGCAGCAGAACTGGGCCTACTACACCAACCTCGCCTTCGGCATCACCACCATGCACGATCCCTCGGCGACCACCGAGTTCGTGTTCTCCGAAGCCGAACTGCTCAAGGCCGGCAAGATGGTCGGCCCGCGCGTGTTCTCGACCGGTACGATCCTGTACGGCGCCGACGGCGACTTCAAGGCGGTGATCAACTCGATCGACGACGCACGCAGCCATCTGCGGCGGATGAAGGCCAACGGCGCGTTCTCGGTCAAAAGCTACAACCAGCCACGGCGCGAGCAGCACCAGCAGATCAACCAGGCCGCGCGCGAATTGAACATGCTGGTGGTCGAGGAAGGCGGTTCGACTTTCAACCACAACCTGCCGATGATCCTCGACGGCGCCACCGGCATCGAACACAACATCCCGGTCGCGCCGCTGTACAAGGACGTGGTCGAACTGTGGCGGCAGACCGATGTGCGCAACACGCCGACCCTGGTGGTCAGCTACGGCGGTTTGTCGGGCGAATACTGGTGGTATGCGCGCGACAACGTGTGGGAAGACAAGAAGCTCAACCGCTTCTTCCCGCGCGAAACCCTGGACGCGCGTTCGATCCGCCGCGAAACCGCGCCGGACTGGGATTACTGGCATATCCAGGTCGCCAAGTCGGTCAAGAAGCTGCGCGATGCGGGGATCAAGATCCAGGTCGGCGGCCACGGCCAGCTGCAGGGGCTGTCGGCGAACTGGGAAATCTGGATGCTGACCCAGGGCGGCATGAGCAATTTCGAGGCGCTGCGCGCGGCGACCATCGACGGCGCCGATTACCTGGGCATGTCCAGGCAGCTCGGTTCGCTGGAAACCGGCAAGAAGGCCGACCTGGTGGTGCTCAACAGCAACCCGCTGGAGAACATCCGCGCGACCATCGACACACGTTACGTGATGGTCGACGGACGCTTGTTCGACGTCGACGCGGACATGGCCGAACTGGGCAACCAGGCCGAGAAGGCGCCGAATTTCTACTGGCAGCGCCATCGCGACGGCCGCACCTTCGGCACCGAGTTCGGTCCGACCTCGGTGTGCCATTGCCCGAAGGGGCATGGGCCGCATGAGGCGCACGATCATGATGAGGAGTGATGGGGTGGCGCGGTAGTCGGCGTAAGCGCTGAAGAGCGAAGAGCAAATCCCCCCTGCGCCCTCTACAAAGGGGGGAGGTTTCTGGGGGGATGGAAAGAGCTAGGCGATTTCGGCTTCGGTCGGTTTCGACCGTTTCTCCGTGCGTCCATCGCATGACGACACCGCATGACTCGCACGACCGTCGCAAGCCCGCTTGTCTTCCCCCTTTGGAAAAGGGGGATTGAGGGGGATTTGCTTTTGAACGCGATAACACATCGCTAACAACACCCGCACCCCACAAACGCGACCTGCGTGGCGCACTAGCGCGATATTCACGCCTGACGCATATCGCCGCGTTTACCCTTCAACGATCCTGCAATCGAGACTCACGCATGGCCACCCGTTACTACCTGAGCATCCCCGACGCCGATCGCGCGCGCGGCAACGACGCCGACCTGTCGTTCACCGCGATCAGCTCGGAAGGTTTCGCTTCGCAATTGCAATCGGCGCTGCGCGGCGACGACCTGTTCGAACGCTGGCGCGCCAAGCAGCCCGATCCGGACGAAGTCGACCCGATGCTCGGCGCCACCGATCCCAGCGCGGTCGTGCAGGGCGAACAGCGCGACCTGCGCATGGACCTGGTGGTCACCACGACCTTGTCCGGCACCGTGCTCAAGCATCGCCTGCGCCTGCTCGCCGGCAGCGGCTGGGAATTGCGCGACGTTACCGCGGGTTGATCGCGGCGGATTCGTTCGGTCGCACGGCGAATCAGCGGACCCTCCGTGGGAGGGAGCTTTTGTGGGAGGGAGCTTCAGCCCCGACGCGCTTGTTTCCGATGGCGATGGGCTTCATGACGAGCTGAGCCAAAAGCGTCGGGGCTGAAGCTCCCTCCCACGAAGACCTCATCCGATCAATGCGGCCGGGTCTTCCGACAACTGCAGCAAATCCTCGGCCATGCGACCGATCTCCTCGCGCATCACCAGCTTGTCCAGCCACGCGCCGGGAATCGCACCGACCCCGTAGTAAGCACCGGCGATCTGCCCGCAGATCGCCGCGGTGGTGTCCGCGTCGTCGCCGAGATTGGCCGCGCGCAGCACCGCCGCTTCGAAGCTGTCGGTATGCAGGAAACACCACAACGCCGCCTCCAGCGACTCGACGCTGTAGCCCGAACCGACAATCTCGGCTTCGCGCTTACCGGCGTAGGCGCGGGCATGGATCGCCGCGACTTTTTCGCTGACGAGCAACGGGATCGAAGGCGCCAGCACCGCCTCCTTGCCGGCGCCCATCAGCGCCGCGCGCAATTGCACGGCGAACAGTCGCGAGCAATCCAGCGCTTCGGCGGCGCCGTGGGTGGTGCGGGTCGATTCAACCGCGCACTCGCCGCTGCGCTGCGCATCCAGGCGCCACAGCATCGGCACCGGCGCCAATCGCATCAGCGCGCCGTTGCCGGCCGCGCGCGGGCCAGGATCGCCGGCATACGGATCGTCGTTCTTGCGATACCGATCCAAGGCCGCGCTCACCGTCATGCCGATGTCGAAGCACTCGCCGTTGCTGCTCATGTAGCCGTGCGAGCGCCAGTTGCAATAGCGGTTCATCTGATCGCGCGCATCGAAACCACGGCGATGGATCAGGCTGGCCGCCAGGCACAAGGCCATCGAGGTGTCGTCGGTCCATTCGCCCGCGCGCAGCGCGAACGGCCCGCCGCCGATCATGTCGGTCAGCGGCGCGAAACTGCCGCGCGAGCGGAACTCGACCGTGGTGCCGACCGCATCGCCGCAGGCCAGGCCGAGCAGGCAGCCCAGGTAGCGGTCGCGCAGACCGGGCGCGGCGCTCATGCCAGCTCCGTTTCGAGGTCTTCGTAGCACTCGGGCACGAAGCGCGGGGTGCAGATCGCGAAGAACACGAGATCGTCGTCGCCGAGGTTGACGATGCGTTGCGGCATGTCGGCGGGAATGAACACCGCATCGCCCGGACCGACCTCGCCCGGCGGCAGATCGCCGACGTGCATGCGGCCGCGTCCTTGCACGATCACATAGCGCTCGCTGGTGCCGCGCAGACGATGCAGTTGCGTGCTCACGCCGGGCTCGACCCGGATGCGCGCGATCGAGCTGTGCGCATCGTCGGGCGAGTTCCACCACTCGGTCACGTGGCAGCGTTCTTGAATGTAGTGCTCGGCCGTGTCGGCGTTGGAGACGATGCGGGCGATGCTCATGGCGGTGTCGGCGTGGAAGCAGCCGCCAGCTTAACCTCGCGCGGCGGTTCGCTTCGCGCTCAGACCCCGACGCCGTGCGGCTGGACCACGCCGGTGGCGATGCCCACCACGACCAGCGCGATCAGCGCGATCGAAAAGCCGATGCGCCGGGTCAGGGCGTTGACCGTGCGTTTGCTGGCGCCCTTGTCGACCAGCATGTAGTACAGGCCGGCACCGAGGTTGTAGACGATCACCGACAGGAAGGCGGCGACGAACAGGATCTTCATGATTCGACCTTGCCCGGGAGCGGGCGCGAGTGGTCTTCGGGGGAGGGCGACGCGGACGTTGCCGCGGCGGCCGTGCGCGCGCGCAGCCAGCGCCAGCGCACCACGATGGCGACCGTCATCAAGCCCAGGAACAGGCCGTAGGCGACCGAGGTGGCGAGCACCTGTTTCCAGATCGCGCCGGCGTGCGGGTCGGCGTTGTACATGCTCCAGTGCATGCCCCAGCCGGCAACCAGGGTGGAGACGATCAGGCTGGCGCTGTCGTAGACGGTGCGCAGGGCGCCGCGCGGCTGGCGCGGATAGGCCCAGAACAGCCAGGCGAGGATCGAAAACCAGGGCACGAACAGGATCAGGGCCAGATTGAGTTCGACTTGCGGGTTCATGGCGAGCGCGGGGCGTTGGGGCGTGGCGCAGCTTTTGCTGCGGGGTCCATTGTTCGCCTACTGGCTCAGATTGCATAGAATCAGTTTTTGGATAAAAAACCAGATCAGTTGGGAGGGGCCGGGAATAGGGAATGGGGAATAGGGAATCGGAAAAGCCGCCACCCGCCTTGGAGGTTTCGAGGTCTCCGTGGGAGGGGCTTCATGCCCCGATGCTTTTGTCTCAGCTCGCCGGAAGCTCTCACTGCCCCCTGATCGAAAAGCATCGGCGCTGAAGCCCCTCCCACAAAGACCTCGAAGCCTCGACTCCCGACTCCCGACTCCCGATTCCCGCCAAAAGCATGAAACGCTACCAAGCCCTAGCCGACGACATCGCCCGCTCGATCCGCCAGGGCCTGCTGAGCCCGGGCCAGCGCCTGCCCTCGGTGCGCCAGGCCAGCGCGGCGCGCAAGCTCAGCCCGGCCACCGTGTTCCAGGCGTATTACCTGCTCGAATCGCAGGGGCTGGTGGAGCCGCGCGCGCGCTCGGGTTACTACGTCAGCGAACGCGCGCGCGCGATGCCGCCCGAGCCCGACACTGCCTCGCAGCCCGACGGCCAGGCGCGCGCGGTCGATGTCAGCGAACTGGTGTTCGAAGTGCTCGAATCGGCGATGGCGCGCGACATCGTGCCGCTGGGTTCGGCGTTCATGAGCCCGACCCTGTTTCCGCTGGCCCGGCTCGGCCGCGCGATGGCGCACGAAGCGGTGCATCTGGACCCGCGCAGCACCGTCGACGACCTCACCCCGGGCAACGCCGAACTGCGCCGGCACATCGCCCTGCGCTACCGGATCGGCGCGGTGCCGATCGGCGCCAACGACCTGGTGGTGTGCAACGGCGCGATCGAAGCGCTGAACCTGTCCATCGCCGCGGTGACCCGTCCCGGCGACGCGGTGCTGGTCGAATCGCCGTGCTTCTACGCCGCCTTGCAGACCCTGGAACGCCGCGGCCTGCACGCGATCGAAGTGCCCACCCATCCGCGCGAAGGCATCGAGCTGGGCGCGCTGGACGCGGCGATCCGCCGCCACGCGCCGGCCGCGTGCTGGCTGATGACCAATTACCAGAACCCGCTCGGCAGCACCGTGCCCGAGGCGAAGAAGCGCGAACTGGTCGAATTGCTGGCGCGCCATGAGCTGCCGCTGATCGAGGACGACGTCTACGGCGAACTGCATTTCGGCGCGCATCGGCCGGCGCCGGCCAAGGCTTTCGACACACGCGGCCTTGTGCTGCATTGCTCGTCGTTTTCCAAGACCCTCGCGCCGGGCTACCGGATCGGCTGGGCCGCGCCGGGGCGCTATGCGCAGCGGGTGGCGCGGCTGAAGTTGACCAATACCTTGGCGACGTGCGTGCCGGCGCAACTGGCGATCGCGCGCTATCTGCAACGCGGCGGTTACGACCGCCACCTGCGCGGCCTGCGCAAGACGCTGGCCGCGCAGCAGGCAGCGTATCTCGATGCGGTCGCGCGCTATTTTCCGCAAGGCACCCGGGTGACCCGGCCCGACGGCGGCTATTTCCTATGGATTGAATTGCCCGAAGGCAGCGATGCCCTGGCCGTGCAACGCCGCGCCGCGCAACAGGGCATCAGCATCGCGCCGGGGCCGATGTTCTCGGCCAATCGCGGCTATGCGCATTGCCTGCGGCTCAACTACGGCCACGCCCTCGATGCGCGGGTGGATGCAGCGTTACAAGTCTTGGGCGCGCTTTCGTCGGCGCGATAGGCGTCAGCCGCAGGCGTTGTTCCTCGCTCGCATCGGCCAGCGCCTCGGCCTGGCGCTTGCGGCTGAGATTGCCGAGCGCGCGTCGGTACGACCAGTCGACCAGTTCGAGCAGATAGTCCGCCGGCATGCGCTTGACCTCCACCACCGTCACCCAGTGATAGCGGCCCATGAACCGCGCCGGCTTGGCGCCGGGCATGTCGGTGAGTTCGACGAACCGTTCCGGCGTGGTCTTGAAGCTGAAACGCCAGCGCTCGGGTTCGCTGGTCTTGAAGTAGGCGAAGAATTTTCCGCCGACGCTGTAGACCAGGATATTGGACGGCGCCGCGTGCAGCACTTCCTCGGCGCCCGGGTAGGCGCGGCAGTGTTTGTTGAGGGCGTTGGTGTCCATTGCGGCGACGTGGCGATTGAGGGATGCATGGTCGCACGCGTCGCGGGGTTGCGCTGGGGCTTCGATGCTTGCGTCGCAATCGAGGTATCGCGGTCGCGGCTTGCGCCGCTCCTACAGGTAGCCCATGTAGGAGCGGCGCGAGCCGCGACCGCGACACTTCAACATCCGCGAACCCGCGACAAACCCGCGCTCACATATGCGACGTAATCTTCGGCACGTTGAACCAATCGTTGTTCAAGCCATCCATGAACTGCACCGGCGCAGCCGCCAGCACCGCATGATCCACATCCAGGCAGGCGATGTTGATCGAGTAGTACTTGCCGCCGAGCACCTCAAGTTCGCCGGTGCCGTAGGCATGCACCGCGCAATGCTTGCAGAAATGGTAAGTGCCGCTGAAGGTGCCGAACTGGTAGGTGCCGGTGTCCTCGGGGCCGCCGCTGAGCAGGCGGAACGCATCGGGTTTGACGATCGCGCCCCACTTGCGCAGCTTGTTGCACATCGAGCAATTGCAGCGCGAGGTGCCGGCCGACAGGTCGAGGTCGACCTCGTAACGGATGGCGCCGCAGTGGCAGCTGGCCTGGTAGGTCTCGACGGTCATGGCGGTTCTCCGATGGCGAGGGGCGGTGGGCCCGGGACAGTCACAGGATAGTAGCCATTGAGGACAGGATATGTCCTCAATAGGTTTTACACTGCGCCCATGCTCAAGACCTCGACCCGCCTGCTGCGCCTGTTGTCGCTGCTGCAATCGCGCCGTCACTGGACCGGCGCGGAGCTGTGCGAGCGTCTGGAAGTCGACGGCCGCACCGTGCGCCGCGATGTCGACCGGCTGCGCGAACTGGGCTATCCGGTGCAGGCCTCCACGGGGGTCGGCGGCGGCTACCGGCTCGCCGCGGGCGCCTCGCTGCCGCCGTTGCTGCTCGACGACGACGAGGCGGTGGCGATGGT
Source organism: Lysobacter capsici (assembly GCF_018732085.1). Lineage (NCBI taxonomy): Bacteria > Pseudomonadati > Pseudomonadota > Gammaproteobacteria > Lysobacterales > Lysobacteraceae > Lysobacter > Lysobacter capsici. The sequence goes on along the minus strand of NZ_CP076103.1, from coordinate 619,562 downwards.
GGTCGCGCTGCGCAGCGCCGCCGGCAGCGTGGCGCGGATCGAGGACACCACGGTCGGCCTGCTCGGCAAGCTCGATCAGTTGCTGCCGGCGCGGCTGCGTCGGCGGGTCAGCGCGCTGTATTCGGTGACCGTGTCGCTGGCGCACGACGACACCGGCCCGGACGTCGACACCTTGACCGAACTGGCCGGTGCTTGCCGCGACCATCGGCTGATCGAGATGGACTACAGCGACCGCGGCGGCCGCGCGAGCCAGCGCAGCATCGAACCGCTGCGCCTGGTCAGCGCCGGACGCCGCTGGTATCTGCTGGCCTGGGATCGCGGCCGCGAGGACTGGCGCCTGTTCCGCGCCGACCGCATCGTCGCGCTGCGCTGCGGCGGCGGCGCGTTCGCCCCGCGCAAGTTTCCCGAAGACGTGGCGGCGTACGTGCAGCGCTCGATCAGCCAGCCGAACCAGGGCCCGACCATGCGCGCGCGCCTGCGCGGCGCGGCCGAAACCCTGGCGCCGACCCTGCCGCCGTGGTGCGGGCTGCTCGAACCCATCGACGAGCACAGCTGCCTGCTGCATGTGCGCGGCGAAACGCCGGAGGAGATTCTCGCGTTGCTGGCCTTGACCGGGGTGGAATTCGAACTGCTCGATGCGGGCGAGCATTTGCCGCAACTGCGCGAAGTGGCGCAACGGTTGTTGCGGGCGGTGCAGTGAGCCAAACCTTCGCGAACGTCATGGCAGCTGCTGTGAGAGGGAGCTTTATTGGTGGGAGGGAGCTTTTTTGTGGGAGGGAGCTTCAGCCCCGACGCTCTTTTCTCCGATCACCTCGAAACTCGCACCGCCCCTGATCGAAAAGCATCGGGGCTAAAGCTCCCTCCCACAAAAGCGCCCTCGCCTGCGCCTGTCAGAGGCGACACAGCGGCCGTTGCACCGAGACGCAGTAAGCCAAACCCTTCGCGAAGGCGGCTCCATCTTCCGTGGGAGGAAGCTTCAGTCCCGATGCTCTTTTCTCCGATCGCCTCGAAACTCGCACCGCCCCTGATCGAAAAGCATCGGGGCTAAAGCTCCCTCCCACAAAAGCGCCATCGCCTTCGCCTATCGGAGGCGACGCAGCGGCTGTTGCGCACAGACGCAGCAAGTCAACCCGTTCGCGAAGGCCGCGCCATCTTTGTGGGAGGGAGCTTTAGCCCCGACGCTGTTTTCTCCGATCGCCTCGAAGCTCACACCGCCCTTGAGCGAAAAGCGTCGGGGCTAAAGCTCCCTCCCACAAAAGCTCAGCTCGCCTTCGCCAGCTAGCCAACGACGCGCTGCGGCCGCGCGATGCAACGAGGCCGCGCCCTCACCGGACGCGGCCTCCTCTGCCCTGCCTGCAGCATCCTGCGTCCCCGCGGGGTCAGCCGAGATCGGCGAGGATGTTGTCCGCCGCCTGCAACGCCAGCGCGGCGATGGTCAGGGTCGGATTGGCGGTGGCGGTGGTCGGGAACACGCCGCTGCCGACCATGTACAGATTGCTGTGGTCCCACGATTGCTGGCGCGCGTTGAGCACCGAGGTCGTGGCGCTGTCGCCCATGCGATAGGTGCCGATGATGTGGCCGGCGCCGTAGAACGTGAAGGTATTGCCGAGGTACTGGAACGTGGTCGGGCTCGGGCTCGACCCGCTCAACACCGGCGTCGCCGGCACCTGGGTGTACTCGGTCGCGCCGAGCGCCTCGAAGATCTCGGTCGAGGCCGCCTTGGCCGAGACGAAGCCGTTGCGCACGTAGTTCTCGCGAATGCGATAGGTGACCTGCGGCCGCGGCAAGCCCAGATGATCCTTGTACTGGCTCGACAACTGCACGCGGTTGTCCGGGTCGGGCAACTGCTCGATCAGATAACCCAGGCGCAGCTGGCGGATATAGACGTTGTTGAGCGTGGCGACCAGTTTCGAACCGTACAACTGACTGAACGCCGGCAAGTTCGGATCGAAACGCAGCGCCTGCCCCTGCTGGTTGACCGAATCGCCGTTCAACTGGGTGTTGTTCTGGCCGAACACGAAATCCGAAAGCGTGGTGTACGGATCGTTGGTCGCCCAGTTCCAGCCTTCGTTGCCGATCTCGATGCGATAGGCCGCGCGCTGGTTGCGGAACGCGCCGTCGCGCACCGACTCGATACCCGAGGTCGACAGCGGCCCGCGGAAGGCATAGATCGGGTCCTTCGACAGGCCCCAGGCCAGGTACATCACGTGATCCATCAGATTGCGGCCGACCTGATCGGAGCGGTTGGCCACGCCGTTGGGATAACCCGGGTTGCCGTTCGACATCAGCAGCAGCTTGGGCGTTTCGATCGCGTGCGCCGCCAGTACGTAACGCTTGCCGACCGCGGTGCCCTTGCCGGTCGACGGCCCGGTCTGGCTGTCGTAGGTCAGGTAGTCGATGCCGCTGACCTGATCGCCGCTGAGGCGGATGTTGTTGGCGACGGTCTTGTACTGGATCTGCACGTTGCCGGTCTGCAGCGCTTCGGCCAGGGTCACGGTGCCGTCGTACTTGGCCTGGATCGGACAGATCGGAATGCAGTTGGTGTTGCCCGCGCACTGGCGGCGCTTGCCCGGCCGCGAGTTGCGTCCCTGCGGCGTCGGGGTGACGAACAGGCCGATGTTGTCGATCTTCAGCGAGGTCACCTTGCCTTCGTACAACACGTCGTTCAAGGACGGGGTGATGCCCGGCATCGGGAAATCGTAGTTCGGCCCGTAGGTGCCGTCGGGTTGCACGTCGAAGGTCTTGTACAGATCGACCATCGGCTGCTTGTCCGAGGACACGCCGATGGTTTCGGTGGCCTTGCGGTAGTACGGCAGCAAGGTCTGATAGAACTGCGCGCCGCCGGGCCAGTCCACGCCCTGGCCGTACTTGGTCTTGAGCTGGAAATCGTTGGGCAGGTGATTGAGCGAAGTACCCAGCCAATGCCAGGTGGTGCCGCCAGCGACGCGTTCGTAGGAACTGCCGAACGCGAAGGTCATCTCCGGGTCGTCGGCGCGGGTCGCGGTCTGCGGCGGATAGACGAAGTAGCACTGCGCCGGGTTCTGCCACGCGTTGATCTGCAACACCGTGTAGCGCGGGGTGTTGAGCGTGGCCGGGTCGGGCTGGCCGAGCGGATTGCTCGCGCTGCCGGCGCCTTGCATGGTCGGCGGATACGGCGACTCGGGCGTCTTCGCATTCGCGGTGAAGAACGTCTGCATATAGTCTTCGCGGCTCTTGGGCACCGGCGGGCCGCCTTCGAGGATCAGCACCTGCTTGCCGGCCTTGCCGAGCTGGTAGGCGATGATCGAACCGGAGATGCCCGAGCCCACGATCACCACGTCGAAACCGCCCGCTGGAATGGTGATGCTCATGCCGGGTTCTCCAGGTAGTCCTGCAGCGGCGGCGGCGTGGTCGCCCAATAGCCGTAGGTGTAGTTGGAACTGCCCATCGGGTGCGACTGCATCACCCGCCACACCAGGCCTTGGGTGTAGCTGGTCGCCGAGATCACTTCGCTGAAAGTCTGGCCGCGGGTGGGCGAATTGTCGGACACCACGGTCGGCCAGGCGCCCATGTACCACAGGTAGATCAGCTGACGCAGCGCCAGCACTTCGGCCGGATACGTGCCGCTGAGCAGCGCGCCGGCGATGGCTTCGTTGTTGCCGTCCTTGCCGCCTTCGGCTTGGTTGAGGTTGTAGTACTCGCAGATGATCTGATCGGCCATGCCGTTGGGCAGCTTGTCGCGAAACACCTGCAAGTAGACGGTCTTGATGTCGACCGGATCGATCTGCGGCGCGATCGCGTCGCGGGTGAATCCGGTCAGCCCGACGCTGAGACGGATGAAGTACTCCATGTAGTCGACCATGTCCGTGCTCCTTATTGCGCGCGCTGCAGCAGGTAGGTGAAGTCCGAGGTCAGACCGTTGGTCATCGTCGCGTTGTTGTGGCAGGCCATGCAGCTCGACGAGGCCTGCGGCACCTTGCCCTGGATGTAGGTTTCCAAGGTCGCGTTGGCGAGGAACGACGGCGCCGGATTGCCGGTCGGATCGGTCGGGTTCTTGGCGTTGGTCGGCCACTGCGTGCTGATCAGCTCGTAATTGGCCCACACCGTGCCCGGGTAGGTCTGCTGCAACAGCGCCTGGTAGCGCGCGTTGAGCGACTTGGTCGAAGCGGTCAGCGCGACCTCGCGCATGATCTGGCTCGGCGGGGTGTGCGGGTTGTTCGGATTCCACGGCCGCGCCGGCGGCTGGTTGACCGCGCAGCTTCCGCTGCAATTCTTGTTGTAGAAGTTGTACTGCGACTTGTCGATCGGCTCGCCGTCGACCGGCACGTTGTCGACATGTTCGAAGGTCGACCACACCCACTGCGGCTCACCGGCGGTCTTGTGCGCGATGTGCAAACCGACCAGGCCGACCGTCTGCAACTTGCACGAAGCCTGCACGCCTTCGTGTTCGCCGGGGTTGGTGTAGACCAGCGCCTGGATGGTGTGGAAACGGCTCGCCTGGTCCTTGCCGCCCAGCACCTTCCACGACGACTTGATCATGATCGCGCCGGTGTTCTTGGAACCGGCGGGCTGGGCGAAGTTGGCCGGCTTGCCGAATTTTTCCTGGCCGGCCTTGCTGTACAGACCGTCGCTGACGATGGTGTTGAACATGTCCTGGTTGGTCATGATCGCGAAGCGCACGTACTGGCCGTTCTGATCGATCAGCGGACCGGTTTCGAACGGCTCGCCGCTTTCGTCGAGCACGTTCGGGGTCTTGCCGACCTGGGTCAGGTTCAACACGCCGTTGCCCATGCCCTTGCACACGTCCGGCGGCGGCGGGTCCTGGCCCCACGGCGGCGGCGTGGCGCCGCCGGGCAGGAAGATGTCGCGGCTTTCCTTCCAGTTCTCCCACACCGTCGTCGCGTTGGCGCCGAAGCTCGCGCCGGGTTTGGGATTGCCGTCGCTGCCGCCGGGCCAGTTGACCGCGATGAACGACTGCCACGAGAACAGATCGAAATCGTCCTGCAAATCCTGCAGGTTCGGATTGGACTGCGGCACGCTGATCTCGAGCGGAATCGTCGAACTCAACGGCGGCAGCGGCGTGGCGGCGCTCGCGTGCTGGCGGATGTCGGCGCGCGACAGGCTGTCGTGCGGCTCGGGCTTGAGATGGCTGTCGGTGCATGCCGCGAGCGCGAACACGAACGTGGCTGCGGCCAACGGCCGGATCAACGGCTTGATCGACGGCACGACCCGCTGCGGGCCAAGACGGTATCGATGATTCATGGCGAGTCCCCTGCTCCCTGGTGATACGAAGCGAAGATTCGCTTCGCCGCGAGGCAGGCAGCGCACCGCAGCAGGCTGCGGGTGATGGAACCCAAGCCAGGTTGGATGGCTGGCGATCGAATCGCTGGCTACGTCGCGTCGGGCGCAGACGCTACCACGCGTCCGTCGAAAAAATGCGACTGTTCGCGCAGAAATAAACTAAACGAACTTTCTTTGCGATTGAGCGCGAAACGCTGTCCTGCGCGAACGCGCAATTGCGTTCTCTATTCAAGCGGCAGGCATTGCCCCGATGAAATACGCGGCGTTTTTCCGTTATCGGCGGTAGTGCGATGGTGAGCGTGGGTGAGCACGCGCGCGACCTGTTTGCAGTGCAGCGCGGGCTTGCGCGACTGCGACCGCAGCGATATCGCAAAGGCCGACACCACCGCGACAGGTGGTGTCGAAAAAGAGCACCGGACATCGCGTCCGGTGCCGGGGGAACCTGCGCGGCTTGCGCTCGCCAGGTAAGAATCGCCTTGCCCATCCATCGATACGCGCGGTGACCCGCGCGCTCGATTCACACCAACGGCTTGCACGATCGCAAGCCGCTTCGTCGGCGGCTCAGTTGGCCGCGCAGCTCGCGCTGTTGTCGGCACGCAGCTGGTCGTAGGTCTTCTGTCCGGCCGGCAGCGGATTGGCCTGCGCGGGCAGCAGCGAGCGATACGCCGCGTCGTAGGTCGCCGACAGGAAGCAGGCTTCGGACCGCGCGTGGAACTTCAAGCGTCCGTTGCCGTAGCTCGCATCGAAACCGGCCGCGCCCAGATCGTTGCCGCCGGTGCTCGCCACGTACACCAGCGAGTCGTACACCGAGCTGGACAGGTTGACGTTGCGCTGCTTGAGCAACGCGGCGCGATCGGCTTTCTGCTGCGCGGTCGCGTTGGCCGGCAAGGCCGCCGGCACGGTGGCGTTGGTCAGCTGGCGCTGGTGCTGCAGACCCAGCAATGCGAGCGCGGCCACGTGCGGCGTCGCCGAGGAGGTGCCGTTGAACGCGTTGTCGCCGTAGGACACGGTGTCGACATTGGCGAAGTTGGCCAGGTCCGGCTTGGCGTTGCCGGCGGCCTGGCCGTTCGGACGCGCGCCGCCGGCGGCGAGCACCGGACCGCGCGAGCTGTAGTCCTCCAGGTTGGAAGTCGCCGCGTCCAGCGCCGCCACCGTGATCACGCTGGCCGCATCGGCCGGATGAATCAGCGAGCGGTCCTGCACCGCGTACTGGAAGTTGTAGCCGGCGTTCATCAGCCGCAGGAAGTTGCTGACACCCGCGGTCTTGCGGGTGATGCGCACGCCGAACTTGCCGCCGCCGGAGAAGCGCGCGTTGAACAGACCGTCGCACTGCGTGGTCTTGCTCGCGGCCGGCGGCTGATAGGCGATGAATTCCAGCGGCTGCTGGCCGGCCGTACCGTTCTGCAGGTCGTCGGACTGGGTCGCGGCGACCCAACCGGCCGCGGTGACCAGGCGTCCATTGCGCCTGACCTCGTCGGCCCAGCGCACCAGCTCGAGCTTGTAGTCGGCGTTGGTGGTGTTGTTCGCGCTGGTCCAGTCGTTCCAGCCCAGCCACACGTCGATCTCGAACGCGTCCTTGTCGGCCTGACTCTTGGCGCCGACCGGGACACAGCCGTTGTACTGCCCGCCGATGGTCAGCGGATTGACGCTGTCGACGATCGCCGCGCCGTTGGCGCCGACGTTGCCGACCACGAAATCCTGCAGCACGTTCGCACCGGCGCCGGCGGTGCTGTCGCCGTCCCAATGCACCTGCGCCTCGTTGCCTGCCGCGTTGAGCACGATCACGCCGTTGTTCTTGGCCGCGTCGATGGCTTCGTACAGGCCCTTGAGATCGCTGCCGATGCCGGTGCCGTCGCCCGGCGCGGACAGGTTGAAGCCCAGCGATGCGGTGATGACCTGCGCGCGCGGCGCGCCCTGGGCGAGGTTCTGCGCGCTCAGGTTCGCCGCGTCCTGGATCGCGCTGACCCAATCGGCCGCGCCGGTGTTGTCGTACAGGCGGAACTTGGCCGCGGGTGCGATGTCGTAGGCGATCTCGGTGACCGCGTTGCCATGGGCCACGCCGCGATAACCGAACACGCCGCTGGTCGAGCGGGTCAGAGTCAGCTTGTCGGCTTCCGCCGCGGTGTTCTTCGGCCACTCCGCCGCATCCTGCAAGGCCTTGACCGCGCCGTTGAGATTGTTGAAGTGGTCGACGATGGCGATGGTCAGGCCCTCGCCCTTGAGGTCCTTGCGCAGATTCGCGGCAAGCTGGTCGTAGTTGCCGAGCGCGCGCAGTTGGTCGATGTTGCTGGCGGTGGCGCCGTCGCTGAAGGCGGTGGTCCGCGACATCGCCATCAGCGACACCTGCGAAACCGACTGCAGGCTCGCGACCCATTCCAGCCGCGCCAGCGGCACCGACGCCTCCAGGCTCGGCGAGCCGTTGATCTGCTGCGCCTGCAGGCCGGCGGCGAGCAGGGTCTCGCGCAGCGTCGAGGTGGCGCGGTCGAGCAGGCTGGCATTGCTGACCTCATCGTGGGTCAGGGCCAGATCGACGTTGATCTTCACCTTCTCGCCGTCGCGAAAGCGCAGCGGGATGCCGGCGCGATCGAGCGCGGCGATCTGCGCGGCGACCGGCACCGTGTTGCGCGAAGCCGCGCCGTTCGCCGCACTACCGTTGTTCGCCGCGGACGCCGAGGGCGACGACGCCGACGGGTCTTGCGCCAGCCATTGCACCGCCTGCAGCAACTGTCCGCTACCGAGCTTGGCCTGCGCGTCGTTGCGCGGCGTCGCCGCGGTCATCGCGACCGATTGCCAGCCCGGCGCGGGCAGCGAGCCCGACGCCTGCGCCGCGCCCGCGGCATTGGCGAGCGCGCCGGACGCGGGCGCGCCCGGTGTTGGCGCTTCGTTGCGCGACCACAACAGCACCGTGGCACAGGCCGCGGCGAGACCGAGCACAGCGAATTTCTTCGACGACATCTTGTTCATTCGTTGATTCCTGATGCGGATTTGCAGTCATGCTCGTCCGCTGCCGACGGGCACAAGCCCGTGGCACGGCCGAGGCGCAAAGACCTGGGTGCGGGAAAGGGAACGGCGGTGGGAGTGCGACGATCAGGGGGGAGGAAGGGATCGAGTTTTCGTCGCGCTCAATCCTCAAACGCAAAAAGTGCGACGTCCCCCCATCACCGTGGCACTTATTTTGACAGCACGATTTTTCATATCGCCGCGGCGTGCACGCGTTGCGCCGCGCGCGAAACGCAAGTGCGTGGCGAACGCCCTACCCAGTTCGCGCGTCGCGCGTTTGTTCATTCGCGACTGCGTGCGTGCATCGCGACACGCAGGTCGCGGCGCCGCGCGGCATGCGGCATGCGGCATGCGGCATGCGGTTTCATACGAAACTTTTCGCGACGATTCAGTTGGTCGCGCAAACGCGCTCGCGCAGTCGCGGGCGTCGCATCGGTGTCGCGGAAGATTTCGACGAGCAGCGGCGAACGTATCGGCACGGACAGGCGTATCGCGACGCGCGAGGCATCGCCGGATCGCGATGCAGGCTCAGCCCTGCGGCATGCCCCGCGCCAACACCACCTCGGCGCGCGGCGGCGCACCGAACAATCGCTTGTACTCGCGCGAGAACTGCGACGGGCTTTCGTAACCGACCCGATGCGCGGCGGTCACCGCCTCGACCCCGCTGACCATCATCAGGCGCCGCGCTTCGTGCAGGCGCAGATGCTTCTGGAACTGCAGCGGCGACAAGGTCGTCACCGCCTTGAACTGATGGTGCAGCGAGGAGGTGCTCATATGCACCTGCTCGGCCAGTTCGTCGATGCTCAACGGCTGCAGGTAGCACTGGCGCAGCACCGCCACGGCCTTGGCGATGCGGCTGGAGCGACTGTCGGTCAGCGCCAGCGCGCGCAGGCGATGGCCGAGGTCGCCCATCAGCACGCGATAGAAAATTTCCCGCAAGGCCATCGGCGCGAGCACCGGCAGGTCCTGCGGCGTGTCGAGCAGGCGCATCAACCGCAGCACCGCGTCCATCAGGGTCGTGTTGACCCGCGCCGCGTACAGGCCCAGGTCGACGCCGTTGCCGCCATGGCCATGATCGATCGCCGGCGACTGGCCGGCATCGACGATCAGGCTGGCGATCTGCGCCGGGTCGATGTCCAGGCGCAGGCACAGATACGGTTTGTCCGGCGTCGCCTCGACCACCTGGCCGATCATCGGCAGCGTCACCGACACCACCAGGTAGTTGAGCGGGTCGTAGTGGTAGGTGCGGCCCGACAAGGTCACGACCTTGCGGCCTTGCGCGACCACGCACAGGCGCGGCTCGTACACCGACGGCGAACACTCGGTCGGCGCGCTCATGCGGATCAGGTGCAGCGGCCGCACCGCGGTGGCGTGGACGCCGTCGCTGTCGGTCAATCGGGCAATCCGGTCGACCAGTTCGGCCTGCGCGGCGCAGCTGCCGCGTTGCGCGATCGATTCGGCGGAGGTATTGGCGTTCATGGCGTCCCGTACAGTGTCGGGTTGCCTCGATTATCGGTACGAATCCGGCCGCAGACTGTGCTTAGTCGGCCGGTTTGCAGAAATAGGCAAGGATGCGACGGGAATAGGCCGGCCGAGCGTGGCGGCGACCGCATGGAGGGCCCGCGACCGCGCCGCCGCCCGTCCCGAGCAGCGAGCTTGCCCATCGCAGCGAGTCTTGAGGTCTGCGTGGGAGGGGCTATCTGCCCCGACGCTTTTCGATCACAAGCGACGCAATTCAAGATTCGAAGCGATCTGAGAAAAGAGCGTCGGGGCAGATAGCCCCTCCCACAAAAGATTGCGTGGCTTGCACGAAGTGCCGGGGTTCGCGCGCGGGCCTTCGCAGGCCGGCAATGCGCAACCACGCCAACCAGGTCATCGCCCCGGGGGCTACTGCTGCATCCCGCGCGCCTGGGCCTGCGTGCCCTGGGTCTCGGCCTGAATCCGCGCGGCCTCCTGGCCCTGCTGCAGCGACTGCAACGCCGGCCCGCTGGCCTGCGAGGACTGTTCGACCGGCGTCGCGATCGCGCGTTGCACGTTCACGCCGGCCAGATGATGGGTCGGGTCGTTGAGCGGGCCCTGCACGCCGATCAGCATGCTGCGGTCGCGGTTGAACACCACGTGGTCGATGCGCGCGGCCGGGAAGGCGTCGCGTTGATTGAGCGCCTGCGCGACGATGCCGGCGGCCAACCGCTCCTCGTCGTGCGGCTGGAAGGTGCCCGGCGGGATGTTGACCGACTGCCGCAGCCCCTGCAGCGCGCCGTTGTACATGGCGTGGCCGGGATGCTCCGGATCGGACAGCACCGCGCCCGCGGCGCGTCCCGGCGCCGCGTCGCCGCGCGCCGGACCCTCGCCGACGCCGCCCGGCGCCGGGCGCTCGCCCTCGCGCGCGAGCGACGCGTCGATCGGCACGTGCTGTTGCTTGTGCGGTCCGTCGAAGGTGTGATCGAACCGGCCCGCCACCGATGGCGTGGTGCTGGTGTCGCGATAGGCCTGCGATGCGGTGCCGGAGCCGGCGCGGATGAAGATGCCGTTCTCCTCCATCAGCGTTTCGCTCACGCCCAGGCTGTTCAAGTTCAGATGCATGCGCGAGGCGGCGCCGTGCTTGGGCACCGCGACGTTCTGTTCGAACCAGATCGCGCGCCCGACGATGCCGGCGCCGTAGAGATTGGCGTAATCCGAATGGCCGTGCGGCCCCAGGTCGACGGTGGCGTGCGCGGCGACGCCCGGCGTGCCGACCGGCTTCTGATCGAAGTAGTACTGGCCCATCGTCGAGACATTGGTCGGCGAACTGGTCAGGCTGCTGTCGGCGTTGAAGGTCAGATTGGCCCGCGCCACCGGCGTGCCGGCGGCATCGAGTTCGAGGAAGTCCTCGACCCGCCCGCGGTTGGCGTTGTTCCACATCTCGGTCAGACCGGCGTTCGGATTGCCGCTGCGCTGTTTTTCGTAACTCAGCATCGCGTTCCAGCCGGCGATGTGGGCCTCGGCTTCGTCGTTGCGATTGGACTGCATCCAGCGCACGCTCGGCGCGGTGTAGTCGTTGATCGGGTTGGCGTCGGAGGCGATCTGCCGCGCCCGGGCGTCGAACTGATCGCGCGCCGTGTTCATGCCGGCGCGGTTGAAGCCGTGCTCCATCTCGTGGCCGAGCACGAAACTCATGTTGTGTTGGTCGAAGGTGGCCGTGGACAGGCTCGCCGGCGTCAGGTTCATGGTCCGCGTGGTCGGGTCGTAACTGCCGCCGGCGCCGGGATCGGTGTGCAGCGCGAAACCGCGCAACTCGCGCTGGCTCTCGTTGCGCACCGCGTTCTTGAACTGGTCGATCAACACCGGCGACCCGTTGAGCGTGCGCTCCAGGTTGGCGTGCATGTCCGGGGTGACGTTGGCGGTGTGGGCGAAACGCAGGCTCATGTCCTGCAGCTTCAACACCGCGCGCAGGTCCGGATTGACCGGCGTGGCGCCGGTCAGCACCTCGGCCGGCAGGGTGACCTTGCCGCTGGCGATATCGTATTGGCCGACCGACGCCGGCCCGGGCGGCGCCAGCGCGAAGCTGCGCAGGTGGCCGTTGGCCGCGTCGGCATTGAGGCTGTTCAACAAGGTTGGGGTGGCGTTGATCGCCGCGCGCAACTGCGCGGCCTGTTCCGGGGTGACGCCCGGTTCCAGCGCGAACTGATTGAGCGCCGCGGTCAGCTGAGGATTAGGGCCCGGCATGGCTCAGCCCTCCTCTTGGGCCGCGGCCGCGGCATTCAGGCGCACCTCGATGCTGCGCACGCAGGCATGCGCGCGCTTGGCTTCGGACGCGGCCGATTCGCGCTGGGTCACGATGTCCACGTTCAACCCGCCGCGCCGGAAGGCCTGCGACAAGGTGCCGCGCGTGGCGTATTCGATCTTGCTCGGCGTCGCCGGGCCTTCCTGGAATCCCATGTCGAGCAGCGCGCGCCGATAGGCCGCGTAGTCCATCGCGCAGGCCGGGCCCAGATCGAGTTGGTCCTGATCGGCCTGGGCGCCTTCGTAGTCGAGGCGGTATTCGATCTTCTTCGCGTCCGCCGACGACGGATCGTCGGAGTAGGCGATGGTCTGCGACCAGTCGCTGCCGGCGATCGCTTCGGAAAACCCTTCGTAGCCCGGCTCGCGTTCGCCGGCGTCCTCGGTCGACGGCTCGGGCAGGCGCATGACCGTCTTGAAGCGGTCCAGGCTGAAATCCGCCGGTGTCCTGAGGCTGTCGATCAACGTCAGCAGCCGGTGCCCGGCTTCTTGCGCGGTGAGCGTTTGCGCGCCGGCGGCGGGCGGCGAAGACGGGATGGTTTCGGACATGGCGGCGCTGACCTTCACAGGTTCGGACGGAGGCGAGGGTTCGTGCGGCTGTTTCGCGGCGCAGGCGCCGAACAAGCCGGTTGCGGGCAACAGCATCGCCATTGCCAGCCAGGCCGGGATCCGGATGTTGACCATCGACGTGTGTCTCCCTGTCGTGACGCGGCTCGGTGCGAGCGATTCCCTGAGCCTGGAGTATGCCAGCGCGCGGGCGCTTGCGAAGCCGTGGGCCACGCGCTCGCCGGCCGCATCGGCAGCGACCCCGCGCGCCTGCGACCACGACGCAGCAACGCCTCGGCGCCATCCGATCAGGCAATCCAGCAGCCTGCCCCAAGCCGCGGACCGCGCCGCTTCGCCGGCCGCCGGGGATCGGGCAAAAGTCTGGATCCACCTGATTTCCCGAACGACGACCCGCCGCCCCGCCATCGGTACAAATCTGCCCGCAAGCTGTGCCGATCCAGCCAAATTGCAGAAATAGGCAACGATGCGACAGTAATGTACTAACGCACGCGCGAGTGTGCGACTAACGTAACCGCACTCCCCGTTGCACCCTGGCCAGCGAACGCTGGTCGACACCTTTGACCCGACGCCCGCCTCGACGGTACGCCGGGTAGCGGCGGTGGTCGCGCGAGCCCCGGAGCGGGCCGGGCGGAAACGCGAACGGATGCCGCCGGTCCAACAGCGAGCGAGGTCCAGCCCAACCCCACACTCGATACGCCCCCAACACGCCACGCGCAACGATCGCAGACGCCCCGCCCACGCGTTCGCGCGGACCGCCCGCAGTGCCCGTTCGTATCCTCACGTCCGCAGCTGACGAATTTGTCAGCCAAACGACAGCTTCGCGTACGCGTGCCGCGCCTAGAGTGCCGCCAGAGCTTGCGGTTCTTCGTTGTTCGGTTCTTCGTTGTTCGGCTCTTGGTTGTTCGTTTCTTCACCGTCCCTTGCGCGGCGCATCGCCAGCGTTGCGGCCTGCATACGAACCGTTCCACGCGACACGGCTGCGGCCCGATCGCCAGGCGCGGACACTTCGCACCACTCATCCAGCCGTCGGCTCCTTCAATCGGACTCCCCTCACGATGTGGATTGTTCAATACGCCCTGAGCCGCCGTTACACCATCGGCGTCCTGGCGATCCTGATCCTGCTGTTCGGCGTGCTGTCGGCGCGCAAGATGCCGACCGACATCCTTCCCGAGGTCGGGATTCCCTCGATCAATCTGGTGTGGACCTACACCGGCCTGCCGGCGGCCGACGTCGCGGCGAAGATGACCTCGTTCTCCGAGGCGGCGATCCTCAACACCGTCGACGACCTTAAAGAGGTTCGTTCGGAAACGATCAACGGCGCCAGCATCGTGCGCATCGATTTCCAGCCGACCGTGAGCCTGGACCGCGCGCTGGTGCAGATCACCGCGGTCTCGCAGACGATCCTGCGGCGCATGCCGCCGGGTACTTCGCCGCCGCTGGTGGTGCGCAACAACGTGTCGAGCACGCCGGTGCTGCAATTGGTGCTGTCGTCGGATTCGCTGACCGAGGCGCAGTTGTACGACTACGCGCGCCTGCAGCTGCGTTCGCAGATCCAGACCATTCCCGGCATCCGCATGACCCTGCCCTACGGCGGCGCGCCGCGGCAGATCATGGTCGATCTCGATCCGGCCAAGCTGCAGACCTACGGCCTGACCCCGGCCGACGTGACCGGCGCGCTGGAACGCGGCAGCCCGACCTTGCCGTCGGGTTCGATCCGCGAAGGCCAGCGCGAGATGCAGATCTCGATCGACACCAGCCCGGCGACCGCGGCCGAATTCCTCGACATCCCGGTGGTGTCGCGCGGCGGCACGGTGATCTACGTGCGCGACGTCGCCTCGGTGCGCGACGGCGGTGCGCTGCAGACCAACGTCGCGCGCATGGACGGCTCCAGCGCGGTGTCGGTGGCGTTGATCAAGCTCGGCGGCGCGTCCGCTGTAGAGATCGTGCGCGCGGTGCGCGAGCGCCTGCCCGAGATCGAAGCCTCGGCGCCGCCGGGCACGCGCATCCACGCGATCTTCGACCAGTCGGTGTTCGTCGACAACGCGATCAGCTCGATTGAACACGAAGCGCTGCTGGTCGGCCTGCTGGTCGCGCTGGTGGTGCTGATGTTCATCGGTTCGTGGCGGTCGAGCATGATCGTGCTGTCGGCGATTCCGCTCGCGCTGCTGTCGTCGATCGCGATGCTGCATCTGCTGGGCTACACCTTCAACGTCATGACCCTGGGCGGCCTGGCGCTGGCGATCGGCATCCTGGTCGACAACGCGGTGGTCGACGTGGAGAACACCAACCGCAACATCGCGCTGGGCAAGGACGTGCGCACCGCGATCCTGGACAGCGCCAAGGAAGTGGTGTTCCCGGAAATGGTCTCGACCATTTCGATCTGCATCGTGCTGACCCCGATCCTGTTGATGACCGGCCTGTCGGCGTGGGTGTTCACCCCGCTGGCGCTGGCGGTGATCTTCGCCATGCTGGCCTCGTTCCTGCTCTCGCGCACGCTGATCCCGGTGCTGTGCTACATGCTGCTGCCGGCCGACATCAAGAGCCGCGCCAACCCGCGCTGGGCGCCGGAAAAGCTGCTGCTGAAGATCAACCACAAGGTCGAGCACGTGCTCGATTCGCTGCGCGACAAGCACCACGCGCTGCTGATCAAGCTCGGGCATCACGGCCTGGTGCTGACCGTGGTCGCGGTGCTGGTGTTCGGCGTCGGCGCGCTCGCCGCCGCCTCGCTCGGCCGCGAATACTTCCCGCAGGTCGACGCCGGCCAGCTGCGCATGCAGGTGCGGTTGCCGTCGGGCACGCGCCTGGAGGAAACCGCGGCCAAGCTCAGCGAGATCCAGCGCGAGATCCGCTCGATCATTCCGCCGCAGGAACTGCAGACCGTGTACGAACAGATCGGCGTGCCCGACGCGGTCAACCTGTCGCTGGTCGACAGCGCGGTGGTGGGTTCGTTCGAAGCCGAGATCATGCTGCAGCTGCGCTCGCCGCACGCCAACAGCCACGACTACCTGGTCAAGATCCGCAAGCGCATCGCCGAGCGTTTCCCCGAAGCCAAGCTGTTCGAGCGTCCGCCGGACGCGACCAGCCGCACCCTGGCCGGTTCGGCCGCGGCGGCGTTCGAAGTGCGCCTGATCGGCCGCGACGTGCCCGGCAATCTGGCGATGGCGCGCGAGATCGAACAGCGCCTGCACAAGGTGCCCGGCGCGGTCGACATCGCCCTGCGCCAGGTGCTCGATCTGCCCGAATACCAGGTCAAGATCGACCGCACCCGCGCCGCGCAACTCGGCCTTGATGCGCAGCAAGCCAGCCGCGCCGTGCTCGCGGTGCTCGGTTCGGCCGGCACGGTGTCGCCGGTGTACTGGACCGACACCGTCAACGCGATCGCCTATACCGTGCAGGTGCAGGCGCCGATCAACAATCTGAAAAACATCGACGCGCTGATGAACTCGCCGCTGCGCATCGGCGCCAACGGCGAAGCGGTGCTGTTGCGCAACATCGCCACGGTCACCGCGCGCCAGGTGCCGGCCAGCGTGGCCCGCACCACCCTGGCGCCGACCATCAGCGTGATCGCGAACGTGGAAGGCACCGACCTGGGTTCGATCTACGACCAGCTCACGAAGATCACCGGCGAACTCAACAGCAAGCTCAAGCCCGGCAACCGCATCGAGATCGTCGGCCAGGCCGGCGAGATGCAGAGCGCCTATGGCGAACTCGCGACCGGCCTGGTGATGTCCGCCATCCTGGTGTTTCTGGTGCTGGTGGTGAACTTCCAGTCGTGGATTCAACCCGCGGTGGCGATGTCGGGCCTGCCGATCGCGATCGCCGGCGCCGCCGTCGGCCTGTGGGTGACCGGTACGCCGCTGAGCGTGCCGGCGCTGATGGGCGTGATGATGGTGATCGGCGTATCGACCGCCAACAGCGTGCTGGTCACCAGCTTCGCCCGCGGCCTGATCGCCGACGGTCACGATCCGGAACTGGCCGCGTACGAATCGGCCGCGGTGCGCCTGCGTCCGGTGCTGATGACCGCCAGCGCGATGGTGCTCGGCATCATCCCGATGGCGATCGGCCTGGGCGACGGCGGCGAACAGAACGCGCCGCTCGGCCGCGCGGTGATCGGCGGCCTGCTGTTCGGCACGCCCGCCACCTTGATTCTCGTTCCCTCTATCCTGGCCGTCGTCGGCCGCCGTCGTAAGCCGCGCGTCGAGGACGAATCCTCCGACAGCGCCGGCGCCCCCGCAGGAGTCGCTCCATGAACCGCTCGATCCGTGTCTCCCACCCGCTCGACCGGGCCGGCCTGAGCCTCGCCCTGGCCGCCGCGCTGCTGACCGTGCTCGCCGGCTGCAGCCGCAGCGACGCCGAGACCACGCCGGCCAACGCCCTGCCCGAAGTGCTCACGGTGCAGGCCAAGGCCGCCGATGCCGCCTTTGATCTGTCCCTGCCCGCGCGCGCGCAGGCCGGCGAGTCGGCGCAGTTGTACGCGCGCGCGACCGGTTTCGTCAGCGAACGCAAGGTCGAACTCGGCGACAAGGTCGACGCCGGCCAGGTGCTGGCGACGATCTCGGCGCCGGAAATCGACCAGTCGGTGCGCGAAGCGCGCGCGCTGCTGGCGCAGACCGCCGCCGACCAGGAACTGGCCAAGGTCAACTACGACCGCGCCCAGACCCTGATCGGCACCGGCGCGGTGTCGAAGGAATACTTCAGCGACCGCAAGGGCAATTACGACGTCGCCGTGGCCGCGCACAACGCGGCGCAGGCGCGGCTGACCTCGGCGATCGAACGGCAGTCGTTCCAGTCGGTGCGCGCGCCGTTCGCCGGTGTCGTGGTGGCGCGCAATGTCGAACGCGGCGATCGGGTGGTCGGCGATTCGGCCTCCTCGACCGTGCCGATGTTCGAGATCGCCGTGCTCGATCCGCTGCGGGTGGTGGTCGACGTGCCGCAGAACGTGTCGATGCAGATCCAGAACGGACTGGAAGCCGACGTGAGCTTCCCGGAACTGCCCGGCCAGGTGTTCAAGGCGCAGGTCGCGCGCAGCGCGCGCACGCTCTCGCGCGATGCCGGCGTGATGCGCACCGAACTGCGCCTGCCCAACCCCGACAGCCGCATCCCGGCCGGCATGGTCGGCTCGGCGCGATTGCACCTGCCGCGCGTCGCGCCGGCCGTGGTGCTGCCGGTGTCGACCGTGATCCAGCGCGCGACCGGCGTGCAGGTGGTGACCTTGAAGGCGGACTCGACGCTGTCGTATCGTGACGTGACCCTGGGCCGCAACCTAGGCAACGAAGTCGAAGTGCTGACCGGCATCCAGGCCGGCGACACCGTGGTGCTGGCGCCGAACGCGCTGCTGGCCGACGGCAACAAGGTGCATGCGAAAGCGTTGCCGCCGCCGAAGAAGTCGTAACGGGCGAGCGCCCTCATCCGGCCCTTCGGGCCACCTTCTCCCGCGTTGCGGGAGAAGGGCGCGGGATGCCGGGGAGATTTACTCGTCTGTG